>CAZYVE010000018.1:0-21308 GCA_964651035.1 uncultured Bacteroides sp.
TAGTAAGTAGTCTCTTCATGTCTGGTATCAGTTTATAATGTTAATAATAGGAGTGTTATGGGCAAAGGTCGCAATTAACTTTTGAAAATCAAAATAACTGTGTCAAATGCTGCATAAGAATATGCCGGGAAAGTATGCGTACCTGCATTTATTTCCGTTTTTTACGGAACACGTTTCCTGTCTGGCGGAAATGCATAGTAGCCGGCAGCAGAACATGTTTCGGTCTTGCCTGAAATGCATGGCCGTCAGAACAGGAATGCTTACAGCACGTGTATAATCTGTAATATAGGTAGCACCATCCGTAATCTGTCTACCTGCCGTGTGTACCTTTCAGCCTATTTTTGTGGCCGGATAAATGTGCGAGACATGCATCTGAAGAAGTCTTATATGCTAATTCCAGTCATCATAGCAGTAGTGGTCACAATGGCGGGTTGCGGGTGGATTTTTCTCCGACAGCCTTCGTTCGGACGGCTGCCTTCCGGCGAACGGCTGGAACGTATAAAGCGCTCGCCCAACTATAGGGACGGTGAGTTCAAGAATCTGCTCCCAACACGTTTGATGACGGGCAACAATAACCGCTGGCGTGCCATGTGGAATTTTGTATTTTCAGCCAAAGACAGCGTGCGTCCCTCATTTCCTCTGCACGTAGTGAAGACTGACCTGAAGAATCTGCCGCCCGACGAGAATCTGATGGTATGGTTTGGCCATTCATCGTATCTGCTGCAGGTGGACGGAATACGTGTGCTGGTAGATCCCGTTTTCTTGGAATCCTCGCCATTGCCGTTTGTCAACAGGCCTTTTGAGGGCACTGACTTGTATAAGCCGGAAGATATGCCCGATATAGACTATCTGGTAATATCGCACGACCATTGGGATCATCTGGATTACAAAACGGTATGCAGACTGCGTCGGCACACGCGCAAGGTAATATGCCCGCTGGGGGTAGGGGAACACTTCGAACACTGGGGGTACGATAAGGCATCGCTTGTGGAGCTGGACTGGATGGAGAAGACTTCACCGGATAGGGGCTTCGTGGTGCAGTGCCTTCCGGCACGCCATTTCTCTGGCCGTGGGCTGAAGTCAAACCAGAGTCTGTGGGCGTCATTCATGCTCTCAACACCCTCGCTGACAATATTCATAGGTGGAGACAGCGGATATGGCAGTCACTTCGGCAAAATAGCTGAATTGTATCCACACATAGACTGGGCCATACTTGAGAACGGGCAGTACAACGAAGACTGGAAGTATATACATACTCTGCCGCATCAGATAGCCCGGGTGGCGAAGGACCTTGCTGCAAAGCACATCGTCACAGTGCACCATTCTAAGTTTGCCTTGGCGCGCCACAGATGGGACGAACCTTTGCACAACGCGCGCCGAATGCGCGATGAGGATTCGCTTGAGGTAGCCATGCCGGCAATAGGCGAAGTGTTGTCTCTTGACTCCGGCAGGAAGACATGACCGTATGACAGATAACAGCCCTATGAGCTTGACTGAACGTAAACTCCCTGTTTTCATCGCTTATTTCCTCATATACGTGGTATGGGGCTCCACCTATTATTTCATTGGTGTGGCACTGGAGGGGTTTCCTACGTTCCTGCTCGGGGCCCTACGCTTTTCTGTGGCCGGTCTGTTGTTGCTGGCCTGCTGCGTGTTGCATGGCGAGCGTGTATTCAGGCCTTCACTGGTACGGCGTTCGGCGGTGACTGGCATAGTGCTGCTGTTTGTCGATATGGCAGTGGTGATGCTTGCGCAGCGATATGTCAGCAGCAGCCTTGTTGCTATAGTCGCTTCGTCCACGGCCATTTGGATAATGTTGTTCGACATTCCCATGTGGCGTCACAACTTCCGTACTCCGTCCACATGGATTGGTATCATTGCCGGTTTCGTGGGCGTAGCCATGCTTTATGCGGAACAGCTTGGTACGGAATCTGCCGTTCACCGGGAGTACGGTATTCTGATACTGGTGGGTGGGTGCATATCTTGGGCACTGGGCACCCTGTATGCCAAATACCGTTCGTCGAGTGAGGAAGAAGTCTACGCTTTTGCCGGTTCTGCGTGGCAGATGATTTTTGCCGGCCTGATGTTCTGGCTGTGTACATTCTCTTTCGGAGAATATGCAGATCTCGACATCGGTATGATTCCGCGTCAGGCATGGTTGTCGCTTGCATATCTGATAGTATTCGGTTCGTTGCTTGCATATTCAGCTTACGTATGGTTGCTGAAGGTTCGGCCTGCCACTGAGGTAGCTACACATGCGTATGTCAATCCTGTGGTAGCCGTCATCATTGGTGCCGGGCTTGGCGGTGAGAATGTAACTGGCATGCAATTGTTTGGCCTGGCCGTTATCCTGATAAGCGTGATGCTGGTGGATGGCGTATGGAAAGGAAAGAAAGGCAAACGGGCATAGGTATAGCTTAACAGGAAGTGATATGCACCTTGCCTTGCCTGAGTATTGGATTGAAAAGTATTGTTGATTATAAAAATGAAACATTCAATTGAAACGGCTGCTCCGGTGCGGACATCAGAGCGGTATATTATATTGGACGCCTTGCGCGGTTTTGCTTTATTAGGCATCGCAATGGCCAATTTCCCCGAGTTCTCACTCTATACATTTTTGAATGCCGATGTAGCAGAGGCCATGCCGTCGCATGCCGAAGATGCCGTGGTGCGCTTCCTGCAATATGTCTTTGTGGACGGCAAGTTTTATACGATATTTTCATTGCTGTTCGGCATAGGCTTCTCTATAATTATTTACAATGCACAGAAAAAGGGTGCAGACGGCTTCCGTATTTTCTATCGCAGGATGGGCATCCTTACGTTGCTGGGCTTCCTGCATCTTATGTTTATATGGAGTGGTGATATACTTATGCTGTATGCTTTGCTGGGGCTATTGTTACCGTTGTTCCGACGCATGTCAGACAAGTGCCTGCTGTCATGGTCGGCCGCAATGCTTCTGTTTCCGGTGGTCGTGGATTTTGTCCAGGAAACAGCAGGATTTTCCCTCTCTGCACCCGTAGTCAGATGGCAACAATACTGGTGTGCGCGTTACGGAATCACCGATGATAACTTTGCATATTGGCTACGCGATGCCAAAGACTATGGCAGCGTATTCGAGTTCCTCATACAGGGTGCGTTAGTGCGCGTGCAGGAGTTTATTGACGGCAATCGTTACTTTAGGGTATTCGGTCTGTTCCTTCTTGGGTTTTATATAGGTAGAAAGCGGCTGTATGCCGGTCTGGAAGAGCATTTGCCGTTACTTCGTAAAATATTGCGCTACGGTTTATTGGTGGGTCTTCCTCTTTCAGTGCTCTATGCGTGGAGCAGCGTCCACTATCATCCTTGGGGACTTACACTGCATTCACTGCTTTATCTTGTCAGTGTATTTCCACTTGCTGTCGTTTATATATCCGGTATGTGCCTTATCTTTCTGAACCGTCCCAAATGGATTCTCTTTTCAGCTTTTGCAGCACCGGGTCGTATGGCGTTGACAAATTATATAGGGCAGTCTGTCATAGGTATGTTCTTGTTTTATGGTATTGGTTTAGGACTGGGTGCTGGTGTGGGTCTGGCACAGACAGAACTGATTGTGCTGGCGGTATATATCTGTCAGATATTCTTTAGTAGGCTGTGGCTTTCAGTTTTCCAGTTCGGACCGTTGGAGTGGGTATGGAGGATGCTGACTTATGGAAAGATGCTTCCGTTGAGGCGTGGCTGAATCTGCTCATCCGAAGTATATAATGTTGCCCCCGTCAGAACCGGCGTACTGTATTAGCAGTTCATGGGTCATATCCGCAGCTTGGCTGAGCTTGTCTATGTTTCCGTCATAACCGTTTATTACGGCGAGTAGGTGGCGTGTGTCAAGTGTCAGCTTTGTGCGTTCGTGGTCGCTGGTGGGCGTTCCGATTCCTCCAATGGCATCGCGGAAAACAGGTAACCCCTCGATGTTCAAGATACCTCGTCCTATGCCTTCGAAAGGTTCATCGTGTTCCCCTATGCCAAGTACAAGCTCCTTCCCCTGTATCTTGTCTGCGTCAAAACCTCCTATGGAATATCCTGTGCGTAGTGAGACGAGGTTAATCAGATCCACAAGAGTGTCGATACGGTACAGAGACATTCCACGCAGTATCCTTCGACGCAAGGCTTCTGCCGACGGCCTGTATCGGCTGGGGTCTTTGCCACATCGGCGGTAGGCTTCACGCGTGGCGGCAATAGCCGGCTGCGATTTTATTGAATCTGGCGTTTCAGTGTTGCGCAGTTCCATAGTGAAATATTCTATTTCGTTCCATAGTTCTTTGTTGAAAGCTGTGTTGCAGACTTCGGCATAAACAGCAGCCCCGCGATAACCGGGGCAATGACACTTGAAGTCTTGGGAAAGTGTGAAGTTGAACATACTGATCCGTTTTTTATTTCTTGTAACCGGACAATTAAAATTGTATCAGATTGATACACTGAATTAAATTGTAGAGCATGAGATTTTAGGTAACTACATAGGATTTTCATAATACCTTGTCCTGCTGTTGGCCACAAATCTTTAAATAACTCTTTGTACCTGCAAAGATACATTTTTTGCCTATAAACTTCAAATTTGTTTGATTTCTTGTCCGTTTATAAGTTTTTCTATAACTTGCCATGCTTTTCAGTCAGAACGCTTGAAACTCGTGTCATAGTTTTGTAACTTAATTACAATTAATCAACATATAAAACAAGAATCATGCAGAGTTATATAATTCTGAACGGTATCCGCTTATATGCTTATCATGGGGTAGGGGAACAGGAAACGCTGGTCGGCAACGAATTTACAATAGACCTCCGCCTTAAGATAGATGTAACGCGTGCTGCCGAAACAGATAATGTAGAAGACACTGTTAGCTATGCTGACGTATTTACGGCCATAAAAGATGAGATGAACCATCCGTCGAAGCTGCTGGAACATGTAGCAAACCGTATTGTGCACAGACTTTTGGAAGATTTTCCTGCTATAGAAGAGGTGGAGCTAAGGCTTCTGAAACGTAATCCTCCAATGGGAGCCGATATAGAATCTGCCGGTATTGAGATGCATTGTGTGAGAATGAATTGTTAATTAGTCGATGTTGAAAATCCATTACACTCACCATACTCCATGAGGTCGCAAAAACTTAACAAGGTTGTTTTATTGGTCATAAAGTTATGAACTTTTCTTTGATGATAAATACGCGAGTTCGGGAGGAAAATATTAAAACCAGTTGGTAATCTCGAAAATATTCTGTCTTTTTATAGGTGATAAACAAAAAGTAAAAACAAAATCCTGAAAGGAAGAAAGATTATTTTCCAATCCTATCAAATGTCAAGAAGTTTTCGAGACTGACCAACTGACTCATTGGAAGCATAAAGCATAGAGTCCTTTTCTGATTCTGATAGATTTGATACCTAATCTACAGATTCGTAGACGTGCGTATAGTTGACAAACGTAATGTTACAGCATTTTTGTGTCCATCCAAGGATTCGTTTGCAGCCATAATTTCTATTGCAGGACCAATATTAAGCAGTCCTTCCTTGGTAATTTCTTGGAAAGTAATTTTACGCATGAAACTGTCTAAGCATACTCCGCCGTACATCCTGGCATATCCGTTGGTGGGCAGTGTATGGTTGGTTCCGGAGGCGTAATCGCCTGCACTCTCCGGTGTCAGTGCTCCGAGAAAGACAGAACCTGCATTAATAACCCGTTCGGCCACGCTGGTATAATCGTTTGTTGCTATTATGAGATGTTCCGGAGCATAATAATTAGTAAGTTCCAAAGCCTCATCCATATCATGTACAAGTATCAGCCTACTATTTATCAAAGATTTTTCTGCTATATCTTTGCGTGATAACAGAGATAATTGTTGGTCTATTTCAGAAGATACGGCATGCAGCAAAGCCTCATCTGTGGTAACGAGTATAGACTGGCTATCCACACCGTGTTCCGCCTGGCTAAGCAAGTCTGCAGCGACAAAGACCGGATTTGCTTCGGCATCAGCCAATACTTCCACTTCGGAAGGCCCTGCAGGCATGTCAATGGCTACATCCCTCAAACTCACAAGTTGCTTGGCGGCAGTGACATATTGGTTACCTGGCCCAAAAATCTTATATACCTTTGGTATGGTTTCTGTTCCGTAAGCCATGGCAGCAATAGCTTGTGCACCACCGACCTTAAATATATGTTCTATTCCTGCTATATGAGCAGCAAAAAGCACTGCAGGATGCACTCGTCCGTTGCGTCCTGGAGGTGTACACAATACTATTTCCTTGCAGCCGGCTATCCGGGCAGGCAATGCAAGCATCAGTACGGTAGAAAATAGCGGAGCTGTACCGCCAGGAACATATATTCCAACTTTTTCTATTGGTATAGCCTTTTGCCGGCAGCGTACTCCCGGAGTTGTTTCTATCTCTATTTCATCAAAACGTTGTGCAGCATGAAAGGCCCCGATGTTATGTGCAGCGAGCCGTATAGCAGCCTTCAGCTCTTCATCCAGCAAAGATTCAGCTTCCTGTATCTCGGCTTCGGTGACTGCCAGTGAGTCGAGGTGTACTTTGTCAAACTCTTCTTCATAGCTTAACAGGGCATGGTCTCCTTCGGCTTTTACACGCGATATAATACCTTCCACTGCATTAAAAAGGTTCTTTGTTTCCATCACCGGACGTGACAATATATCATTCCATATATCCCGTTCCGGATAAATTATAATTTTCATAATCTATATTCTGGAGTTTTAATTATTGTGGTATCGGTTTAAAGTACCATTTTCTCTATCGGTAAAACCAGTATGCCTTCAGCACCCAGTTGTTTCAGCTTGCCGATTATTTCCCAAAAACACTTTTCATCCAACACTGTATGCACAGAGCACCATCCTTCTTTAGCCAACGGCATCACAGTGGGACTCTTCATGCCGGGCAACACACCGACAATTACATCAAGTTTATCTTTGGGAACATTCATTAATACGTATTTCTTATCTTCGGCAGTCTTGACAGCATTCATGCGGAATAGCAATTCGCTCAATATCTGTCGTTTCTCGTCATTAAGGTTTTTATTTCCTATGAGTAAAGCTTCAGAGTGCATCACTATTTCCACTTCTTTCAGACTGTTGTTTGTCAGTGTAGAACCAGAACTTACGATATCAAATATGGCATCTGCCAGCCCTATTCCCGGGGAGATTTCCACGGAGCCGGTTATGACATGAATATCTGCATTTATTCCATGTTTATCCATATACCGGGAAAGGATGTGCGGGTATGATGTAGCGATTTTTTTCCCGTTGAACCATTTTGTACCGGTATACTCCAGATCCTTAGGAATGGCTAATGATAGATGGCATTTGCTGAATCCCAGACGCTTTATTACTTCCGCATCTTCTTTCTTTTCCTCGTATTCGTTCTCTCCCACGATACCTATGTCTGCCACGCCTGCGGCCACAGACTGCGGTATGTCATCATCACGTAAAAAAAGCACCTCCAATGGGAAGTTGGACGATTGCACCAGTAATGTACGTTTTGTCACCATTAGTTTTATATCCGCTTCCTCCAGGAATGCCATGGTCTCATCGTAAAGGCGTCCTTTAGCCTGTACCGCAATTCTTAACATATAAATATATAATAATCTAATAATTTATCAGCAGGTTATCTTATTATTATTCATGAAGCCCTCTATGAGTGGCAGGCATTCTGCCGGAGTGTCAGCATGCATACAAAGAGCCTCTATCGGACAAAAACCGGAATGTGTTCTGTTCCAAATCTGCGGGACCTGCATGCTGTGAGTCACCTTCACGCCTGCATCTTCAAGCAATTTCAGTGCCGGGATACTGATTATATCAGCGTATAACTCCTTTATTCCTCCCAATGCCATCAAGGCAGCTGCACCTTTGCCTACAACCTTGTCTGCCACAGAAGCTCCGTACAAAAAAACAGGTTCTTTGCAATACAAACGGTAAATATCGGCTATGCCGCGTCCCGAAAATGTACGTATTTCTCCATTGGCCACCACCAATGTAGTGTCTCCTTCATGAAGCCGGTCTATCAGTTCTTTCATATTTAAGGGACTTTATGATTGGACGGCAAATATAATACAAAAAAGTGAAATGCCGGACTGATAGCAGAAGTATGATTAGCAATAGCGGCTTTGATACGATATACTACAGGTCTTTGTATTCCGGTATGTCAGGTAAGAAAGTATATGTATTCTGCAGATAATCCACCTTGCAGCAATAATGATGCAGTCCGTTGCTTACTATGAGGTATTCTACCTTTAGCACCATATTATAGCGCGATATCTGGTTGAACACTGGGCGGGTGATTGCCACACGGGGAGATTTGTATTCCACAATCATTCGGGCTTTGAGGTCTCGTTGGAATAAGACTGTATCGCAGCGTTTCCTGGTACCATTAAGTTGCAACTGCACTTCATTGGCCAGCAGTGCACTGGGATATCCTTTATGTTCTATAAGGAAATGGACGAAATGCTGCCGGACCCATTCTTCCGGAGTCAGGGCTACATATTTGCGGCGTATAATATCCCAAATAAGTCTTTTCCCGTCTTCATACGTGATTTTTGCATTGAATGCAGGCAGGTTTAACGATGACATTTGCTACATTTGTAAACTGATTTATGGATTTTTGTTGTGACTTGCAAAATTAAAAAATAAATATGATGAAGCAAGAGAATACATACGACGGTATTATAAAAGGGCTTGAGGCGGGGCAATATTATCCAATATATTACCTGATGGGGGAGGAACCATATTATATAGACTGCATAGCGGAATACATCGCGGAACATGTGTTGACGGATGCGGAAAAAGAGTTCAACCAAACCGTTTTTTATGGAGCAGACGTAGACATTGCTACAGTTATAAATACAGCAAAACGTTATCCCATGATGGCAGAACATCAGGTGGTTATTGTCAAGGAAGCCCAATCGATAAAAGATATCAATGCTTTGTCATACTATCTTCAGAAACCATTGAAATCGACAATTCTTGTATTCTGCCATAAGCATGGGGTGTTGGATCGCCGTAAGAAACTGGCTGCAGAAATAGACAAGAATGGCATATTGTTTGAATCAAAGAAGATAAAAGAGTCGCAGTTGCCGGCTTTTATAACATCGTACATCAGCCGTAAAGGATTAGCTATTGACAGTAAAGCTGCAGTCATGCTTGCCGATTTCGTCGGTGCAGACCTTAGCCGTATGGTTGGAGAACTGGAAAAGCTGATTATAACCCTTCCACAAAACCTGAAAATTATTCTGCCGGAGCAAATAGAACACAATATCGGTATCAGCAAGGATTACAACAATTTTGAGTTGCGCAGTGCCATTGTCGAAAAGAATATCTTAAAAGCCAACAGGATAATAAAATATTTTGAAGAAAATCCTAAAACAAATCCTGTACAGATGACATTATCTTTACTGTTTGGCTTCTTCTCCAACCTCATGTTGGCCTACTATGCCCCGGACAAGTCGGAACAGGGGGTTGCTGCATTCTTAGGGTTAAAAGCCCATTGGCAGTCACGTGAATATCTGACAGCGATGCGGCGTTACAGTGGTGTAAAGACCATGCAAATCATAGAAGATATAAGATATGCGGATGCAAGGTCAAAAGGGATATCAAACCTTTCATTAAGCGATGGAGATATTCTGAAAGAATTAGTATTCAAGATTCTGCATTGATAATTACAGGACGCAACCTTGCCAGTAGGCGGGTGTACGGCCTTATGCCTCATTGGCCGGCTGCATGCAGAATGAATGTTGTGGCACCGATGGTGATTATTGCCCCGTCTTCTATGAGCACCCGATCCCTGTCATTAAGAATCTCGTTGAACAGGAATGTTCCTGTCAGGCTGGGGGCATCTTTAAGCGTATATGTCAGTTTCCCCTGTTTGTCCTGCCTGACGTTTATTATGCAATGTCGGCGATCCATACTCATGTCCGATGTTTCTATTGGTACATTGATAGTTGTTCCCACGCATCTCCGCCCTATTATATTGTCTCCTTTATGCAGGGGCAGTTCCTGTTTGAAGCAGAAAACATTTTCTATCACAGTGATATGGCCGAAGTCTTGGTTCACGTCATTTTTCCCATTGTCTGACATCTTTTGGGAGAAAGTCTTCTTAGGATGGACGCTGAATTGTTTTTTGCAATGCTCGCATATAAAGACCAGAGACCGATCTTCGTCATACCGCGTATCATCGAATATCAGATAGTTATCGCATTTAGGGCAACGGATTCGTTTCATGCGCATGCTTTTAATTTCTCAGATTTTCTTTTTCAATACCCAGGCACTCTTATAGGCATCCTCCTTCCTGAATTCCTGCAGGGCGCTGTAAGCTTCCTTTTCTGTGGCATACGAGCAGATCCCGACCCTAACCTTGCCGTCTCCGATTATGACCTTTGCATCTTCGTATCCTTCATTTTTAAGTTGCTCTGCCGCCATTTTCCCTTTCTTTGAGTTTCCTACGCTCGCTACTATTATATGGTATGGCTTCTGTATGACGGGGTCTATGTTTCGTCCTGATGCTGAAGTCTGAACGCCTGTTTCCGTTTTTACGTTTTCGGAAGAGTCCGACTCTTTGTGTATATCCTGTACTGGCAATTGTACGGCATTACCGGATAATGCTGCAGGAGTTTGGGCTTGCCTTGCTTTCTCCTCGGTTGTCTGTGTCGACGTTATTGGAGTGACTGCCAGTGAGTTCATCCCTATTTCCATGAATAAATCACTGGAAAATATCTGTGCATAGTTTCCTTTCATGACTTCTGTATTTTCCAGTGGCGTGGACAGTGCGAAGAAGAAAACTATGGCGGCTATTGTAGCTGCAATGTTTGCAATGTGCGATGCATTAAACCGTATTTTCAATGCAGTTCTTCTCCTCGTGACTGCATTGGCATGGTGCTGTGCGACATGAACTTCCGCTTTGTCCAGCTCTTTCATTTCGAAAAAACCGAAACCATATAAGCCGGGAGAAGATACCTGTTTCTCATAAGGTTCGAAATCATACTTACCTTGTATGTTACAGCGCAGCTGTCCTATGTCTTGCAAGTCTGCTTTGCCATTGTCGTGCAATTCCTTGAGAAGGTCGTTAGTATCTTTCTTCACCATCAGGGCAGCATCTCTGAAACCAAGATTGTAAGTCTGCATATACGACTGCACCAATAATCCGTCGTTTATCTTCAGCAATGGGTTGAATCCTATTATGCGGGCAGGAGGTATAAATATACCTTTGGAGGTATCGCATGTTGCTGGAACATGATGTGTTATGAAACCTCCGAATCCCGGAACGATTACGCAATCGTTCTCCAATAAAAGAAAAGATATATGCCGGGCTAAATTGATCATGTCACAAAGATAATGGTTTTCCCCGACATCACAAATTTTATAGGAAATCTGTTTTTGAAACAGCAGAATACTTGCCGTCGGAAGCATTGCTCTCTTACTATTCCCGACTGCCCGGAGGGAACATGTTATACGCTTGCGGCAGATATGTTGCGCTTCTGTGGGGTACACATCGCAGCCACGCTTCGTTTATATTGCGCATATCAGCCTTGAGGCATACTGATATAATGGAAATTTTGTTACGAAAGTTTGTACTTTTGATACATGTATCAATTTTGCATGACAATGAAACATTTGTTACAGCTTTGTAAAAAGTTGGTTTCTACTTTTGCCAACGGAAAAGCCATCTGTATAGAGATGGAGCAACTGCAAAATCAACTTTTATATTATTAACTTTAAAAAAACGCTCTTAGTATGATGGGAAACATCTATCTGAAAATTTGCACTGTTGCAGTGCTCGTGTTTGTGGGGCTTACGGCTTTTGCCCAGCAAACGCAGATGAAAGGTTCGGTCGTTGATAAGGCGACAGGCGAAACAATAATCGGAGCCTCTGTAGTGGAAGACGGCACCCGAAACGGTACGGTGACGGATATTGACGGCAATTTCACCTTGTCTGTTGCGGAAGGGGCTTCTGTCACTGTTACCTATCTTGGTTACAGACCTGTCACGGTGAAAGCCGCCGCGTATGTCCGTGTCGAGCTGGAAGAAAGTAATGAAATGCTTGAAGAAGTTGTGGTGACGGGGTATACCACGCAGCGCAAGGCGGATTTGACAGGCTCTGTAGCTGTAGTGAAAACCGACGAGCTGAAAACCATTTCTGATCCCGATCCCATGCGTGCACTCCAAGGAAAGGTACCGGGTATGACCATTACTGCCACCGGTTCACCAAGCGGGACAGGTACAGTGCGCATCCGTGGTATCGGTTCCATCAACTCTTCGCAGGATCCACTGTACATAGTAGACGGTGTGCCTACAACACGTGCCCTGAACTCCTTGAATACCAACGATATTGAAAGTATGCAGGTACTCAAGGATGCCGCATCAGCCTCTATCTATGGTTCGCGTGCCTCGAACGGTGTTATCATTATTACTACAAAGCAAGGCAAGAAATCAGACAAGGTAAAGGTTGATTTCTCCGCCAATCTTACGGCACAGTTTTATACATCGCAATCTTTGATGAAACTCTGTAACACAGCCGAATATGCCACAGCTATGGCGCAGGCCGCTTTGAACGACGGACTGGATCCTGTGGCATACGCCAGCAATTATGGACTTAACCTTAACGCTTCCACAGGAACACCCATCACCGCGTGGGATCCCGCTACCAACAGCTATGTAAACTATACAGTCAACGGGCTGTATGACGGCTATATCAATGCCTCCAAAACCATGCGTTTCTCAGATACTGATTGGCTGGATGTCATTTCCCGCACCGGATTTACGCAGAACTACGACCTCTCACTGTCCAGTGCTACCGACAAACATACTACCATGTTTTCTTTAGGCTACAAGAAAAGCGAAGGTATATTGAAATACACCGACTTTGAGAATATCTCAGCCCGTATGAATTCATCGTACAATATTAATAAGTACATTAGCGTAGGTGAGAATTTCACCCTCACATACTCCAGTCAGGTAGATGCCGCTCCGATGGAGAACGCCTTGAAAATGGCACCTACCGTACCGGTTTATGAAGAAGACGGTGAGACATTCTCCGGTCCTGTAGGAGGTATGAGCGACCGTCAGAACCCTTTGCGTGAACTTTACCACAATAAAGATAATGCCTTGAACTATTGGCGCCTTTTCGGTAACGCTTACGTAGATATTAAGCCTTTCAAGGGCTTCACTTTCCGTTCTAACTTCGGTATAGACTATTACAGCTCATTTATACAGTCGATGACGCACACTTACCAGTCAGACATAGTAAACAATGACGTGGCAAGCACCACTCTATCTCACAACAATGAAATGAACTGGACATGGTCCAACACTGCCAACTATAACTTCAAGTTGGCTGATATCCATGATATTACTGTCCTTCTTGGTACGGAAATGAACAAGCAGACCGTAGTAGATTTTTCCGCCTATTCTGAGGGATATGTACTCGAAACCGTAGACTACATGTGGCCAAATGCAGCTACGGGTGTTATGAGCAATTCTGGTGCCAAGGTCGGTTATCGTCTGGCTTCTTTCTTCGGTAAGGTGGACTACAATTACGACGACTTAGTATTGGCTTCCTTTACCATACGCCGCGACGGATCTTCCCGCTTCGGGCGAGACAACCGTTGGGGAACTTTCCCCGCAGCCACTTTAGGACTTCGCATCTCTAAACTGTTGGAATTTGATTGGATGGATGACTGGAAGATACGTCTCTCCTGGGGACGTACAGGTAACCAGGCTATAGATAACAATGCACAGTTTGGCTTGTACGTGGCCGACTATGGTTTGGATCGTGTCACCTCCACCGCTTATGATCTTTATTTACAAGGGTCGGGAACTTTCCCCTCTGGATATCGCGCTACTCAGCTGGCCAATTCGGATTTGAAATGGGAGTCGGCGGAACAGTTTAACGTGGGTACAGACTTTACTCTATTCAATGGAGAATTGTACGGTTCCATTGACGGATATGTAAAGGATGTGGATGATATGCTTATCAGTCCTGCCTATTTGGGAGCCTTGGGAGAGGGTGGCTCAACATGGCGCAACGGGCCATCTCTCCGCAACTGGGGTATGGAGTTTCAACTGGGTTACCGCAAGATGCTGGCCTGCGGACTTGGATTAGACCTCAACGTCAATGCCGACTTCTACCGCAGCTGGGTGACTTACCTGCCGGAGAGTACGACCGGTTCATATGCCCATACTACGACTGAGAATCTTGTAGAATCGGGTCAGCCTTACGGCTCTATAGTGGGTTATGTTGTTACCGGTATATTCCAGAGCCAAGATGAAGTATATGCATCAGGCCAGGCCAATGCCCGCGTAGGTGGACTAAAGTATGCTGATCTGAACGGTGATGGCTCTATTACTTCCGATGACCAGACATGGATTTACAATCCGGTACCCAAGTTTTCGTTCGGAATAAACATCGGGCTTACCTACAAAAACTTTGACCTGAGTATGTTTTGGCAGGGTGTTGTGGGGCAGGATGTTTACAACAACCAAAAATTTCAGACTGACTTCTGGAGTCTGACTGATGCCGGCTCGAACAAAGGTAGCAGACTGCTTGATGCCTGGACTACGGCTAATACCTCGTCCTCTATCCCGGCATTAACTACCGATAATACGTCAGACGAAGGACGCGCATCAAGTTATTTCGTGGAGAACGGTTCATATCTTAAACTGCGCAACCTGCAGATAGGATATACTCTGCCAAACTCCGTAATGGATAAGGTAAAGCTTAGCAATGCTCGCTTTTACATCTCAGGACAGAATCTGCTTACCATTAAGAGTAAGAGTCTTACTTGCTCCGATCCCGAGAATGGTGATTGGAATTATCCCATCCCGACATCAGTTACAGTTGGCGTGCAGGTAGGTTTCTAATCAAAACAACACATTTTTAATATAATACAATTATGAAAAAAATATATATCTTTCTGACAACCTGTGCACTGGGGCTTACCTTAAACAGTTGCAATGATTTCCTGGACTATCAACCCACAGCAGTTATTGATGAAGATACTGCATTCTCTTATCCTGATGAAATGGTGACGGCAGCCTATGCCATGTTGGGCGACTGCTGGTACACCTATCCTTTCAACTTATTTCCCTATGGGGATATTACTTCTGACAACAGTCTGAAGGGAGGGTCGGGCACTACCGACACCAACTATCACCATCTGGAAATATGGAGTTCGCTCACATCGAGTAACCCTGACCACATGGACGAACTGTGGTACCGCCTTTACTGTGCCATATCGCGTTGCAATCGCGCCCTTGTTGCATTGGAGCGCAACGGAGAGACTGTGTTAGGCGAGGAAACAACACGCCAACGCGAAGCCGAAGTGCGTTTCCTTCGAGCACACTTTTACTACAAACTCATTACTTTATTTCGCCAAATACCTTGGGTAGATGAGGAAGTGTATGTGAACAATACTGTGGAACAGACTTCAAATACGCAGTACACCTATGAACAACTTTTCCAGCTCATCATTGATGATTTCAAGGCAGCTTATGATGTATTACCCGATACGCAAAGCGACGGTGGTAGGGTTCACAAGATTGTGGCTGCCGCTTACCTAGCTAAGTGTTACCTCGACCTGGCATGGGGTGATGGATATGAATCCGGTACGGGAGTTAACTATATCAACAGTGATTATATGCAGCAGGTAGTAGACTACACCGACGATGTGGTAAATTCGCAATACGGATACTTAGAGGATTTCGGCGACATATTCCTGCCCGAATACGAGAACAGTAAGGAGAGTATATTCGCAGTACAGACCTCGGACTACGAGGAAGACAATACCACCTATGGACGTGCCAACTGGTCCATCATGCTAAACGGCTGCTGGGGCATATGGAGTTGCGGGTGGGATTTCCACAAACCCTCGCAGAATCTGGTGAGTGCTTTCAAGACCCAGAATGGTCTGCCAATGTTCGATACTTACAATGATGAAATTGCTTATCCTATCAACGGAGAACCTACAACCCAGAAGTGGGATCCACGTCTCTTCCACACAGTTGGTATGCCTACTTTCCCATACAAATATGAGGAAGCGTACACTATGACTACAGCCAACAGCCGCACTCCGAATACATACGGCTATTACACCTCTATAAAGGAAGTGCCTCAACGCTCGCAGGGCGAGACCTACAACGGCTCATGGCAGGCCTTCGCTATGAACGACTATGTATTCCGCTACACAGACGTGATGTTGATGCGCGCCGAAGCTCTTGTTGAACTGAACCGCCTGGAGGAGGCTCGCACCATTATCAATGACATACGTCAAAGGGCTGCCAATTCCGTGGAGAAGCATATTAGTTATGCAGCTGACCAGTGTGAGATAGCCCTATATACGGCTTCATACTTCCAGACACAGGAACGGGCTCGTGAGTGTGTACGTTGGGAACGCCGTTTGGAGCTGGCTATGGAAAACGGACGCTACTTCGACTTACGCCGCTGGGGTATAGCTTCCGAGACGCTGACTGCTTTCTTCGCCAGTGAACAGAATGATGTGTACGAAGGCCAAACTTATGCTCAGTACTATAGCGATGCCTACTACACACCCAACAAGAATGAGTTTTTCCCCATACCATACAACCAGTTGTATTATATTCCGGGATTATATACTCAGAATCAAGGCTATGAGTAATAGGAGAGTGCATTAAAGACGTGAGTTCGGGATAAGTTTACTTAAAATTAAACCATTTGTTTTGTCTGTTCAATGGTATATTCTTGTAAAGCTTCCGGTTTATTGTCATAAAAACAATATGCCGATAGTGTGACAATCAGATTCATTAAGAAATTATTGATGGACCTGTGTCTTGAATGTACCGGTTTAGCTGTGTTCTCTGATATAATGCAGATAGTATGTTTGAAGTTGGCGAACGTGCCGAAATGGAATACAATCAGAATGGTCATAATCTCACCATCGGAAAGCGATGCCTCGCGATATCGGCGGCGAATGCCGGTAGAGGATATGAGTTACCCTTTGGCTACTTCCGCATCAAATTTCTTGCTGAATTCATCTATTATACAGAAAATATCCGTAATTTTGTCTTGGGTAATCATAGAACCTTGTTTTTTTAAGTTTTTGTTTGTCAGACTTAAAGTTGCAGAATAATTCTGTGATTACCTATTTCTTTCTGTTATTTGTTTATCCAGAACTCACGTATTAAAGAAACCTTTTATCAATTAAACCTGCAATTAATAAAATGGCAATAATCAGTCTGAAAAACTTTTTCACGCGCTCTCTTTCCGCAGTTGCCATAATGGTTTTCTGCTGTAGCGCAATCCCTTCGGCCGTGGTTGCCGACGATAATCTGAACGTACTTCACTTGGCCAGCGAACAAAACTACGTCCGTATCATAAATGCTGAGAATTTCCTCCTGCTTCCCGTTCAGGACGATGCTCCGGAGGCTCGCATCTGTCTTATAGATGCGGATAATGTACCGATAGGTGTATTTGTCAATGTACGGTTGGCACGTCAGCGGGTAGACTATTTCGTGCCGTTCGACCTATCTGCTTATAAAAATAGAGAAGTCACTCTGGAAGTGCAGGGGACGCCTGCTGATGCTTGCTGTTGGAAAGAGCTCCTCCTGTCTGATGCGTTTGATACCGCAAACCGCGAGCCTTTCCGTCCCGTCTATCACCACACACCCCTATATGGATGGATGAACGACCCCAATGGCATGTTCTACAAGGACGGGGTCTATCACCTATACTTCCAGTATAACCCCTACGGCTCTACCTGGGGGAACATGACCTGGGGACATTCAACCTCGACGGATCTCGTGCATTGGGAATTTCAGGGCACACCTATATGTCCAGACGGTTATGGCAGTATCTTTAGTGGCTCGTGTGTGGTAGATGCCGACAACACTGCCGGTTTTGGTGCGGGAGCGGTGGTAGCCTTCTACACTTCGGCCAAGAATACCTCCTGGGGTGACAGCCAGTCGCAGAGTATGGCTTACAGCACCGACGGAGGCATGACTTTCACCAAGTATGTTGGCAATCCTGTACTCACCTCGGATAAACGTGACTTTCGCGATCCGAAGGTCTTCTGGTATGCGCCCGGCAAACATTGGGTAATGATTCTGGCGGCTGGACAGGAAATGGAAATCTACTCGTCCATCGATTTGAAGGAGTGGAAATATGAAAGCTCCTTTGGCAGCCGTCAGGGTGCACACGGCGGCGTTTGGGAATGCCCAGACCTGGTGGAAGTGTCTGTGGAGGACACGCGTGAAACACGCTGGGTGTTGATTTGTAATATAAATCCCGGTGGCCCCTTCGGCGGTAGTGCCACGCAATATTTTGTGGGAACCTTCGATGGAAAGAAATTCACTAACGAGTCACCGACACAGACCAAGTGGATGGACTGGGGTAAGGATCACTATGCCACCGTCACTTTCAGCAATGCGCCCAGCGATAGGGTCATTGCTCTCGGCTGGATGAGTAACTGGCAATATCAGAGCGTACTGCCCACGTTTCAGTATCGGGGAGCAAATACCATTGCTCGTGACCTTTCGCTATACCGTTCTTATAATGGCGAACTGATGCTACGTTGCGCTCCCTCACCGGAAATTGAGAAAGCGCGCATTGGAAACCACATATTCCCCGCGTTCCGTGTGAGCGGAAGCTATACTGTCGACTCCCTATTGGAGGATAATAATGGTGCCTATGAAATTGAACTGGAGTTGAAAAACAACGGTGCGGAACGTATTGTTATAATCTTGGGTAACGGCAAAGATGAACAATTGTATATGTACTACGATACACAACGCCGTCAGTTCGTTATGGAACGTAGTCAGAGTGGTCTCACTGGTCTCAGTCCCGAATTTTCCGCCATGACTGTCGCCCCCGTGGAGGATACTGATCATATCCGTCTCCGTCTCTTCGTGGATCGCAGTTGTATTGAAGCCTTCGGCGATGACGGTCGCTTCGTGATGACCAACCGTATCTTCCCTTCCGAAGCATACAATTCTCTTACGTTCGAGACGTGTCAAGGGAGCTTCGAGGTGAAAAAACTTTGCGTGCATAAACTTCTCTGATTTCTCATGGGGTAAGTATTTTATTTATTAATTCATTTATAATAATCCATACATTAATAGCACAATGAATCGTAATTCTAATATATTCAAGCTCTTGCCCGTCATGCTTTGTTTTTTTGCGATGGGTTTCGTGGATCTGGTGGGTATAGCCTCCAACTATGTGAAAGCAGACCTCGGCCTGAGTGACGGACAAGCCAACATATTTCCCTCGCTGGTATTTTTCTGGTTCCTGATATTCAGCGTACCTACCGGCATGCTGATGAATCGTATAGGTCGTAAAAGTACGGTACTGCTCAGTCTGGCTGTCACTTTCGTGTCGCTGCTACTGCCCATATTCGGTAACAGTTACGGGCTGATGCTTTGTTCTTTCTCACTGCTGGGCATTGGCAATGCACTGATGCAGACTTCGCTCAATCCGTTGCTTTCCACCATTATAAGTGGAAACCGATTAGCCAGTTCGCTGACCTTTGGCCAGTTTGTCAAGGCTATCGCTTCCTTCTTGGCTCCATACATCGCTATGTGGGGAGCTACGCATGCCATACCTGATTTAGGATTGGATTGGCGGGTATTGTTCCCGATTTATATGGTTATAGCAGTAATAGCCATCATATGGTTGGGTGCTACGCCAATAGAAGAAGAACAGACCGACAAGGCTTCCGGTTTCGTGGATTGCTTCCGCCTGCTTGGACGGCCGTTCATTCTGCTTTGCTTCCTTGGTATCATGTGCCACGTTGGCATCGACGTGGGTACTAATACCACTGCACCAAAGTTGCTGATGGAACGTCTTGGCATGACTTTGGATGAGGCCTCTTGGGCCACGAGCCTCTACTTCATTTTCCGTACCGCAGGTTGCCTTACCGGTTCGTTCATCTTAAGCCGCTTTTCATCGCGCAGTTTCCTGGGAGTCAGTGTAGGCATGATGTTGGCAGCCATGGCAGGACTGTTAGTCTCCGACGCTGCCGCGGTGATTTACGTCTGCATCGCCCTTATAGGCTATGGCAATAGCAATGTGTTTTCCATCATTTTTGCCCGTGCCCTCACCGCTGAGCCGCGGCGCAAGAATGAGGTATCCGGTCTGATGATAATGGGCTTGTTCGGCGGCACGGTTTTCCCGTTGTTAATGGGCTTTGCCAGTGATGCTGTCGGTCAGAACGGAGCAGTGGCCGTGATGACAGTGGGAGTACTGTACCTTATTATATATATGCTCAAAATGAAGAAGGGCTGATATTTCTTAACCTGTGTTCTTGAAAATTTAACAATACCTAAAAACATGAATCATATAGTAGTAGGAATGGGTGAAGCACTTTGGGATGTGCTGCCCGAAGGAAAGAAATTGGGCGGGGCGCCCGCCAACTTTGCATACCATGCATCACAATTTGGTATGGACAGCCGCGTAGTCAGTGCCGTAGGCGACGACAAGTTAGGACACGAGATTCTCGACAATTTCCATGGTAAGGGACTGAACAGTCTTATTGAAACCGTACCTTATCCCACCGGCACGGTGCAGGTGACATTGGATGATGCAGGAGTACCCTGTTATGACATAAAGGAAGGCGTGGCTTGGGACAATATTCCATATACAATCTCGCTTGACGCCTTGGCACGCGAAACCCGTGCCGTTTGTTTCGGGTCGTTGGCTCAACGCAGCGTGGTGTCTCGTGAAACCATCAACCGTTTTCTCGATACCATGCCCGATGGCGATGGTCAACTGAAGATATTCGATATAAACCTGCGGCAGAATTTTTACACCAAAGATGTCATATGCCAATCGATGTGCAAATGCAATATTCTGAAAATTAATGATGAAGAATTAGTTACAATCAGCCGTATGTTCGGCTATCCCGGCATAGACCTCCAGGACAAGTGCTGGATACTGCTGGGCAAATACGACCTGAAGATGCTCATTCTGACATGCGGAGTGAACGGTAGCTATGTTTTTGTGCCAGGACGTGTTTATTTTCAAGAGACGCCCAAAGTGCAAGTGGCCGATACGGTAGGTGCCGGAGATTCTTTCACTGCAGCTTTCGTGTCTGGCATATTGAAGGGAATGCCGGTAGAAGATGCCCATCGTCTGGCTGTATATACATCGGCATACGTCTGCACGCAAAATGGTGCAATGCCACAGTTGCCCAAGGATCTTCTGACAAACTATAGGTAGTAATGATATATAGTAATAGCGACTGCAACTATCAGGTTCATAGTGGCAGTCGTTATTGTTATGTAAAGTTTGATACCTGTAGTTTACCGAATGCTTAC
>CAZYVE010000018.1:21408-31104 GCA_964651035.1 uncultured Bacteroides sp.
TGTCTCTGAACATTGAATACACTCAGCTCTTTTCTTTTATTTTACCGCTACGGTAAGCCTCCAGCAAATCCTTCAAATCATTTATTTGTACTCGCAACTCCAGTCCTTTATCCGTATCTTTTACTCGCATCCGTTGAGTGTTGAATTCGACGATAAAGGTCGTGGATTTGATATCCAACCCTTCTTCTATAGCCTTCTGACGGCTCATAAACGGCTCATGCTGTACAAGCTGCAGGCCATGCGAATGATATACCAGGGTATATCCGGCAATACCAGTCTCAGGTTGGTAAGCCTTTGAGAATCCTCCGTCTATGACTATCAGTTTGCCTCCGGCCTTTACAGGTTTTTCGCCTTTCACCGCTTTCACTGGCACATGTCCGTTAATGATATGCGCATGTGGGTTGGGAGTAATATGAAATGCCTCCAATATACGGTCGCATACGGCAGGGGTGTCGCGCAGGGTATAGTATGCCCCTTTGGTCTCTTTGTGCAGTGTTTTATCACCCACGAAATATCTTTCGAACGTAGCCATCTTATCTTTGTCAAACAGGGGTGAATCAGGACCGCACCACAGATACCATATATAGTCTTGGCAATATCGGTGGTATGCTTTGTCTTCACTTCCGAAATATGCTGTGCGTATAACATCTTCCAAGGCTATCAGCAAAGCTTCACCCTGATAAACCTTTCCGTTGACAACAACTTGCTTGAAAGAGCCGTCAGGCTCCATTGGTATGGAACCGTGGAACAGGAGATTATTGTTGCACACGTTGTACATCGAACCATGCATGAACAGGCAACGCATGTGTTTGCGAAGCTTTTCGCTATTAAGGAAAGATGCATGTATCTTGCCCATTACGTCAGCCTCCTCTGGTGAAAGGCGGTATGGATCATCAGGGTCGAGCGTGGGGAAGAATGTATCCGTCATGTGGTATTCTTCACCATTATCCATTAGCAATACTCCGCGTTGTAGGTCTATGCGGTGAAGCAGTTTACGGTTCTGCATACGCAATTCCGGGTGACGGTCTATTATTTGTGCTTCCAGTTTAAATTGTATGATACTGATGGCTTTGTGCATACGGGCAAGCAACGAGAGTGTTTTGGTATCCATGCTGCCGTCGTCATAAGCTGAGCGCGGGCCGAACAGAATGCAAGAATCATCCGAATAGGTATCCATGGCAAAGGTTGCAAGTGGTAAGAGGTTGATGCCATATCCGTCTTCCAAAGTGCTCATATTGCCGTACCGTAGTGCAAGACGCAACACATTTGCCATACAGGCGTCATTACCTGAAGCCGCTCCCATCCACAATACGTCATGGTTGCCCCATTGTATGTCAAAATGATGATAGTCACATAATGTGTCCATTATTATATGTGCACCGGGGCCACGATCATAAATATCACCCACGATGTGTAGAGAATCAATAACCAGACGTTGGATTAAATTACACATAGCTTCTATGAAGCTGTCTGCCATCCCGGTGGATACTATTGTGTAGATGATGCCTTTTATGTAGTCGTGCTTGTCAGGATCTATGGCTGATTCATGCAACAGCTCTTGTATTATGTATGAAAATTTTAGAGGAAGGGCTTTGCGTACTTTCGAACGTGTATATTTGGAAGAAGCGTTCTGGCATACCCTTACCAACTGATTTAATGTTACACGATACCACTCGTTAAGATCCGCCTCTTTCATCTTAACAAGACGCAGCTTTTCTTTCGGATAATAAATGAGCGTACATAATTCGCGTAACTCATTTTCATGCAGTGTATTACCGAATATTTCGTTTACTTTACGGCGTACTGTGCCCGAAGCATTTTTTAATACATGTTGAAAAGCCTCATACTCTCCATGCAGGTCGGCAAGGAAATGTTCTGTACCTTTTGGCAAGTTGAGTATGGCTTCCAAGTTGATTATTTCGGTGCTTGCATCTGCAATGGTAGGAAAGTCTCTGGCAAGTAGTTCTAAGTACCTGCCTTTGCTGAAAGGGTTTTCTATTAAGTCATTTCTCATCTTTCACTATAATATTTATGTGGCACCTATAAATAGTCATAGTATGGCCATCAGTATGACCTGTGCTGCTATGACCCGTAGAAACATGGCGAGCGGATAAACTGTGGCGTACGATACTGCAGGGTTGTCTCCGGGAATAATGTCGTTGGCATAAGCCAATGCCATTGGATTGGCCATGCTGCCGCAAAGCATTCCAGCTGTTGAGCCGAAATCAATCTTCAGCCACCGGAATGACAGTATTCCTATAACCAATACAGGGACTACAGTCAGCACAAAGCCCGCAGCGACCCACAGAAGTCCTTCCGGTCTGACTATTGTTTCGAAAAAATACTGTCCTGCATCCAACCCGAGACATGCCAGATATAGCGAGAGGCCTAATGCACGAAGCATGAGGTTGGCACTGCGGGTAATATAAGTTACCATGTGCATCCTCGGGCCAAATGTTCCTATCAGGATGCCCACTATGATAGGACCTCCGGCAAGTCCCAGTTTTATGGGAGTATCAATGGATGGGATATATATAGGAATGGAGCCTACCACGAGCCCGAGTACGATACCGATGAATATCGCCACGAGGTTGGGTTCCTTCAGGCTTTTAATAGCATTGCCGAGCACGCGTTCCACGTTATGTATGGTGGCTGCTTCACCCACTACCGTGAGGCGGTCGCCCAGCTGTAGTCTCAGGTCTGCCGTGGCTAACAGTTGTACTCCGTTACGGTATATTCGACTGATGTTCACTCCGTAGTGGTTACGCAAATGTAAGGTTCCGAGTTTCTTTCCATTAAGTTCGGGTCTTGTAACCAGTATCCGCTGTGATATAAGCTGGCTGTCGATAGAGTTCCAATCGATATCCGGCTTATTCCAGTCGGTATTTTCCTGCTCGCCGAAAAGAACGGTAAGTGCCGGTGAATCCTTTTCGGATGTAGTAACCAATACGCGATCGCCTTCATGTATGATTACTTCGGATGTCGGGATGGATACTTTACCGTTATGCCATAAGCGCGATATGACGAATTTGGGGTAGTGCAACAAGCCCAGTTCGCGGATGCACTTGCCGAATATGGCGGGATTGCAGACCTGGAACTCCGCTATGTACGGTTTGCTTTGGCTTTCTTTCTTTTTTTCTTCCAAATCTTCCGGACGGACCATCAGTTTGCGCAACAGCATTAATGCAAATATTACTCCTACGACTCCCAACGGATATGCCACAGCACATCCCAAGGCTGCGGTACCGGCATCGAGTCCCATTTGCTTCAATGTCTGTTGTGCTGCACCGAGGGCGGGAGTATTTGTGGTGGCACCACAGAGTATGCCTACCATGTCGGGTAAGGATATACCTAACACCCTACTACCTGCAATGGTTAGGAAAGTGCCCGCCAACACTACGGTTACAGACAGCAGGTTCAGTTTCATGCCCCCGCTGCGGAATGAGCTGAAGAACCCAGGTCCAACCTGTAGCCCCAATGCATAGACAAAAATCACCAGTCCCGAACTCTCTGCATAGTTTATAACGTCTTGGTTGACCTTTAGTCCTATATGCCCAGCCATTATACCCATGAAGAATACAAATGTGACGCCTAATGAGACGCCAAACACCTTTATCCTACCCAGGCACAAGCCGATGGCACATATCAGCGAAAGTACGATAACGGCCTGCAGAGCCGATTGTTCAATCAGTAAGTTATATATCCAATCCAATGTGTATGTCTGCTTTTATTTTTCGTTTGCAAACTTAAACAAAATCTTTGATATAACAGTAGCGATGCTGCATAATTGCGCTGCAAGTACGTTAGTAGGTATTTATATGTATGTAGGACGATTCCGCGAACGGAACCGTCCTACATGTTATGCAAAGCGTGACTCTGGAGTATTTACGCTTTAATCAGCAATCACAATTTCCTCTCCGCTATCATTCTTGCGACAGATTCACCGCATAGCTGCTACGTTTTCCCGAGGGGAATATACCGGTTATAAAAAGCACCTGTTCTGGAGACTGTGAGGCTGCCTTAAGAGCCTGCTCCAAGTCGCTTACCGTCTTCATGGATTCTCCATTGACTTTCAGGATGATGAAACCTTTGACGATTCCTGCTTCACCCATTTTCCCACCTTGAACACCTGTTACCTCGAGGCCATACGCCAATCCTAACTGACGCTTCAGCTCTTCCGACACCGGCTTGAAAGCCGCTCCCAAAATATCCATACCAGGGTCTTTGACAATCTTTGTATTGCCTTGCGAGTTTTTCAGTGTTATGGTGAATTCTTTTTCTTTCCCATTGCGCAACACTTTTACTTTAATCTTGTCACCTGGGCGATACTTTGCCAGTTCTTCTTGCATATCAGCAAACCGGTGTATTTTCTTGCCCTCTATGGACGTTATCACATCGTCAACCTCCAGGATACCGGCAGAAGATCCTCCTTCCACTATCTTGCGAACCCAAATGCCTTCCTTTATGCCCAATTCTTTGGCTTTATTTTTGATTTCTTTCACCTGGCTGTTGTTTTCGTCCATCACAAGGTCGATATTCAGGTCTGTGCATTGTATGCCCAGCATTGCACGTTGCACGGTACCATATTGTTTCAGATCAGATACTACTTTAGTCATTATGCTTGTTGGTATGGCGAAACCGTAACCGGAATATGCCCCTGTGGGAGAATAAAGCATAGCATTGATTCCTACCAGCTCGCCTTTGGCATTTACCAGTGCACCTCCGCTATTGCCCGAATTTATGGCAGCATCAGTCTGTATGAACGACTGGATATTTGCGGCCTGTCCGTTGGAGGCTGTACTACCGATGGAACGTGCTTTTGCACTGACTATACCTGCAGTGACAGTAGAGTTCAGGTTAAACGGATTACCCACTGCCAATACCCATTCTCCTACTTTCAAGGCATCAGAGTCTCCTATAGGTATGGTAGGAAAGTCATCACCTTCAATCTTCAGCAAAGCCAGGTCCGTATCAGAGTCGGTACCGATGATGCGGCCTTTCATCTCACGGTCATCGTTCAGTTTGACTGTGATTTCATCGGCATTTTCCACAACATGGTTATTGGTAACGATGTAACCGTCTCTTGAGATGATTACACCCGAGCCGAAACCAACCCGCGGCTGAGTCTGCACCTCACGTTGCTGTCCGCGAGGGTCTCCGAAAAAGAAATCAAATATGTCCGGCATTGTGCGCACCGTCTCTGTTTTCCCCAGCTGCGTGGAGCGTATATGTACTACGGCATGCACTGAAGTCTCGGCAGCCTGAGTGAGGTCTACCGGCTGTGAGGTTTCCGCGTTGAAGGAGGTCAAATGCAGATTATCTGTATTTTGTGGAAATAGCTGTTCGAATGTGATTGGAGTGCTTTTTTCCTTGCTGAGTAGTTTGTAGGCAGTGAATCCGCCGACCCCGGAACTTAGGAGCACGATAGCTGCAATCCCTACGACATTTTTTACTGACTGTTTCATAATTTCTATTGGTTAAAGTGTTAATATTCGACGTTTGTTTAACATTCCAGCGTTAAAATAACAACAAAAAATGTTCTCTTCTTCTGCATGTCATGTATTTTTCTTCTCTTTTAACAGAGGATATTTTCACCTTAACAGCGGTTAACGGCAGAGGCTGACAAATTAGCATTTATGTGCTTGCTTAAGTGTTAAAATGCTGACAGATAAGATATAAAAACATCAGGACATGGCTATACATGCAACAAGCCTGCCTAACAATGCTATACCACCACGCTCACAATATGTTGCAAACGTGCAGGCAACGCATTGCAGACATGCTTATTACATGTATTGCCGGTATCTTCTATCAAACTCAATAGTCCAAGTATTCTATCTCCATGTCATAATCCCAATGAGGGAAGTATAAATTTCCTCCATCCCATTCTACCTCTCCGCGCTGGAAATCTACAGTTTCACTGCGAGGATATTTCTTGGCGGGAACAAGGGGCATACCGAAATCAGAATTCACAATCATACGCCATGAGTCGATACCGCCGAAGAAGAAATATTCTTCTTCCTCATTACGTGCGAAAGATGGTACGCCAAACGACTGGTCAACAGGGACCCAGCCTATGCCTTCGAGATAAATCTCCGCCCAATCGTGCAGGTTCCATGCTCCCGGATGCATCATGAATCCGCTTTGGAAGTGCGCAGGAATGCCACTGATACGGCAAAGTGTGATAAAAAGCAGACTGACCTGGCCGCAATCGCCATGACGGTTTTCAAGTACATATTCCGGGATATTGTCTATCGTGGAATATTCTCTTGCAGAGGCCCATGGAAACTTGTCGTTTACCCAACGGAATATGCGCCGGGCCTTACGGTATGGATTCTCCTCACCGTCTGTTAACGTGGCAGCCAGGCTGCGCAAACGCGGAGTGAATACAATATGCTTGTCACGCTCACCGGTATATTCTTTATAAAGAGCTGTGGTTGTATCGTATGGCTGCACATCATCCGGATCGATGTCATGCCATTCTCCGCTAATGGTGTATTCGAACGTTTCTGAGAACACAGTCGGCATACCTTCCTTTGCCCTTTTCTCCATATACAGCGTACTATGCCGGCAATCTTCAGGAGCAATGACATACTGAGGCTCGCTGGTGGCAATAAGTTTCACATCCTGCTGTCGCAACTGGTCTGTACGTGGATAAGGCAACCAGCAACGGATCATTTTCCCTGCCGGCACTGCGTTTGTGTCCACAGTCAGCGTATATGTCACGCGCATACGTTTTGGCATGACTATGGATTTTCTTTCTTTCTTGGCTGCTGCTATTATTTCGGGAACATTGTTTATGTTAACCTTGTCTGTAGAACTCATCACCGGTGGCTCTTTTGCCATCTTGATATCCATACATGCCGAATCGATGCGGAAAAGGTTAGGACCGGCATTGCGGAAATAACGTTTCTCGCCATCAAGCACCATGAATTCCAAAGCATTTGAAGCTTCCCACTGGCGCATCTGTTCGTCTGTCACATCAGGAATATAGTTGCGGATATAATCTTTGACCTGCGATTCCGTCAGACAGAAATCCGTAAGCAAACGCTGGTGCAGGTCATCTTCCCAACTGTAAGGCTGCATATCAGTTCTGATATTGCAGGCAGAAGCTACTGCCAGTATCATCAAAGCATACAACAGATTTTTCATATATTTATGTCTTTGAACGTTGTGTTATTCTTTTCCTGTCTTTATTACTCCTATGCCTGGCAGGTCAGTCAATGTAATCTTTCCCTTTATTACTTCCATGCCTTTGAAACGGTCATTGGAAATCAACAGGCTGCCATCCAGGTCGGCAAAATCTACCGCCGGAGAAAATTGTGCTGCGGCAGATATGGCACACGACGTCTCAGTCATGCAGCCCACCATCACCTTCATGTCCAAGGCACGTGCCAGTGTCACCATCTTCCAAGCCTCACGCATTCCGGTACACTTCATCAGCTTGATATTGATACCAGAAAATACACCTTTCAGGGCTGCCACATCTTTCAGTCGTTGTACTGATTCATCTGCAAATATCGGCAATGGGCTTTGCTGTGTTATCCAGGCTATATCATCATGTCTGTTTTTCGACATAGGCTGTTCCACCATCACCACGCCATGCTCTTGCAGCCAATGTATCATGTCGAGTGCATATTGTCTGTCTTCCCATCCCTGGTTGGCATCCACGGCTATGGGCAAGTCTGTTACTGAACGAATGGTTTCAATCATCTCTTTGTCGTTGTCACCACCCAATTTCACTTTCAGTATATTGAATTTAGCTGCGCATTCTTCGGTTTTTTTACGTACCATATCTGGTGTATCTATACCTATGGTATATGTAGTGGACGGGGTCTTTTCTTTGTTAAGTCCCCATATCTTATACCAGGGTGCCTGAAGCATCTTTCCGACAAGATCGTGCAGGGCTATGTCCACAGCTGCCTTGGCAGCTGCGTCGCCTTCTGACATGCTGTCTATGTAAGCCAGTATATCCTCTATCTGGAATGGGTCGGTGAAGTCGGTTATAACGTCCTGCACACGTTTCAGAAAAGCTATAACGCTTTCAGGTGTACCCAGTTCTTTTTGCAAGTATGGAGGCATGGATGCCTCCCCATAGCCAATAATTCCATCATACTCAAGTTCCACTTGCACATCGGGAGTGGTGGAACGCGAATACGTGGCCACAGTAAAGACATGACGCAGTTTCAGTTCATAAGGATAAAAACGCAGCATCATACGCGGCACCACGCCGTTACGCCTGTTTATACTGAAGTATGTGGGTACCGCATGCTTTCCTGCAAACATATTGTTGATGGCGGCACCCGAACCGAGTGCAGCCAGAGCGGCTGTTTTGATGAAATCTCTTCTGTTTTGCATATAGTTGACTGTGATTAGGGTATTAAATTATAATATGGATTAATAGCAGTAGTATTCAGAGCTGGTTCTTTACCTATATATGGTAATATGCGGACTGCAAACAACAGACGGTTGAGGTTATATTCATCGAACAGATTATCCCCGGGGTCGAAACTGCTGATATGGACATCGCCTTGAGAATGTATAAACCGTTTGTCACCGATGTAAATGGCAACATGGACTACACGCTCCTTTCTGCCGGAAGCTGTTGCTTTCTGCCCGAAAAAGACTAAGTCTCCCGGCTGCAGATTGCTGAAGTCTGGTGCAATATCGATGTGCTCACCTACATATGCCTGTTGCGAAGCATCGCGTGGGATGATGATATCGTGCAGGAACAACACTGTACGTACGAATCCGCTGCAGTCTACTCCTTTCGATGATGTCCCGGCCCACAGGTACGGTACCCCCATCAGAGTATGTGCCGTGTGTATTATGCTCTCCGCATCTTGCTTCAATGCCTTACGCCATTTATTTTCCGGCATTGACACGGATTTTTCTACATATCCGATACGGCCGTCAGGATAAGATACTTTATAGAAAGAGCCTTTTTCGCCTTCCCATTTCAAGCGATTTCCTGCCACTATGTCAGAAACTGTCTGCGAGCGGCGGTCAGGCTCGGAATAGACAAAAGCATAATGATTTGTCACAACTATTTTCTCTGAGCGGTTCCAAGCATCCAACTCTTCTTTTGTCACACGATGTACGCTCACATTGTGTACCCATGCTATATAGTTGTCTGGGGTTTGGATACGCATCCATCCCTCATGCTGCAACACGTTTACCGGCATCCCCAATAAGGCTTGTGTCACCATCTCGGACGAAAAATCTGGTTTAGAACGCAGGTTGGCTACAGATATATTGACTATGCCATATGTTTTACCTACCAAAGCTGCAGAATCTGGCAGCACAAGGAGACAGTCCATTACCTTATACCCACCGGCCGCTAATTCTGACAGCAAAGTTTCCTTGGCACGTGTCGAGGTTGTGATACCCCGTAACATTACATTTTTGGATGAGAATGTGTAATCCACATCAAACAAAGCTACACGGCTATCAGGAGCGTATATACGACGCAGGCTGTCGGTCAGTTGTACCACATCTACAGGAATATCACCGTAGTCTGACGCTCCCCACACCTTACATGAGAAGATACAGAGAAAGCAATAAAAGACTGTAATACGTTTTTTCATAGGCTTGTTTGTTTTTGGAGATAAATATAATGTCAAATATGTTATTTATTCCGATAGGAATACATCTTTTTAATATTTTTAATATTATCCATCATATTACATGCACATT
>CAZYVE010000019.1:0-31058 GCA_964651035.1 uncultured Bacteroides sp.
TATCCCGAACTCACGCATAAACCGTACGGGTGGATACATTGTCCCGCATTAGCGTAATCACATCATACACATGCGACAAGGACATAATATCCGTCCGTAGGTTTTTCATTCCCGTCCAACACGAAAAAGTTGCTCCTATCAGACTCCTTTTTGGAAAAGATTTACTTATTTTGTGTCGACTAACAGGGGATGTTTCGTTTCTTCCTTTCACCAAAGGGGAAAGCACATCCCCTATCCAATAAATATTTATGACAGGAAAAGGCACAAAGAAAAGAATATGGTTGAGGATAACATTGGGGATATTACTGACTCCCCCGACTTTATTCATACTGCTGATGGCATTGCTTTATGTGCCGCCCGTACAGGACTGCATTCGTAAACAGGCTATGTCTATAGCTACGGAATCCACCGGAATGCAGATTGATGTGAAGCGCATAGACCTACGATTTCCACTTAACCTGCTGGTACGCGATGTTTGTGTAGTGCAACCGGACGGGACGGCAACCGAAGCCACAGCAGACACGTTGCTTTCACTCGGCAGCCTGAGCATGCATGTGCAGGGATGGCCTTTGTTGAGGGGGCAGGTAGAAGTGGATGGAATAGAACTGAAGCAAATATCTGTAAACTCTGGAAACCTGTTGGAAGGTATGCGTATAGAAGGCACATTGGGCAAATTCTTCCTGAAAAGCCACGGAGTAAACTTGCTACAAGAAAGTGTAGTATTGAATAATGTGGAACTGGAAGATACACACCTGCAGGTAGTATTGGCAGACACCACATCCACAGCCGTAAAAGATACCGTGTCCACTGCCATCAACTGGAAGATATTACTTCATACCTTGCGTCTTAAAAACGTTTCCGTAAACCTGCAAATGCCGTTTGACACAACGTACCTGGAAGCCAAGCTGGAGGAAGCATGCATAGACGAGGCTTTTGCCGATTTGGGAACACAGCATTATGAAATAGACAAATTCGCACTGAACGCCACAGCATTAAAATATGACACGGGAACCGTAGGCGAGACAGCCTACAGGCAGCGGACATACTCACAAGGATTCGACCCGTCGCACATAGAACTGAGAGACATCAAAGTGGCAATAGACTCAGTGTACTATCGGGACAAAGACATTAAAGCAGTACTGCGTGAAGTATCAATGTATGAACGCTCGGGATTGTGTATCTCTTCGCTTAATGGTAGCCTGGATGCCGATTCCACTATGATACGCATACCTTCACTGCAATTGCTTACGCCCAATAGCGAAATCAACATAACGGCACAAACCTATTGGGAACTGGTGGAAATACCAACGACAGGACGGCTTACTGCCCGGCTGGATGCACGCATCGGCAAGCAAGATATACTGCTCCTTGCAGGAGAAATGCCTGACAGCTTCAAGGAGGCATACCCGTCGCATCCCATAGTGATACACGCAGGTACAGAAGGCAACTTAAAGCAAATGCAGCTGAGTGGATTCTCGGTGAATTTGCCGGGAGCATTCTATATAAACGGGCACGGGGAGATGCACAATATAGCCGACAGTCTGGACCGTATGGTAGCTTTGGAGATGGAGATGCAGACACGCGACTTAAACTTCATTACAAGTATGACCGGCGGAAATACAGACACGGGCTTCATCATTCCGGACAGCATGGATTTAGATGCACGGCTCGACTTGAAAGGAAATGAATGCCGCGCTTTACTCGATATACGTGAGGGGAAAGGAAGCCTTAATATGAAAGCCGATTACAACCTTGCAACCGAGCATTACTGCGCTGACCTTGAAATAGATTCTCTGCAGATAAATCACTTCCTGCCACAAGATTCGATTGGACTTCTCACAGCCAGGCTGTCGGCCAAGGGAGAAGGAACTAATTTTACAGCATCTGCAACTACTGCCGAGGTGGCACTGACTTTACGACAACTACAATACGGACACATAGATGTGACAGGAGTAAAGGTAAAAGCAGTTCTGCACTCGTCCGTGGCAAGTATGAAGTTAGAAAGCGATAACCCGTTGCTTAAGATGAAGGCCGATGCATCTATAAGGCTGAATTATCCATATACCGTAGGACATGCAAATATCCGGGTAAGCGACGTAGCACTGCACAACCTGGGACTCATACCAGCAGCAATGGAAGAACCTTTTGCATTCACACTCGCGGCTAAGGCGGGCAAAGACTCCATAGCACTGCAACTCAAGGCGGGAGACCTCGATATGGAGATACATGCAAAAAACAATGTGGAAAAACTGGCTGAACAAGCTGAGGATTTCGTTTCAGTATTAATGCGCCAGATAGAAGAACGGCACTTGGATCACGCAGCCCTGCGGAAGGTATTGCCATCTGCCGGGATGCAGCTGCATGCGGGGGGTAACAACCCTGTTGGTCGTATACTGGCAATGCAGGGTATGACATTCGACGGACTGAAGGTGCAGTTCGGAGTAACTCCTGATACAGGTATAAACGGCAGGGCAGCAGTGCATGGCATCAAGACAGACTCACTTCAACTGGACACGATATTCTTCAGCGTGCATCAGGATACAACCCGCATGAGGTTGCAGGGAGGAGTTATCAACGGGCCGGACAACCCTGCATTCGTATTCCGCAGTACTGTGACAGGAGAGATACGCAACGAGGATGCCGAACTCACGCTCAACTTCACCGACAAGGACGGGGAGACAGGAATTCTATTCGGCCTAAATGCACGACCTCTGGCCGAGGAGAAAGGTAAAATACACGGTGTGCTGCTTAATCTGATACCGGAGGAACCTGTAGTGGCTTTCCGTAAGTTCAGCTTCCCCGGAGGAAACAATCAGATCTATCTACACAACAATATGCACGTATATGCAAATGTAGATATGGTGGGCACAGACGGAATGGCTTTCCGTATGCACTCCGACCCAAGAGACACGCTGTCGATGCAAAACATAGACATTGAATTAAGCCGCTTTCGCCTGAACGAACTGAGCGAAGTGATGCCCTATATGCCTAGACTGACCGGACTATTCAGTGCAGAAGCCAATTATATACAGTCGGACAGCACGCTGCAATTCAGCGCTGAAACAGAAGTACAGGCTCTTACCTACGAGGGACAGCCGGTTGGAAATATCAGTCTGGGAGCTACATGGTTGCCGTCAGGGAAAGATATGCATTATCTTGCTGCTTTTCTTACATTCGACGGTCAAGAGGTTCTGGCCGTTGACGGCACTCTAAGACAGCGAGACGAGCAGACGGACTTGTCCGTGGAGACACGTATCGAACGGCTGCCGCTATCTGTGGCCAACGCTTTCTTACCCGACAAGATAGCCATGCTAAAGGGATATGCCGGAGGAACACTATCGGTCAGCGGAAGTCTGGACAGACCAGAGTTGCAAGGTGAACTGGCAGTAGACAGCGCCACAGTGAGTATGCCACAGATGGGGGCACATTTCTTCCTAGACAACAGGCCACTCACCATAGCAGACAACAAACTGAATTTCAATAAATTTTCCATATATACCACTAGTAGCAATCCGTTTGTCATAGACGGATATATCGATTTTTCCGATATGAACAGGATGATAGCCGACATAACCCTGCAGGCGCATAACTACACACTGCTGCAGGCAGAAAGAAAGCGAAACAGCATGGTATATGGAAAACTGGACGTAGACATCAATGCCAAAGCACAAGGACCGCTCGATGCCCTCAGTATGAGAGGGAATATGAACCTGCTGGGAACTACCAATATAACATATGTACTTACAGACTCACCGCTGACTGTAGAGGATAGACTGACAGGGCTTGTGACATTTGTCAATTTTAAAGACACACTCGATAGTCAGACTGGTACTGACGCGCCAATACACCTGGGAGGTATGGAGATGTTCTTGTCAGTTCATATTGATGATGCTGTAAGGTTGAGGGCCGACTTGAGCCAAGACCGCAGCAAATATATCGAACTAGAAGGCGGGGGAGATCTTAGTCTGCAATACACAAGGCAGGGAGACATGACGCTGAACGGACGGTATACCCTGACAGGTGGAACAATGAAGTACTCTCTGCCTATCATACCGCTAAAAGAATTCAGCATCAATCCCGGTAGTTACGTAGACTGGAGAGGAGACATAATGGATCCGTCACTCGACCTTAAAGCCACGGAAAGAGTGCGCGCGTCAGTGAGTGACGGCGATGACAGCGGTAGTTCACGCATAGTGGCATTTGATGTCAGCATAGGCATCAGTAACCGTCTGAGTTCTCCTGATCTGATATTTGATATCGCTGCTCCCGAAGATGCCACCGTGCAGAACGAACTTCAGTCGATGGGGCAGGAAGAGCGCAGCAAGCAAGCCATAGCCATGCTTGCTACCGGAATCTACCTTAACAGCAGCGGAGGTGGACTGACCATGGGAAGCGCGCTCAACAGCGTACTGCAAAACCAGATTAACGCTTTGGCTGGTTCGGCTGTGAAAAACGCGAGCATAAGCGTAGGTGTAGAAGATCGTACATCATCTGAGACAGGGGATAAACAGACGGATTACAGTTTCCGCTATTCACAAAGATTCTTCAACGACAGATTCCAGATAGTCATAGGTGGCAAGGTTTCCACAGGAGAAAATGCGACCAACAGTGCGGAGTCTTTTATTGACAATATCTCCCTTGAGTACAGGCTCGACACGTCAGGTACGCGCTATGTCAGGGTTTTTCACAACAAAAATTACGAGAGTATATTGGATGGCGAAATAACAGAAACGGGGGCAGGCATTGTACTTAGAAAAAAACTGGACCGTCTGAGTGAGTTGTTCATTTTCAAGCGCAGGAAGCGGTGAAACGTATAGGCACATATTCCCATAGACTGGGGAAGGCTTAAATACAAGGCCTTAATTGAAGAATAAAGTCTTGAAGCATAAGTTTATAAAAGTAGTCGTATAAGGGCTATGAGGGATACAGTAGATACAATAAATATAAGCAAGAGATGAATACAGAGATATTACGTAAGATATGCCACAGAATAACAGCTGACGTACAGCACTGTACACTGGCTGCCATGATATTCTTGGTATGCGCATGCTCTACTACCAAGCATCTCCCTGAAGGCGAGATTCTCTATACTGGACAGCGCCCTACAATAATAACCAACCCTGTACCTACGTCTGTGGGCGAAACCGCGATCGAAGAAGTAGAAGCCGCCTTGAACAAAGCTCCTAACAACTCGTTGCTGGGAAGCCCGACGGTACGTATACCTCTGCCTGTAGGGCTGTGGGTATATACAGGATTCAGAAAATACAAACGCGGCCCAGGCAGATGGATATTCAACCGCTTTGCCGCTGACCCTGTACTGCTTTCGGCTGTCAGTCCTGATATCCGTATAAAGGCTGCGGGTAACCTACTGCACGAGTATGGCTATTTCGACGGGCAGGTATCATACGAAGTGATACCCGACAAGAAAGATTCACTCAAAGCCAAAGTGCAGTATACTGTGGATATGGGCACACCTTACATGGTGGATAGTCTGGAATACTCAGGTTTCTCGGAGCGTACGCAGAGAATAATGGAAGGTTCACGCAGAAGGTCGGAGGTGAAGCCGGGCAGTCAGTTCAATGTAACTGCGCTCGATGCAGAACGCACCCGCATAAGCAACCTGCTGCGCAACATAGGATGTTACTATTTCCGTCCGGACTACATGACGTATCAGGCCGATACAATCAATACCGCCTCCTCACACGTAATACTGCGCATGGTACCCGCCACCGGCATGCCGGCCGTAGCGGAAAAGCCTTTCTACATGGGTAGCAGTAGTGTTTATATCACAGGCAGAAAAGGTGAGAAACCAGACAAGCAGATGACATACAAAGGGCTGGACATACACTACCATGATAACATGCCTGTCAGACCGGAGATGCTTTACCGTTGGCTGGACTACGGCAGCTACCGCAGTAAACGGCAAGTAGAGGATAGCACTGGCATGGAAAAACTGCGCCGGCACTTGGCATCGATGTACAGTCTGCACAGGCAGACCCGTGTGCAAGAACGGCTGTCCAACCTGGGCATCTTCAGTGCCATCGAAATGCAGTACGTACCAAAGGATAGTACATTTGCCTCGGACACACTCGATGTAGTGACCAGACTATCTCTGGACAAACCTTATGATGCTGAATTGGATTTCAACGTAATCATGAAAAGTAATAACCAAACAGGCCCCGGAGCGGATTTTATCCTTTCGAAACGTAACGTATTCGGCGGCGGGGAGAGTTGGAACATCGAGCTTAACGCATCTTACGAATGGCAAACGGGACAGAACAGCTCATCAGCCATGAACAGTTATGAGTTCGGATTAGCTACAAGCCTGATACTCCCCAGAGTAGTATTTCCACGCATGGGAGGACGCGAATACGATTTCCCTGCCACAACAACTTTCCGCCTTTATGCTAACCAGATCAACCGAGCACGCTACTATAAGTTGCTTGCCTTTGGGGGTAATGCCACTTATGATTTCCAACCGCGCCCCACAGTGAAACACAGCCTTACGCCCTTTCGTCTCACTTTTAACGTTCTGCGCGACCCCACACCAGAATTCGAGGAACTGCAAGAACAGAACCCGGCCCTCTACATAAGCCTACGCAACCAGTTCATACCGGCCATGGAATATACGTACACCTACGATAACAGCTCGCAAACGCGCCGTAAGAGCTCCGTATGGTGGCAGACTACCGCCACCTCAGCTGGTAACATCACTTCTGCCATCTATGCTATCTTTGGTCAATCATTTGACCAGGGAAACAAGAAAATGATGGGTGTGCCCTTCGCGCAGTTTCTAAAACTGAACAATGAACTGAGATATGGCTATCGTCTCGGACGCAACCACAGCCTCGCGGCACGGATTGCAGCTGGTATAATATGGTCGTACGGCAATGCCAGTACGGCACCATACACAGAGCAGTTTTATATAGGTGGTGCCAACAGTGTAAGGGCATACGCTGCACGAAACATAGGCCCAGGCAGTTATCCCCCCGATGAAGACAATAGCTACTCGTTCATCAATCATGTAGGTGACATACGTTTCGAAGCCAATGTGGAGTATCGCTTCCGAATTATCAGCGATCTTCATGGAGCGGTTTTTCTTGATGCCGGCAACGTATGGTTGTTGCACGAGGACGAGTCGAGACCTGGAGGTGCATTCCGGTTGAAAAACTTTCCAAAGGAAATAGCCTTGGGTACGGGCTTCGGAATACGATATGACCTGGAGTTCCTTGTATTCCGCCTCGACTGGGGAGTAGCTCTGCACGAACCGTACGAAACAGGCAAGACAGGCTACTACAACGTACGCCGCTTCGGTGACAGCCAGGCCATACATTTTGCCATAGGTTATCCATTCTAATGTATAAGGAACAGATAGTCTTTCTACGGAGGAGACTCGTATTTTTTGTCAATGCTAACCCTTATATTTGTAGGAAATTCGTACATTTGCCCCATCTATATACTAACATTTAAATACATTATCAGAATGAAACCTACTCTATTCCTGCTGGCTGCAGGCATGGGCAGCCGCTACGGCGGCCTGAAACAGCTCGACGGACTCGGTCCGAATGGCGAAACCATAATGGATTATTCCATCTACGATGCAATACAAGCGGGATTCGGCAAACTGGTGTTTGTTATCCGGAAAGACTTCGAGGAAGATTTCCGCCGCAAAATCATTTCCAAGTACGAGGGACACGTGCCTTGCGAACTGGTGTTTCAGTCTCTCGATGCTATTCCACAAGGTTTTAGCGTACCTGAGGGACGTACCAAGCCATGGGGCACCAACCATGCTGTGATGATGGGAGCTGGCGTGATAAACGAACCATTCGCGGTGGTGAACTGTGATGATTTCTACGGTCGCGACTCATTCAAAGTGATGGGGAACTTCCTGTCTAGCCTACCTAACGGTAGCAAAAACACTTATGCAATGGTGGGATTCCGCGTTGGTAACACGCTGAGTGAGAGTGGTACCGTTTCGCGTGGCATCTGCGATACCGATGACAGACGAATGTTGACATCGGTGGTAGAACGTACCAAGATACAGCGAATGGACAATGATGTGAAATATCTCGATGATAACGGTGAATGGACAGCCACGCCTGAGACAACCCCGGTGAGCATGAATTTCTGGGGATTCACACCGGACTATTTCACCTATAGTGCAGACTACTTCAAGAGTTTCCTTGCAGATCCTAAAAACATGGAGAATCCGAAAAGTGAGTTCTTCATCCCACTCATGGTGGACAAGCTAATAAAAGATGGTACAGCTACGGTAAAGGTACTCGATACTACAAGCAAATGGTTTGGTGTAACGTATCCGGAAGACCGTCCGGCTGTGGTAGCCAAAATCAGCTCTCTCGTCAAAGCTGGTGAATACCCTGCGCATCTGTTCTGATACAAATTCTTCCTCACCACGCCGCCGATGCGGCAAACAGGTGAAAGATGGCTTCTCACTTACAGAACGACTTACTTTATAATAATAAAAAATAGCATCTATTCTTTGCCTGCCACCCGTATTCCGAATACGTAACGGCAGGCAGGAATTTTGTTTGTTTACACTGGATGATTTCAGTAGAATCACTTAGCGTGGAGTTCAACGCAATCCCTTTATTTGAGAATGTATCGTACGTTATCAACAAAAAAGACCGTATCGCTCTGGTAGGTAAGAACGGCGCGGGCAAGTCTACCATGCTGAAATTATTGGCCGGTCTGCAACAGCCTACATCTGGTACTGTGTCCGTACCGCGCGACTGCACTGTGGGATATTTGCCACAGGTAATGAAACCCGCAGATGGACGCACAGTGATAGAGGAGGCGGAACAGGCTTTCGTACATATACACGAGCTACAGGATGGTATAGAACGTATGGGCAGAGAATTGGGTGAACGCACAGACTGTGAAACGGAAGAATATAAAAAACTTATCGAGCGTTTCACACAATACAACGACCGCTTCATGATGATGGGCGGAAACAACTATCATGTATTGGCAGAACAAACCCTATTGGGACTGGGATTCAGTCGTACTGATTTAGGACGCCCCACATCGGAGTTCTCAGGAGGATGGCGGATGCGCATAGAGCTTGCAAAGCTGCTGCTCCAACGCCCCGATGTGCTGCTTCTTGATGAACCGACCAATCACCTCGACATAGAGAGCATACAATGGCTGGAACAGTTTCTCGCCACACGTGCCAATGCTGTTGTACTTGTCAGCCACGACCGTGCTTTCCTAAACAATGTCACCACACGCACCATCGAAATATCATGCGGCCGTATCTACGACTATAAAGTGAAATACGATGATTTTGTACGCTTGCGTCATGAGCGTAAGGAACAGCAGCTCCGTGCCTACCAGAACCAGCAGAAGCAGATAGAAGACACCGAGGCATTCATCGAACGTTTCCGTTACAAAACATCGAAAGCCGTTCAGGTGCAGAGCCGCATAAAACAGCTGGCTAAGTTGGAGCGTATAGAAATAGATGAAGAAGACACATCGACCTTACGTCTGAAGTTTACTTGTTCTAACCGTTCTGGCAGTTATCCGGTAGTCTGCGAGGACGTAGCCAAAGTGTATGGCTCCCATATAGTGTTCCAAAATGTGAATCTAACAATCAGCCGAGGTGAGAAAGTCGCATTCGTAGGCAAGAACGGCGAGGGGAAATCCACATTGGTGAAGTGCATCATGGGAGAAATCAGTGATTATACCGGGCATCTCACTTTGGGACACAACGTACAGACTGGCTATTTCGCACAGAACCAAGCCCAGTTGTTGGACGAAAACCTGACTGTGTTCGACACCATAGACCGTGTAGCCACCGGAGATATCCGTCTGAAGATACGTGATATCCTCGGGGCTTTCATGTTCGGTGGCGAGGCTTCGGATAAGAGAGTGAAAGTGCTGAGTGGCGGTGAGCGTACCCGCCTTGCCATGATAAGGCTACTGCTGGAGCCGGTAAATTTTCTCATACTGGACGAACCCACAAATCACTTGGACATGCGATCTAAAGACGTGCTGAAAGAAGCTATAGCCGGATTCGAGGGCACAGCCATTATTGTTAGCCACGACCGCGACTTTTTGGACGGACTGGTGACCAAAGTCTATGAATTTGGAGGCGGACAGGTTAAGGAACACCTTGGCGGTATCTACGACTTCCTGCAGAAAAAACATATAGACAGCCTGAATGAACTTCAAGGGACGCCAGCCCTTAGCATATCACCAACAGCTGTAATTACACACAAGACTTCATCGGCTGGCCGCATCACATACGAGGAACAAAAGGAACTGAACAAACGCATCAAGAAACTGGAACGCCGCGTGGCTGACTGCGAAAAGGAGATTGGCGAGCTGGAAGCGGCCATCGCCATACTTGAAACACAAATGACAACTCCTGAAGGCTCGGCCGACATGTCGCTTTATGAAAAGCATGCCAGACTGAAAACTCAGCTGGACGAAGTGATGGAAGAATGGGACACGGCTTCAACAGAGCTGGAATCCATCAGGAAATAATGAAAAACGGACATCGTTCTATTAACCAATCAATTATACAACTATGAACATAACAAAAATGATTCCTGTTGCCGTATTATGCTTTATCACGGCAGCATGCAACGGCGGCAAACAAGCCCAACCGGGCATAGGCATCGATTTAACCAACCTCGATACCACCGCCCTGCCAGGTAACGACTTTTACCAATATGCCTGCGGCGGATGGATGAAGAAGCATCCCCTGACCGACGAGTACGCACAGTATGGCTCCTTCACCATCTTGGGAGAAAACAACCGCAAGCAGATACAAAGTCTCATCGAGGAGCTGAGCAACCGCCAGCATGAGGCAGGCAGTGTGGCACAGAAAATAGGAACCCTTTACAAAGAGGCCATGGACAGCGTGAAACTTAACCGCGACGGTATCAAGCCTATCCAAGCTGAACTTGACGAGATTGCTGCCCTGAAGGATAAGAAAGACGTCTACGCATTGCTCGGTTCACTGGAGCGCAGAGGCATTACCGGCTACCTGGGCACAGGCGTAGGAGCAGACATGATGAACAGCGAAATGAATGCAGTGTACACTTCACAAAACGGACTAAGCATGGGCGAACGCGATTACTACCTGGCTACCGACGAAGCAACCACCAAAATCCGCGAAGCCTTCAAGGTACATGTGCAGAAAATGTACCGTCTGGCCGGCTTCGATGAGGCTACAGCCAACAAGGGACGCGATATAGTGATGGACGTGGAGACGCGTCTGGCTAAAGCCTTCCGCAGCATGGAGGAACGGCGCGACCCGTACGCCAACTATAACAAGATGACGATGGATGAGGTGCGTAAGCGGTATGCAACATTCAACTGGGACGCCTACCTTACCAACCTCGGTCTGAAGGATGTGCAGGAAATCATTGTGATGCAACCCGAAGCATTGGCCGAAGCCGCCAAGATACTGGACACACTCCCTGTCGACCAACAAGTGCTTTACCTGCAATGGAAACTGATTGACACTGCCGCCTCATTCCTGAGCGACGACCTCAACAAGCAAAACTTCGACTTCTACAGCCGCACCATGTCGGGTACACAAGAAATGCAACCCCGGTGGAAGCGTGCTGTGGGTACAGTGAGCGGCGTGTTGGGTGAGGCCGTGGGACAGATGTACGTAGAAAAGTTCTTCTCCGCAGCTGCCAAGGAGCGCATGGTAACTCTGGTAAAGAATCTGCAGGATGCCTTGGGCGAACGTATACGGAATTTGGAATGGATGAGCGACAGCACTAAGGCATGTGCACTGGAGAAGCTGGCTACCTTCCATGTGAAAATAGGTTATCCCGACAAATGGAAAGACTATACGACGCTTGACATCAAGGACGACTCCTTTTGGGCGAACATCGAACGTGCTACCGTATGGGTCAGCGACGAAAATATGGCCAAGGCGGGGAAGCCCGTCGACCCCGAAGAGTGGTTCATGACCCCGCAAACCGTCAATGCCTATTATAACCCCACCACCAACGAAATCTGCTTCCCCGCAGGTATACTGCAACCTCCATTTTTTGATATGCAGGCCGACGATGCATTCAACTACGGTGCTATCGGCGTGGTAATCGGACATGAGATGACACACGGATTCGATGACCAGGGGCGCCAGTATGACAAGGATGGCAATCTGAGCGACTGGTGGACTGCTGAGGATGCCGAACGTTTCAATGAACGTGCACAGGTGATGGTAAACTTCTTCGACAGTATCCAAGTAGCTCCGGGTGTACATGCCAACGGACGACAGACACTGGGCGAAAACATTGCCGATTATGGCGGTCTGCAAGTGTCTTTCCAAGCCTTCAAAAAGGCAACAGAAGCAAACCCACTGCCCACGGTGGATGGACTGACTCCTGAACAGCGCTTCTTCCTGGCTTATGCCGGAGTGTGGGCAAACAACATCCGTCCGGAATATGTGCTCTACCTGACGAAAATGGATGTACACTCACTTGGTGAATGGCGCGTGAACGGTGCCCTGCCACAGATAGATGCCTGGTACGATGCCTTCAACATCACCGAAGAGGCACCGATGTTCCTGCCTAAGGAAAAACGGGTATCAATATGGTAAAGATCTGATTATAAACACTGGAAAGATATATTATTGGGAGCTGTGTCAAAACGCAAGTTTTGTAGCACAGCTCCTAATGTATTATGATACACAGCCTTTTCATGCTTGCAGATTAACGTGAATACGATTAATGTGCAACACATGTGCTGCGTTTGCCGGCAACGTGTATTATACATGTCCGGTACATATTCTGCGTTAGCCGGCATTCGTTCGCTGTTTTGGCACTGAATATGCTATGCCGAAACATAATGTGAGCAATATTTCCGGTCATACGAGAATCGCTACACACAGATTTATGCTAAAGGACAACAAATTTCTTGTTTTTATGTATACTAATATCTATATTTGCTACGTATAAATATAATATAAACATATCATTAAAAATCATTATCATGGAAAAGAAAGAGTTGATTTTCAATGGAAACAGGCTGAACGGATTCTTGGTTCTATTCCTCCAACTAATTGTACTGATTATACTGGCGGCAGCAACCATAGCATGCTTTCACACTAACACCATGCCGATAAGTACAATCATGAGCTCCCTGCATGTTTTTATTCCGGGAGTATTATTAATAGCCGTGCTCTGGCTTATTGCCTTTGCGGGATATATGAGACTTGAACCAAATGAAGCGCGTGTCATGGTCTTTTTCGGCAAATACAAGGGAACATTCAAAGAGACCGGTTTCTTTTGGGTTAATCCGTTCCTGACCAAGAAAAAGCTGTCCTTGCGCGCCCGCAATCTTGACGTAGACCCCATAAAGGTTAATGACAAGATTGGCAATCCGGTACTTATAGGGATGGTGTTAGTATGGAAATTGAAGGATACATATAAGGCCATGTTTGACATAGACTCGCAGACAATGGCTTCTGCAGGAACAACAAAAGAGAAGGACAACATAAACATCGGCAATTCCGTAGTGGCCGACCGCATGAATGCTTTCGAAAATTTTGTAAGGATACAGAGTGATGCAGCCCTGCGCCAAGTGGCCGGACAATACGCTTACGATGACAACGAAGGTGAAACCGACGGATTAACACTGCGCTCGGGCGGAGAGGAAATCAATGAACAACTGGAACGCCAACTGAATGAACGCCTTGCAATGGCCGGGCTGGAGGTGATAGAGGCACGAATCAACTATCTGGCATACGCACCGGAGATTGCAGCCGTAATGTTGCGCCGCCAACAGGCTTCCGCAATCATAAGCGCACGGGAGAAAATCGTGGAAGGGGCTGTGTCTATGGTACACTTGGCTTTGGAGAAACTCGATAAGAATAATATTGTGAAACTTGACGAAGACAAGAAAGCCGCCATGGTGAGCAACCTCCTTGTCGTACTATGTGCTGACGAATCGGCTCACCCTGTTTTAAATACCGGAACATTGAAGCATTAAATCAATATGATTGCCAATGAGAAAGAAATCTCTTTCAATATTGTCTTTACTGCTTTTTGTCTTTGCTACTCTATCGGCACAGCGTGCGAGCGAGAATTATTCTTTCCTGAGTTTCTGGGATTTTAAATATAAAGGAACTCCTGACTCTGTAGACTGCCGTTTCAACCATAAGAAGAAGAAACTGTTTCTTTCGGGATTCGATACCGACGGGCAGGGTACGTTTTATTTTGCCGGCGGAAGACCGCTTTACATATCCTGTTTTAAGGACACCATGTTGCAATGGCGCCGTAAAGTATCCGCATACCATACTACACGCGCATTGCTTCGTCTGCGTGGCGACAGCCTCTATCTGTTGCACAACCGGACACATGAGCTCATAATTCTGAACAAAGACGGAACAGGCGACGTGCATCGTGTGCAGCTGGAAACGGATAATATAGACGAGGGCGTGTTGCATCCGGATTATTTTATAGTAAGAGACAGGGAAGTAGAGCACAAAACCGAAAGTCGTTATTGGAGGACTTCTATATATAGTACCTTCAACTATCAGGGTCAATTGATGCAAAAAGACACTATAGAGCGTAGAGCAGGTACAAAAGTGATGAGACCTGCGCCCAAACTGCTGCTATCCGATGGTTCTTTGTCTTATAAGGGAGACTTCCGGAATATGCATCTGTTTACAGATATCATGACAAACAGGTTTGTACTGATTGAAGACGGAAAGCCTTGTTTTGCTTACACCTTTTTGGATAGGCTGCCTTCACAGGTGTTTCATGACGAAATTAGCAGAGTGTCCCATTTCTCTTCTCCGGAGGGTGAAATAGTTCGTGGGACACATTATTATTATGTGGCTTATGAAAGGGATGGTAATCGCCTTATGGTAGTCGATATTAACCTGGATAAAATGTTTCCTGATGCAAAGAACTTGGGCGAATAATATGTGTGAAGCTATAGGATGTCCCCAACATGGATATATTGCGATGTATTGTGGAACATTGAGGATTTCTGGCATTGTACATGAAGGCATGTTTGGAGGACAAGTTTGCCGAAATGCAAAGAATTATATTATTTTGCATCAATAACAATAACATTAAACAGATATGAGAATTCAGATTTTACAGTTTGTCATGATGTCCATCTTTTTATGCGCCGAAATCGCCCAAGCCAACACACAACAAGATGAAGCGATTACAGTACGGGCAGAAAAGGCTTACGGGTTCTTTACTGCCGGACAAGGCGACAGCCTCTATATTATGATGGATAACCGGATGCAAGCAGCCATTTCGCCGGAGGTATTGGGCAGCATGTATCAACAGCTGGAGACACAATTCGGTCCACAGCAATCGCGTGGGGACTGGCAACAGACATCGGCCGAAGGCATGACAGTCTGTTATATTGACATGCATTTCGAACGACAGGCACTCTGTTTCCAGGTAGTTTTTGATAACGAGGGACTCATTGCTGGTCTATTCGTCAGACCGGCTCAACTACCTGCCGTAACATCATCTAACACCGTTCGTCCAGCCGGAGTGGAAGAGCTTGATACCGTCTTGATATCAGGCTCTTTCAGGCTTCCGGCCACACTTTCCTTTCCACGAAAAGCAGCAGAAACCGGCAGGAAGATACCATGCCTTGTATTGGTACATGGCTCCGGCCCGCATGACCGCGATGAGACTATAGGCCCCAACAAACTTTTCCGCGAGATAGCATGGGAGCTTGCCATGAAGGATATTGCCGTACTGCGTTACGACAAACGCACTTACGTGTATGGCAATAAATATGTTCCAGAAGGCAGGGATGCCGATTACGATGTTGAAACTGTGGATGATGCCGTCTCAGCTGTAGCTTTCGCACAGGCATGGACACAGGCTGCACCGGACAGCATATTCCTTTTGGGACACAGCTTAGGGGGAATGCTGGCACCACGTATTGCCGAACGTGCCACCTGCCTGGCTGGAGCCATATTGCTGGCTGCCCCAGCCCGTCCTTTAGAAGATCTGCTGTTGGAACAGGTATCTTACCTCAACAGTATTGCTACGACAAAGGAAGGACTAAGACAGGAAGATGAACTGGAAAAGCAGGTTAAAAATGTAAAGCTGTTGGGTACACCTGCCTTCTGCAACACTATTCCGCTACCGCTTGGTTTACCGGTCTCCTATTGGGAATATTCTTTGGCTTACAGACCCGTGGAGACGGCTGCATCATTGTCCATACCCTTGCTGGTACTGCAGGGAGAACGCGACTACCAGGTAACAATGACAGACTTTAACCTATGGCGCACGGGACTCAGTCACAACAGCAATGCCATATTCAAGTCTTATCCTGAATTGAACCACATGCTGCAACAAGGTCATGGGAAGTCTGTACCCAATGAATATCAAGAGCCTTCATCTGTGCCAGGATATGTGATTGACGACATGGCCTGCTTCATCCACAATGCGCATTTGTAACAATTACCCGCCTACATATTGTCACATACTCGCTTGTTACCGAGGCATGTAGGCATATAATTATTTCCTTGCCTTAAAACCGATACGCGTGCCGAACGTAATCATCTGTCTGCAATTCCTCTTCGCCCCCCTTACTGCTATCATTCCTGGGCTTACACCAACAAAGCTTTGTTACTCTCCCTGTCGCCATTGTATATTGTGTGTAGCTTTCACGCCATAAATGACGACTACTACAGATAATGGCAAACTGCGGTTGAATACCGCAGAATGAGCCGCAATATATTTTGAGGTGACATAATAAACGCTTAACTTTGCAACGGACAATCACAATACATATACAACCCCATGAGCAACCAACGGTACACGATGCGCGGTGTAAGTGCATCTAAAGAAGACGTTCACGACGCCATTAAGGATATAGATAAAGGTATATTCCCAAATGCTTTCTGCAAGATAATACCCGACATACTGGGGAACGACCCTCTGTATTGCAACGTAATGCATGCCGACGGTGCAGGTACAAAGTCATCCCTCGCCTACCTCTACTGGAAGGAGACAGGTGACCTGTCCGTGTGGAAAGGCATAGCGCAGGACGCCGTGATAATGAACATTGACGACTTAGTATGCGTGGGAGCAGTAGACAACATTCTGGTATCGTCCACCATAGGACGCAACAAGTTGCTGGTGCCGGGCGAAGTCATATCGGCCATCATCAACGGCACTGACGAGCTGTTGGCCGAACTGCGCGAAATGGGTATCGGTGTCTATGCAACAGGTGGTGAGACGGCTGATGTAGGTGATTTGGTGCGTACCATCATAGTAGATTCGACTGTAACCTGCCGTATGAAACGTGCCGATGTCATCGACAATGCCAACATACGCCCGGGCGATGTTATCGTTGGTCTTGCCTCATTCGGACAGGCCACGTATGAAAACGAATATAACGGGGGGATGGGTAGCAACGGACTGACATCTGCCCGCCATGATATGTTTGCTAAATATCTGGCAGAGAAGTATCCCGAAAGTTACGACCATGCAGTACCTCGCGAACTGGTATATAGCGGTAACTTCCACCTGACCGACAAGGTGGAAGACAGTCCTATAGATGCAGGTAAGCTGGTACTTTCCCCTACCCGCACCTACGCCCCGGTTGTAAAGAGAATGCTTGACACGCTCCGTCCCCAAATCCACGGCATGGTACACTGTTCTGGTGGAGCACAGACCAAGGTGCTGCATTTTGTAGGCGACAACTGTCGTGTGGTCAAAGATAACCTGTTCCCCCTCCCACCCCTGTTCCGTGCCATCAGGAAGCAAAGCGGTACGGAGTGGGACGAGATGTACAAGGTATTTAATATGGGACACCGCTTCGAAATCTATCTGCCACCTGAATATGCGGAGGAAGCCATTGCCATATCTAAGTCTTTCAATATCGACGCGCAAGTTGTAGGCCGTATAGAGGAAGGAAACTGTCGTGAGTTAATTATCCATTCAGAATACGGTGAATACAGATATCGTTAAAGCTACGACATAAGAACTGTCGATAATAATACGATGAATATGGAAATCAAGAAATTACATGGCACAGAAGATGAATTGTATCGCCTTGTCTCCCCTCTGGTTATGAATCCTATGGTTTTGAGGCAGAACAACAATTTCCCTTTTCGTACATCCGACAAATTTGAGTGGTATATTGCCATGTCGGATGATGCTGTACAAGGTTTCTTTCCCGTCGAATATAAACTTGGCGGCCCGATCATTAACAACTATTATATCCGCAATCATAAAAAAGAAGTTCTGCAGGCGCTTCTGGAACGTGTGACACGCGAAGCTGATAATGACAAAAAGCCGCTTTTCGCAATCAGTCTCAATGAGGATGCCCCCATATTCCAACTATATGGCTTTACCAATACCAAAGTATGGACAAGATACATAAAAATGTACAGAGGTCCAAAGACATGATTAGAAAAGAGAACGTTTATGAATTAGCCCAGAAGCGACTTGGCATTATATTCAGCGAGTTCGACAATATCTGTGTCTCATTTTCCGGCGGAAAGGACAGCGGTGTGCTGCTCAATCTATGCATCGATTATATACGCCGTAACGGTCTGAAGACCAAACTGTGCGTATTCCACATGGACTACGAAATACAATACCGCCACACCATAGATTATGTAAACCGCATATTTGAAGCCAACAAAGATGTTCTCGAAGTCTACCGTGTATGTGTACCATTCCGTGTAACCACTTGTACCTCCATGTACCAGTCATATTGGCGTCCATGGCAAGAAGATCTGCGTGACATCTGGGTACGTCCCATGCCCAAAGATGCACTGACAAAAGAGAATTTCCCATTCTATCGCGAAGATATGTGGGACTACGAGTTTCAGATGCTATTCGCTAAATGGCTCCATACACAGAAAGACTGTGTGCGCTCGTGTTTCCTCATAGGCATACGCACACAGGAAAGCTTCAACCGCTGGCGCAGCATACACCTCAACCGCAAGTACCGGATGTACCATAATTACAGGTGGACATCAAAGATTGGCAATGACATTTACAATGCTTATCCTATATATGACTGGAAAACCACCGATATATGGATTGCAAACGGCAAGTTCAATTTCGACTATAACAGCCTCTACGACTTGTACTATAAGGCTGGTGTAAGCATAGAAAGACAACGGGTAGCCAGCCCTTTCCTGTGCGAGGCGCAAGATAGCCTGCGACTTTACAGAGTAATCGACCCTAATACATGGGGAAAGATGATAGGAAGGGTAAACGGAGTGAATTTTACCAACATTTACGGAGGCACGAGGGCTATGGGATGGCAAAGTATTAAACTACCCGAAGGACATACATGGCAGAGTTTTATGCAGTTCCTGCTCTCTACATTACCGGAAGAAACACGACGCAACTACCTGCGCAAACTGACTGTCAGCATGGAATTCTGGCGCACAAAAGGCGGATGTCTCTCCGATGAGACCATACAAAAACTAAAAGACGCAGGTATCCCTATAGAGGTGATAAACCACACCAATTACAAGACCAGGAAGAAGCCTGTGCGCATGGCTTACCTGGACGATATCAACATACCTGAATTCCGCGAAATACCAACCTACAAGCGAATGTGCATCTGCATCCTGAAAAATGACCACGCATGCAAATATATGGGGTTTGCCCTGACAAAGGAAGAAGCTTTCAAACGTGACAAGATTATGGAACAATTCAAAAACATCATGTTATGAGTGAAGAATACAAAAGCCCTGTATATAATATCCGGGCAGTACCCGTGGAAAAAGTCATAGCCAATGATTACAATCCCAACGTCGTGGCTCCTCCGGAAATGCGCTTGCTTGAACTGTCTATATGGGAAGACGGATTCACCATGCCTTGTGTCTGTTACTATGACCACAATGCTGACCAGTATATATTAGTGGATGGCTTTCACCGATATCAGGTCCTGAAAACATCAAAACGTATATACGAACGTGAACACGGGCTGCTGCCCGTAGTGGTGATTGACAAAGATATTTCAAACCGTATGGCATCCACTATACGCCATAACCGCGCACGCGGTACTCACAGCATTGATTTGATGTGCAATATCGTAGCCGAGCTTGATCGCTCCGGGATGAGCGACGAATGGATTATGAAACATATAGGCATGGATCGTGACGAACTGTTGCGTCTGAAGCAGATATCCGGACTCGCATCGCTTTTTGCAGACAAAGACTTCAGCATTCCCGACAAGGATGACAGATATATTCCCTACAAAGATGAGTGACATTCACCTCTTACACAAACGACGGTAATCGCAATATTGACACAGTTCCCTGCTTTGGGTCTGCACAAAAGGCACAGCCGGATTACATATTTCTTGCAGCAAATCGTACAGACATTGCCGGAATTCGGACTCATATACTGAGAAATCTGTCACATCACAGACCTTATTCTTATTCCTAATCTTTATTACCGGCGAATAATCTTTTCCTGCAGCTTTGTGTATGTACAACAATGACGGGGATACCTTAAGCGACTGTGCTTGGCTGACAATAGCAGCATAGAGAAAAGCCTGAAAGATGTGTCTCGGACGTTTGTCATTAGGCGTGAACAATTCTTCTATATTCCCGGCAGTTTTCGGAGTGCCGCCGGTCTTATAATCCACCACGCGCAATGTCCCGTCTTTGCTGTCCATGCGGTCTATAGTGCCCCCGATACGAACAGAAAATTTACCGGATGGGGTATCTATCTTCACTATTTCCGACACAGTTTGCTCCATGCCTTCCAAACGGAACGGTGCATACTTACAGTCATGATTCAGCAGCTTCCGCAAATATGAGGTTATTGCATAGGCGTGTATAAGTTGCGTACCATTATATTCTACCCGCTCTTCTTGCGGTATGTGGAAAAACTTATCCTTGAAGGCTGCATCCACATATCCCTGCAGGTGCGCACCGTCTTTTAATAGCGTTTCTATTCCGGCTACATCTATCATCCCCCCCCGCCTTGCCAGGTCTGTATAAGCCAGTTCGACCGCGCGATGGAAAATGGTGCCGAATAATGCCGCTCCTATATCAGTACTGACCTCATCTGAGACGGCTAACTTTGCGACATACCGGTAGTAGAACATCATCGGACAATCCAGATATACATTGAGAGCCGATGGCGAAAGCATTTTCCGAGGGTTACTATCCACAGAGAAATAATCCCCAATCATCTCTTGCAATTTGTGACCTTTCTCTATGCAGACAGCATTAACATGTTGCGGCGATTGCTCCGCCTCAAGGCACAAGCGTTTTATTGGATGCGGATAATCTACGAGAAACTGTAACACGAAACGTGACATCTCTTCTCTGTTCAGGCCATCGGAACTGCTGTTATACATCAACGTAATATCCTCCGCCCGTTGTATAAGCCTATAGAAGTAGTATGCATAAACGGCATTTTTGTGCTCTATGGTTGTCATCCCAAAAGCCCTGCGCAAGTTGTAAGGGATAAAAGAAACTTCTCCTCCGTGTTTAGGAAGTTGTCCTTCGTTAAGTGACAATATTGCAATATGTCGGAAATCGAGGTTTCTCGTCTCCAACACCCCCATTATTTGCATGCCCACTGCAGGTTCGCCATGAAAAGGGATATTTGACGACGTAAGCAAACGGTTAAGCAGGCGCTTCAAAGTGTTCATGCTAATATCAGCCAAATCTTTGTCCACCATTAGTTTAAGCAAACGATTAGCTATAGTATAAGTTTTGAAGAGTGCCTCCCGGTACAATTGGGCATATATGTCATCATTATTCCCTTCAGAGTGGTATATCCTGGCAACATATTGCAGAACTTCTGTCAGATAACGGCAAAAGGGAACAGTTCCATCTTGCGGGGTAAAGACAAGCCCGAGAAATTCATCTTGCTGTAGTTCTGAAGGAAGTGGATAGGAACGGTTATACTTTCTCAACTGCCTTTCCAACATATCGGCTGATAATGAGATACGTCGCGTATAAGGATGCTTCAGTACACTTGACACCGCCTTATATTCATATCGCCCTTTATCACTAATGTAGCCAGTTGTCTGTAATTCAGACAAAGCCTTTATAAAACTATATGCCGGTGTCTGTGCCAACGGGAATCCCATAGTAATATTAACGTTCTTCACTTCCGACGGTATGGAGTGCAGTACGGGCAACAGCAGCGCTTCGTTACATAATACTATCGCACTGTTATATTCCTCTGAATTTCTCATCCATTCCGACATATGGCGTGCTTGTGCATTCTCTGTGGGTGAGGATATAAGCCGTACGGACTTTGGAGTGCGCAAAGTATTAAAACAGCTTTCGGATAGTTGGTTGGGGAATAAAGCAAGATTGCGAGATATGAATTCCCCTGCTTCATGAGAATACGACAGCTGCTGTCCGTGTGGCGAACGAATATAAGCGATGTCGTAGTCCCAATAAAAAAGAGCTTTCTTCGCATCATGAAGCATTGCAAAAAATTTGCTTTCAACTTTATTTAGCACATTGAAGCCGACAAACACATAACGTTCATAGCACAAGCTGGAAATATCAAAATTCTCTATCGCATTACGGTATACCATTCCTTCGTAGGCTATACCAGCTGCAGACAGTCTTTCACGGAAATGATGGTAAATGTTTCCCAGTTTGTTCCATAAAGAAACGAACCTTCGTTTCAATTCCGTATGTTTTTCTATGGAAAAATTCCTGAAAAACGTCCTGATAGCCTCTTCTTGTTCCCGGTCAAGAAAACCATAGTCATCCATTATGTTTTTCAAGTCCTGCAAATTCGTAAATAAGCGACCTGCATCTACCAGGTTTTTATCAACATCGTCAAAGTCGCTTATTAGCATTTCACCCCAGAAATAGAAATCATCAAAGCTTTCATTACTATGCGTTTCCTCGCGAAAAACCTTATACAATTCACATGTCAGCCTGATGGGGTCAGCAAGGTTTAGCCCTGACAGTTGTTGCAATAGTTCACTGATAGTCATATAGGCCGGAGACCATAAGGGAGAATCGCTTTCCATAGCCAGATATTTGTTGAAGAACAGGCTGGCACGTTTATTGGGGAAGACCACAGCCGTACCGGAAAAATCACCCCTGGTCTTATTATAAAGGTCATGAGCCACCAGCTGAAGAAATGCTTCCATTGATGATTCCTATTAAATTTATACTTGCTCTATATTTTTTTCATCCACATACCACAGATATCCTGATATATGTTTGTCCACGTTAGCCATACGTTCGAGCAACTGCATATATTCGCGTACCTGTCTGTTATATATTTTGTTCGGTTTGCCGAATTTGAAGTCTATGACAACAATCTCATTGTTACATATCATAACACGATCTGGCCTACGTACAAACAGCTCACCATCCTCTTGCCATATTATATCACGTTCGTTTAACAGTTGCCATCTACCCGAATACCAGTCTTTGACTTGAGGCAGAGACAGGGCATTACGTACATACCGTGCGATTTCCTCTTTATTGCTCCCCTCTCCTATAATACCTTCGAAGATAAATCTGTCAATAGCATTGTCTATATCATCTTCCGTCTTTATCACAGAAAACAAGGCATGCAACAGACGTCCACGATTTAAAAAACGCTGGTTAGATTCTGCTTCATTCATACCTGCTATAAAATCAGCAGAAAGATTAGATTGTCTGAATCTGATATTATTATATCTCCTACCCAACATATACACAGGTAACCTTTCCGCTTTTTGCGATAGTTTGTTCGTACCTTCTTCCAGACCGGTTTCTTCACCTTTTTTCCCTACCGAAGGACAAATTGCTCCATATTCAAAGATGCCTTCTTCACTATTCCATACGCCTTCTACATTTTCTGCCACATCCGGCAAAACACTGTATAATAGTTCGGATATTGTTCCTTTGCTTCCTTCACGACTAAAAAAAACAAGATTCTTTTCTGCACGAGTAAAAGCCACGTAAAGTAAATTAAGGTTATCGACCCACAATTGCAGGCGTTCATTCAAATATTCCTTTCTATATACAGACTCAGCCATGGCTTTTGAATAACTTACAGGAACTAAATCCAGTTTATTATAAGGTTCTTCGGAAGGAATACACCAGACTAACTGGTCATTGGTCTCGTTCTCAATACTCCATTCGCAAAAAGGGATTAAGACTGTATGGAATTCCAATCCTTTGGATTTGTGTATAGAAAGCACACGTATACCATCGAGTTCTCCTCCTGGTATTGTTTTTCCGCATAATGATTCGTCCCAGAACCGGATGAAACTGTCGATGTCTGATGAGTTGTTTTTCAGATATTCAGAAACACTGTCTAATAAAGCAAACAGATAGGAATCCTGGCCCGAAATCTTTTTCATATCGAATATAATAAACAATTCTTCCATCAGTTCATACAGAGGCATAGTCCGCAATTCCTCCAGCCTCCCGATAAATGATGGGGGTAACAATGAGTCGTAGTCTTTCCTTAAAAAAACATCCATATTTCCAGTGTTACACAATATGCTTTTTTGATAACCGACAGCTAATGAAGCTGCAGATATCACATCATCTGAATCAGACAGGTAGCGCAAAGCATCTATAAGCATAGTGACTGCCTGCGAGGCATCAAGACGAAAAGCTTCATCTGAAACGATGGGCAGATTTAGTTCTTGTCTGAGATATTCTGCAACAGAAACGATATTTTTGTTCTTGCGCACGAGTATCGCAATATCATTCATACATATTCCGCTCGAAATCAAACGGGTTATTTCGTCACCGAGAATCCGTAGAGCCATTGTGACATAGTCTTCATCTTTCCCCGGTTTTATAGATACACCTTTAACATAGCCCAAAATCTCTTCCTTAGCCGATTCCTGCACCACATCAGAATAGGCTTTTTCCAATGCAATACAGTCTTCTCCCAACTCTTTATTATGCCTTTCATTGATTAATGCAACCACTTCCGTGAACAATGAATTGTTGAAGTTGATGAGATTTGTCTCACTCCTGCGGTTAGTCCGTAAAGTCTCTACCTCCACATACTTGTTTAATTGTTGGAAATCGGATGAGACCTCATCATCAGTCAAGGTTTTCTCTTCGCACAGATTGTTGAGTATATTCCAATCACCATTCCGCCATCTGTATATAGACTGTTTTACATCTCCTACAATCAGGCTGTCCGCGCCCTGCGATAGTCCTTCGAGCAAGAGCAATCGGAAGTTATCCCATTGCATACGGCTGGTATCCTGGAACTCATCTATCATAACATGTCGTATATTGGAACCTATTTTTTCGTATATGAAAGACGAATCTTCATTACTCAGAAGCCTATGCAATAAGGTATTGGTATCAGACAGCAGGAATCGATTTTGTTCGTTGTTCAGTTCGCGTACAGTCTCATCTATATGATTCAAAAGCTGCAGTTTATTGAGATGACGCAGAGACAGCTTGCAGCTGTTAACTATGCGGCACTTTTGAATGCGCTGTTTCTCGGCTTCCTGCAACAAAGGCATAAGATTGTTTTTTGCCAGGTTGATAATCTCATTCCTTTTGGGTGACGTTTGTGTTGCCCAGTTATTTGCGTCTTCCAAGCAATTGCCAAGAGTAACATTTTGAACATCTTTATCTGACAGTATACCATTAGACAACTTATTGAAATAACTGCTTATACCTCTCGAACCAGACTTTAGGTCTGTAGTTTCCAATCCATGACTTTCAAGTGTTTCTTTAAAACGTTTGCTGAAGCCTTTCATCTGATCCAAGGCATCCGCCTCCATTGCATGCAGCAGACTGCAATACAGTCTTATCACATTCGGGTCGTGCAGTTTTAAACGCAGTTTTTCACCACGTTCTATGTAATTCTCATCAAAAATGTTACGTCCAAAATCTTTAATCTCGTTAGAAACATTCCAATGCTTGTCGTTGTCTATGCGTTCATTAATGTACTCGACAAGCCACGCCAATACAGGAGAGCCCGGCGTCAATTTCTCTATCATACTGTCTACAGCATCGTTCAGCACAGCTTTATTATCCAGTTCTATATTCAGACTCGGAGCAAGTTCAAGTTCACGTGCCATATTGCGTATAACAGACTGGAAAAATGAATCTATTGTCTCTACACGAAAGCGACTATAATCATGCAACAAGTTCTGCAAGGCTGTGCCGGCACGCTTCCGAATTTCTTCTTCCGCTATATTATAATGTATGCATAAGCCGGAATTTACACTAAGTTCCTCTTCTATGTGTCTTAGGTAGACATCAGACGAAGAGAAACCTTTCCATATACCATACAACTGTTGCATAATGCGCTCTTTCATCTCGGCCGTGGCTTTGTTGGTGAAAGTTACAGCCAATATTTCGCGATAGGCACGAGGGTCACATATCAGATACTTGATATATTTTGCCGCCAATGTGAACGTTTTACCCGAACCTGCAGATGCTTTATACACCAATAGTTTCATAGTATATTTTCTTACAAAGAACTAGCATATTCTCAGAATTGCCACGAACATGCGATCAACAGAGAAAAATACTCTGATAAACAATCGAAGTTGTATTCGGAATCAGTTAAAAGACATTCCTATGAATTCTGTATTGATACAGAGTGTAATGCTGTGGATATTTCGCAATCTGAGTGTATGCCATGTCTTCCTATTTCGAAGCCCATGCTTTTAATTATCATATGGATAAGGGCAGTTTAGCACATAACTTCCCGACAGAAAACTGAATACAGCATACCCGTCTTCCATACGAAGGAATTTTCCTCCAGCCCGTTCCACACGCTTACGATCCGATGTCGAGAAGCGGCCTTCGCTAACCGGCACATACACCACGGCCGTGGTGTTGCATGGAATCGTAATATTCCACTTGAAATTATCTTTCGTTGTTTTCCAAGAGCTGGCGATACGCCCATGTACCGAATCATAAGATACATCTATGTATGTCAATTCCGGTGTCAGATAAGGTTTGAGTTGTATCTTGTCGAAGCCCACACTGCCCGGCGCATTGGCAATACCACCTAAGTAGCTGTATATCCACAATATTAAATCTCCAAGCAGCATCACGTGATTGCCCGAATTCATTGAAGGGTCAGCCGTATTGCCATTCCACAACTCCCAGATGGTGGTGGCACCATTACGAACCATATATCCCCAGCTGGGATAAGTATCGTTAGTAGCAATACGTAAAGCCAAGTCTGTTCGTCCATAATCCGAAAGGCCGCGCATCAGTTGCTGCCCTCCTATGACCCCGGTACTGATATGTCCGTTCCACACATCGAGGGTTTTCTGTACTATATTGTCGAACACCTGGTGTTCATATCCTTCGGGAACCATGCCGAAACGCAGTGGAATAATGTTGGCAGTTACTGTATTGTTATCGTAACAGCCTTCGTCTGGCTTGAAATAAGCTTTATTGAAAGCATTCTTTATCTCCCAAGCCTGGTCTTCAAAATACACAGAGTCTTCCTGCAAGCCAGACAAGCCAGCAAAACGTGCCATGAGTCGCGACAAGTAATAATAGAATGTAGTACCAATCAGTGTTCCATTGGTAATACGGGTGGGGTCTTGTGAATGTATCTGCTCCTTATGTTCCGGCGGCATGCACCAATCACCATATGTGTCACGCGGCATAAGACCGTCTTTCATGTACGAGTTCTTCATATGTTCCATCCATCTTTTCATGTGAGGATAGTGGGTCACAATAGGCCGTATGTCTCCATATTGGTCATAAAGCATATTAGCCACAGTAAAATAAGCGGCAGGCCAGCTGACATCGTCATTGTAAAGCCTCCAATATGCAGGAGACACATCGCTGATACTGCCGTTGTTGCCCTGCGCATCGCGGATATCACCCAACCATTTGGTGTAAAACAGATGGTTGTTGAAGAAATAAGCTTCGCCCAATGCCCCTGTCGTGCGATCGCCCAACCATCCCAGACGTTCGTCACGCTGTGGACAGTCCAAGGGCAATCCCTTATAATTGCATGCAATACCCCACCAGGCATTATTGCAAATCTGGTTGAGAAGCGGATTGGAAGTCTCTATATGTCCGGTTGTAGTCATTTCATCATAAATCATGAGGCCGGCGAAATCTTCCACACATGGTTCTTTCCGAAATCCCTGTAACTCTACATAACGGAAGCCGTGATAGGTAAACGTTGGCTGCCAAACTTCCTCACTTTCACCTTTGGCTATATACACATCACAAGGATTGGCAGAACGGAGATTATCCGTATATAGACTCCCGTCAGGCTTTAAAGTTTCGGCAAAGCGCATACGGATACTGTCTCCTTGCAGTGCATCCTTAACCTTTATTTTCAGCCATCCTGTCATATTCTGTCCCATATCCATGATGTAAACGCCGGGACGGAGCTGGGTTATGCTAAGCGGAGATACGGTCTCCTGCACCTTCATATTCGGATTGAGCTGGAAAGTGAGTCGCCCTTTTGGAGGCATCTCGGTCATGGGAGCCTGTTGCCATCCGGAGTCATCGAAAGCATTTGTATTCCATCCGTACATTTCACGGCGGGCATCGTATATTTCACCGTCAAACTCACTGTTTGCTCTGATAGGACCATCTATAGTAAGCTTCCAACTGGTGTCGCTGACGATAGTCTGGCGACTGCCATCTTCATAATATAATTCCAGCTGAGCCAGCAAAGTTGGAAGCCCAAACCAGTCGCCACGGTTGTGTATACGTTCCAAAACATAAGGACCGTTGCCCAACACTATGCCTATGGTATTATCGCCTGGTGAGATAAAGGATGTAACATCATAAGCATTGTAATAAACAGTCTTGTCGTACTCCGATGAACCCGGAGACAGCACATCGGCTCCGGTCTTCTTACCATTCAGCCAAGCTTCGTATAAGCCTTGTCCGCAGACAAAAAGTGTGGCTTGGCGCAACTTGGAACCTGCAGCTGTAAACTTTTTACGTAAATAGCGAGCTGGAACCTGCTTCATACGATCATCTTGTGGGAAACGCCCTCCTATCCATTGCGCCTGCCAGTCTGTGGATGACATCAGTCCGGTTACCCAGGTGCCCGTCTTGCTCCAATCTGTACGTCCCTTGTTGGTAGTGGAGCGCACCTTCCAGTAACATTTCATCCCGCCTTCCAGACTACGGCCTTGATAAGGAATATAAAGCGTTTGAGAAGAAGCGACTTCTCCCGAATCCCAAAGATCACCTACATCTTGTTTCAGTTTCTCGGCAGAAGAAGCCACCAAAATACGATAAGATTGTTGCCATACTCCCTTTTCATCCGAAGAAAGTTGCCAACTCAAAACCGGTGAAGGGTTGTCAATACCCACAGGATCTACAGACATCTCTGTCTTCAAAGAAACAACATACGTGCCTTTGGCATTAGCCGTGGCAGACATGAAAGCCAAGCACAACAAGGCCATTGAGAATAATCCTTTATTCATAATATATCAACGTTAGTATTAGTTCTCAATTCTGATAGAAACATAGATTTTCCCGTCCGGCAATTGTTGCCACTTTGGCAATCACAAAGCAGAACATTGACACCTCGAAATTCAACTTCGGGAAAACCGGCCTGTATCCTCACATATCCGCCCGTCTGGAGTCAGCGAATGTCCCGAAGTTGGATTACTGATGCTGTTTTCTTAACAGGTCGTTGACCGTCTTTACCGGATTAAATGTAGTCAGCGGAACTTCTACAAACACAGTGTTCCAATCGCTCATTGAACCATTCCACAGCCCCGGCAGCTCCAGTGCTTTCAGTTCTCTCCCATTTTTCGATTTACGCGATATGAAACCTGTCGATTGGTCTACATAATGTGTCAGGTCAAACTTATTTCCTTTGTAATCACGTACTGCACATACCAGGTCCACAGGATTAAAATGTGTTCCGTTTTCAAACATTGCCTTTTTCTTCGGATCATTCATATCTATCTGCGAACTTTCAAGTATCTGAAGCGATATGGTTCCGTCTGAATTATAAGCAAAGAACGGTCCCCCTCCCGGTTCACCCACATTTTTCACCATTCCGCACACACGTATTGGTCTGTTCAGCTTATTTTTTAAGTAGATGACCAGTTCTGCATCTTCCAGCTCTTTCACATTTGGATTTTTGCAGTACAAATTTTTCTGCAGGAACTGCAATATTTCCAACACCTGCTCATGCGTGTACTTGCCGCTGTCTAACAAATGCAAGTATGCGAAAGCCTGTTGTTGCAGACAGACAAGTACTCCGGCAATAATTTTCTTATATAGTATGGTATCATCTTTCAGACTGTCCGGCACCACATTATCTATATTCTTGATAAATATCACATCAGCGTCAAGGTCATTCAGATTCTCTATGAGTGCACCATGTCCTCCAGGACGGAATACCAGATTCCCGTCATCATCGCGAAACGGTTTGTTATCCATATCGGCGGCGATAGTGTCGGTAGAAGGTTTCTGTCTTGAGAATGTTATAGCGTAATCCACCCCATATCGTTCGGCGTAAGTTTGTGATACCTCTTTAAGCAGATTGTTGAATAGTGCTTCATGTTCAGGAGATACTGTGAAGTGTATATTCACTTTACTGTTATTGCAGGCCGCATAAAGCGCACCCTCAACAAGATGTTCTTCTATTGGTGTACGTTCTCCGTTATCATATTTATGAAATTTCAGCAATCCTTTTGGCAAAGCCCCATAATTCATTCCATCGGCTGACAGCATTGCATTAGCTACAGCCTTGAAGTTCCGGAGTTCCAGCAGCTTTTCTATCGTCATACCGGCAGTTTTCAAGCAGGCAGCATTCAGTTCATCCCTGAAAGCAAAGCGGTCGATATTATCGAAGAAAGTCTTCTCAAAGTCAGTCTGAGGCTCATCGTATGGAGCATCAAGGAACTCGAACATATTCTTGAACATGCGGCTGGCTGCACCTGATGCCGGTACAAATTTCAATATCACCTTGTCCGTTTTTATATAAGCATCCCATGCATCAAGATATTTCTTTTGGCTTTCTGTATCCGGTTGCAGTATTCCGTTGTTAGTGGATGCCGTATCGTAAAGTTCCAAATAGGGGAAGCCTTTTTCAAACAGAGCCAGCTGGCCGGCTATTTGTTCCTCAGAGATACCTTTACTGTCTATTACAGCTTTATCTTTCAGTGTTATCATTTTATATTAGTATTAAATATAT
>CAZYVE010000020.1:0-30781 GCA_964651035.1 uncultured Bacteroides sp.
TTGGTCAGGATGGTGAATGGCAACGCCAGCATGGCGGCCCAAGCACATCCAATCAGCAGGAAAGACACGAACAAAGCATATTGGTTGTGTATAAAGTAGACTGATATAAAGCCAATACCACCCAAAATAAGACTGAGAGCATATATAAACTTACGGTTCTTGAACGCAGGTATCAATGTAGCCCAGATGACAGAGCCTATAGCCTGAACGGCAAAGAGGATGCCTACCCAATCGCCCGCCGTCTGATACTGCAACGACTGGGTGTCAAGCACAACACTTGTCACTCCCCCCTTAACTATCTCTACGGTAGGCGTATCAAAGACATTGGCTGCTACAGTACCGTTGGTGTACGTCCACATGAACATGAATGCAGACCAACAGAAGAATTGAACCAATCCCACTGTCCAGAATGCCTTGGGAGCCTTTATCAATAGTTTTATAAAGTTCACTTTCTCTTTCTCTACATCTGATGTTATGCCATGATATTCTGCATAAAGCTGCGGAGGATATTCTTTAACCTTCACTGTGGTATATATTACACAAAGAATGAGAATGGCAGCACCTATGTAGAATGAGAAGATTACAGAATCGGGAATTACTCCCCTCGGCGCTACGTTGCTGATGCCAACAGCAGCAAAAATGAAAGGGAACAGGTATCCAGCCAGGCTGCCGGCATTACACAAGAAGCTCTGAATGGAATAAGCCAGCCCCTTCTGCTTCTCATTTACCATATCGCCTACCATCATCTTGAAGGGCTGCATGGCCATGTTGATGGACGTGTCCAACAGCATAAGCGAGAACAAGCCGAACACCATGGCTGCCGAAACACCCATGCCGAAACTCCCCGCATTGGGCAACAGGCACATGACTAGAACAGCAACAAGTGCCCCTACAAACAAATAAGGTATCCGCCTCCCGAAACGGCACCAGGTGCGGTCACTCATTCCACCGATAAGCGGCTGCACAATAATACCCGCCAGTGGCGGAAGTATCCAGAAATAACTTAAATCGTGTGGGTCAGCCCCCAATGTTGAAAATATACGGCTGATGTTGGCACTCTGCAAAGCATAAGCTATCTGCACTCCGAAAAAACCGAAACTGATATTCCACAGTTTACCGAAACTCAGGTCTGGTATTTGTCTCATTGTCTTTTTTATGGTATTGCAAGCAAGGCGACATGTGAATGGCATGGCATGCCACACATATCCCACTCAAATACAGAGTAGCCATATCTCCTTGCCTGTCTTTCTGTTATGATATATTGTTTTTCTGATACTTTATGGTCAGGCCGGCAATGCGTTATCTTCCGCTTTCCGTCACCATGGCACGAATTTTAGCATTAAAGCCATACTGCTTCATTAGTTCTTCCAATGTTATATGCATACGCCACCGCCAGTAATGATGCGGGTTGGCAGGAACATTGATACGCTCCATAGCCACATCCGGATTTCGTAATGCCTCATCCATAGACGTCCAATCCTGCCATGTCAGTATACACAATATGGAAGGGCTGTGCAGATGGCGACGTACCACATCTTCGCACAGCCATCCCGGTGCCTTTTCCGGCAAATCTCCCCAATGACGCAATTCATTGTAGAAGAAACGTGCCGAGAGTGTACGGTCTTCCTCCCACCAGCCACGGAATGTAGACATATCGTGCGTACCTATTGTGCATACCGAGCGTACGGGATAACACTCTGTATGCCCGAACTCACAAGACGGGTCTTTAGGCATGCGTTGTATTTCGAGCGACAGTATCTGTAACTGTTCCATCACCCAAGGTACACAATCGGGCACCATGCCGAGGTCTTCGCCACATACCAGCATTGAGGTGGTTTGCGTCAATACTGGCAGTTTCTTCATCGCTTCCCCGTACCAGAACTGATTATGCCTGTGATAATAATAATGGTCGTACAAACGATTGAAAGCGTCCTGTTCCTGCCAATTCAGCTGACGGAAGATATAGTCGTTCTGCACAGCTATGCGTGGATGATACATATTACTATTGTCACGGTCACGTACAAAAAGCACATTACTGATAAGCGCATACAAGCCTTCCTTCAGAGCGGCATCATTCTCCGCATCACCGCAACTGGCAAAATATTGTTCCACCTTACGTTGGGTGTCAAACTCAGGCTTCATTTCGTAGATGTCATGATGCAATTTACGCACGAATGTATTGCGCACTTCATCCGCACGTTCTCCGAACATTTCGTCCAGCATGCAGTCATTTATGAAAGGCCGCGTCATAAACTCAGGCTGTAAATGCAGCCCGAAACTTTCTATCTCCCCCGCACTCATGGGTAATGATGGTACAAACTGCCCCAGCAAACCATGCACGGAGTGTATCGGAATCTCCCAAATGCGAAAGAATCCCAATATATGGTCTATGCGGTATGCCGTGAAATAATCGGCCATCTTGCGGAAACGTCGTTTCCACCATTGGTAGCCGTCCTGCTGCATCGTTTTCCAGTTATATGTCGGCATACCCCAATTTTGTCCTTTTACAGAGAAAGCATCGGGCGGGGCTCCGGCCTGTCCGTCCATATTAAAATAGTAAGGCTCCACCCATGCCTCCACACTCGTACGGCTGATACCAATGGGTATGTCTCCCTTCAGTACAACACCATGGCTACGGGCGTGTTTGCTAACAGACAGCAGCTGTACATGTAACTCATATTGAACGAAATAATAAAAAGCTATCTCAGCAAATGTTTCACTTTCCAGGTCGCACAAGACATCCACTTTCTCTGCGTCATATACAGCATATTCTTCCCAGCAATTAAAGTCTGGAGTATTGAAACGGTCGCGCAGATAACAGAATGCAGCATACGGCTTCAGCCACCTTTCATTCTCTGCGAAGAATTCACGGAATCCGGTACCGGCAAGCAAGTTATCACGTTCCTGCTCGAATAGAGCTTTAAGGTAAACATGCTTCCAACGGTTCACTTCCTCATAATCCATCTGTGGCAGAGCATTCAGTTTCAAGCGTTTTGCTTCAAGCCCGGCAGCAAGACTTTCGTCTTTCAGGCAAGGGAGTTGCCTGACATCCACATACATCGGATGGAAAGCGTAAATAGAAATACTGCTGTAAGGATATGAATCTATCCAGCGGCCTGTCATCGTCGTATCATTTATAGGAAGCAGCTGTACGGCACGTTGCCCCGTCATTACAGCCCAGTCGATGAAAGTCTTCAGGTCACCGAAGTCCCCTACCCCGAAGCTGCCTTCCGAACGCAGTGAAAATACGGGTATGGCAGTACCTGCCAGCCTGCATGAACGGCTTGAAAAAAAAGCTTCCGCTTCTGCAGGCAGATACACTTCTCCCTCCTGCAACGGAGGCAAGCGAAGGTCACGGTTACCACGGTTCTCCCATTCTGCGATGTTCCCCGTAACGGCGTCCACCGCCACAAACTTATAGCTGAATGATGATGCCAAAGAGGAAGAGTCCAGTTCTAAATGCCATACGTTCGGTTCTATTTCACGCATGCGGCGTACAGCGCCGGCATCCCATTCTCCAAGTCCACGGCAACTGCCCGACACGGCCAGCACACGCCCACTATTCCTCAAACCGGGACATAAGGCACGCAATACCACACGCGAAGCAGCACCGTCGGCATGTTCCATCTCCTCCGCCGTTGCAATGTCTCCAGTGAAAGCCAAACTGTACATGTAAGAATCTGCCGGTAGGTCACGCCAACAATCGTCTAGCACGCAATGGGTCCCTGGAGGCGGAAAGAAACTGTGTGCAATAGCACCAAACTCCATACGCACGCATTTCCCATCGCGATAAACGGCATAACGATATCTGAGCGGCGTATCGTCTTCTATCGGAGAAATATCGCAACTACCCTGCCACATGGCACCGTCAGTGGTAGAAAGCATTATCTTTGTTTTATCTTCCAGGATGACACAAAGGCTTTCGCCCCATGTTGTCAGATACTGAATACGAAAGGTTAATTTCATGTAGATGTTTTATTAAGGTATTAGTACTTATTTTTTGTTCAAAAATAAACAAATAAAGTGTAGGGACAGTAAGAATGAATGAATTTATAAATAATATAGGACATAAAAGCTGCCTGTACGGCTTGTAAGGGGGTTAATGCATCAGCAAAATGTAATGGATTTATAGCCATGAACATCCGGGATATCCAGGTTTAAGTATCCGATATGTATGGGCAAGTGGTATGGGTGGCTGTCTGTTCCGGGTATCCATATCATTTACAAAAGTATTCAGTAATGCCATCTATAATATCGTGTAACAGAAAGTAATAAGTATTTATCATGTTTATATTTATATTTGAGGACATACGCATGTACGGGCGGTTTGCTATTTTTGCGGAAAAGTTTATTAATCAACAAAAAGCGCCATGAAAGTGAAGCACCTGTTAGCAGTATCGATGCTGGCGGCGACAAGCTGCGCCCCCACATCACGAAGTAATTATTCCTCTTATGACCAATATCCGGTTTACGAAGGCAAGTGGGAAGAAATGGTTTATTCCCCCGAGGCTACCAAGTTTTCCCTATGGGCTCCTACGGCACAAGAAGTAAATATTACCCTGTATAGTGCCGGCAACGGTGGCGATACACTGCAAACACTGCCGATGGCACAAGGCAAAGACGGGATGTGGGATCTGTCGGTAGATGGCGACCAAAAAGGCAGGTTTTACACATTCAGTGTCAAAGTGGATGGTGAATGGCTGGGTGACACGCCCGGCGTAATGGCCAAAGCCGTAGGCGTGAACGGCAGGCGTGCCGCCATAGTGGATCTTGCAGATACAGACCCCGAAGGATGGGACGAAGATACCCGCCCTCCATTGAATGATTTTGCAGACATTGTGATTTATGAGATGCACCACAGAGATTTCTCGGTGGACTCACTGTCCGGCATAACAAACAAAGGGAAATTCCTTGCTCTTACCGAAGAGGGAACAACAACCCCCAACGGCAATAAGACAGGCCTGAGCCACCTGAAAGAATTGGGCGTGACACACGTGCACATACTGCCGTCGTTCGATTACTCGTCTGTAGACGAGGCCAGGCTCGACCAGCCGCAATACAACTGGGGATATGACCCGCAGAATTACAATGTACCCGAAGGCTCGTACTCCACTGACCCCTATAATCCCGAAATACGCATACGCGAGTTCAAGCAGATGGTGATGGCTCTCCATAAGGCTGGTATACGTGTCGTTATGGACGTGGTGTATAACCATACAGCCATAACCGCCGGCAGCAACTTCGAGCTTACCGTTCCCGGATATTTCTACCGCCATAACACAGACGGGAGCTTTGCCGATGCTTCAGGCTGTGGAAACGAGACAGCCAGCGAACGCGCAATGGTGCGCAAGTTCATGCTCGAATCCGTCTGTTATTGGGTAAACGAATACCATATCGACGGATTCCGTTTCGACCTGATGGGCATACACGACATTGCTACCATGAATGCCATACGCACGGCTTTGGATAAGATAGACCCCTCCATATTTATTTACGGCGAAGGATGGGCAGCCGGTGCGCCGCAGCTGCCAGGCGAACTGCTGGCCATGAAGAACAATGTCGGACAAATGCCCGGCATAGCTGCCTTCAGCGATGAATTCCGCGACAGCCTGCGCGGCCCGTTCGGCAACGATGCACAGGGGGCTTTCATATCCGGAAAGCCGGGACATGAGGCCGGAATACGCTTCGGAATAGCAGGAGGCATAGAACATCCGCAAGTTACAAGTGATCCGACGCACCGCGTACCTAAGATATGGGCAAAGCAGCCGACACAGATGATAAGCTACGTGAGCTGCCACGACGATATGTGCCTGGCAGACCGTCTGAAAGCGACGCTACCCGGTGCTTCACCTAAAGAACTGGCGGCTCTGCACAAACTGGCTGAGACAGCGGTCTTCACTTCGCAGGGAATACCATTCCTATTTGCCGGCGATGAGGTGATGCGCGACAAACAGGGCGTGGCCAATTCCTACAACAGTCCGGATGAAGTGAATGCCATCGACTGGAGACTGAAAAGCATGCACCGCGACGTATTCGACTACGTGAAGGGGCTGATAGCCATGCGCAAGGCACACCCGGCATTCCGCATGGGAGACGCAGATATGGTCAGGCAGCATCTGGAATTTCTGCCGGTACCGGCGGACAATGTGGTAGCCTTCCGCCTGAAAGGCAACCCCAACGGCGACACGTGGAGCAACACGACTGTAATACTTAACGCAGGCAGGCAGGAAACAACCGTGGAGGTGCCACAGGGCAACTACCGTATAGTCTGCCGCGACGGCCGCATAGACACTACCGGGGCTATGGGTTTTGTGTCAGGCAGGCAGGTAAAGGTAGCACCACAATCCGCACTGATAATGCACGAATAAGAAAGATTCCTTTTATTTCCTTAAAATATCCTCCTCCGATGCACTGAGGGGGATTTTTTGCATCATAATACAGACAAAATCAAAACGAGAATCCCTATATTTGTCCTCACACATAACATGGAAAATGAAACGCCTGCTATCTATATGGATATACCTCTGCGTCATGCTCGTCCTGTGGCCGGATGCAAAGGCCTCGTCCGTATCGCCATTTCATACCGGCGATGTGCAGGCACGCACGGCCGATTCGATAATGGGAAAGGCCATATTATTCGCCCCTCTGTACGAACGCATCATATACAGCTATAAAGCCGGACTTTACATCAAAGGCAAAGTTAACATCCGGAAACGCAACCACATACTGCGCTTCATCCCTTCAATGTTCAGAATACGGAAAGGGGTAAACGAGTATATGATGGAGACTTACAGCGACTTGCACTTTTCCGCACCCGACATGTATGACCAGAAGGTTAAAGCCAGCGTGGGCACCGCATCCGAATTCTGGGAAGTCGACGGACGGCTGCCGGAATACTTCCATATCAACATCTACTCCAACACGTTGCTTTACGACAAGCTGATTTCACCGCTGGCCAAGGACGCCAGGAAGTATTACAGTTACCGTGTGGACTCCGTATGGGGACATCCGTATCAGAGGCAATACAAAATACGCTTCATACCGCGCAACAAGAGCTTCCAGCTGGTGGAAGGGTATATGGTGGTGAGCGACAATGTATGGAGCGTACGCGAAATACTATTCTCCGGACGTTCGGAATACCTGAAGTTCAGCATCCTGATAAAGATGGGCGATGTGGGCGAGGAAGACGAGTTCCTCCCCAGGCAATATGACATGGAATGCACGTTCAAGATGCTTGGCAACGTGATAGACGGCGAATACGTTGCCGTGCTGAGATACGACGACATCACCCATAAAAGCACAATGAGCGCACAAGAGCCGGAACGGGGGAAAAGCAGGTATGACCTTACGGACTCGTACACATTGCGTTGCGACACAAATGCTTACCGGCGTGACACTACCTACTTCAACGGACTGCGCCCCATGCCGCTGTCTGTACACGAACAGCAGTTGTATGAGGACTTCTTCATGCAGCGCGATACTTTGCACAGCACACGCCGCAAGCAGCGGAACAAGAACCTTGTATTCTGGGGACAGGTAGGAGACATGCTGACAAGCCGTTACACCGTAAACCTGTCGAAGATTGGGAGCGTGCGCTTCTCACCGATAATAAACCCCATGCTGCTGAGCTACAGCGGCAGCAACGGACTGTCGTACAGGCAGGACTTCAGGTACAACGGGCTGTTTGAGGGAGACCGCCTGCTACGCATAATTCCCAAGGTGGGGTACAACTTCAAGCGCAAGGAGTTTTACTGGTCGCTCAACTCCGACTTCTACTATTGGCCGCAGAAACGCACCGCCCTGCATATAGAGGTAGGTAACGGAAACCGCATATACAGCAGCGACGTGCTGGACGAACTGAAAGCCATGCCCGACAGCATATTCAACTTCGACCTGATTAACCTGGACTATTTCAAGGACCTGTACTTCAAGCTCGGCCACACGTGGGAGATTACCAACGGGCTGACGCTTGACGTGGGGTTGTCGATACACAGGCGTACCGAGGCGGAACCTTCGAGCTTCGTGATAAACTACCCGTCGATGCCGTCAGTCCAGAGCGATGGCAGCAGCACGGAATGGCAGCAACAGGATTTTCCTTCGAGCCTCGACCCCGACATACTGAGCAGGTTCCGCAGCACGTACTGCAGCTTCGCCCCGCGCATCAACATATCGTGGACGCCCGGGCAATACTACTACATGCACGGCAGGCGCAAGGTCAACCTCCACTCCCTCTACCCCACCATCTCCGTTGAGTGGGAAAGGGGCATAGGCGGGGTACTGAAAAACTCGGGGACTTACGAGCGGGTGGAGGTAGACTGCCAGTATGCCATGCCGTTGAGCCCGATGCACAACATATTCTTCCGCGCGGGATGGGGGAAGTTCACCAACCAGAAGGAGCTGTACTTCGTAGACTTTGCCAACTTCACGCGCAGCAATCTGCCCGTAGGGTGGAACGACGAAATAGGAGGGGTATTCCAGCTGCTGGACAGCCGTTGGTACAATTCCTCGCGCGAATACCTGCGGGGGCACGTAACGTACGAAGCCCCCTTCCTGTTGCTGCGCCACCTTATGAAGTACACGCAGTACGTGCTGAACGAACGCCTCTACCTCAACGCACTCGTGGTGACCCACCTCAACCCCTACATCGAGCTGGGATACGGCATAGGCACGCACATCTTCGACTTCGGCGTATTTGCCGGTTTTGCCAACTGGCAGTATCAGGAGATAGGATGCAAGTTCACCTTCGAGCTTTTCAACAGATAGACATAACGGTGGCAACACGTCGTACACAAGCCGACGACACGTCATACACGCGCCGTAAACATGTTATACCCAAACTGCATACACGTCATTCCCGATGTCCGCGCGGGGAAACTTCTTCATTGAATTTACAATACACATTATGAACATGTATTATTTAAAAAAATGTACTACCTTTGCCGACAAGATTCACAATATTACTATTAAGAACCATAACACCTGAACAACTATGCGCAAGCTGATTACATTATTCTTCCTGGCATTTGCATTGTCGGGGGTAGCCGTTGCACAACAGATGACGGACGACCAAGTGGTGCAATACATAAAGGATGCCAACCTGTCGGGCAAGAGCCAGAAAGAGATGGCTTCCGAGCTGATGAGGAGAGGTGTAACCAAGGAACAGCTTGAAAGAATACAACAGCAGTATCAAAAGGAACAGGGCGCTGCAAACGATAAAACAGCCACGGCAAAGCAGCAATCCGCCACGAGGCAGGACGGCTCACGCGAACGTTTCAGGAACTACAATACCCCACCCACCGGCAACATTAACGACAGCGTTGCATCGTACATGCCCGGCCAATACGAAATGATGCCCGCGCCGCAGGACCCCACCGAGCAGATATTCGGGCACAACATATTCACCAACCCCAACCTTACATTCGAGCCAAACGTCAACGTTGCCACACCCGAAAGCTACCGCCTCGGCCCGGGCGACGAAGTGATAATAGACGTATGGGGAGCATCGGAGAACACCATACGCCAGACCATCTCGCCCGAGGGCAGCATACAGGTAAGCAATCTGGGGCCCGTGTACCTCAACGGGAAGACAGTGAAGGAAGCCAACGACTACCTCAAAGACCTGTTTGCAAGGATATATTCGAGCATGGCAGGCAGCGACCCGATGACCGACGTCAAGCTCACCCTCGGCCAGACTCGCTCCATACAGGTCAACGTGATGGGCGAAGTGCTCATACCCGGCACGTACACCCTCTCGTCCTTCTCCTCCGTGTTCCATGCCCTCTACCGTTCGGGCGGAGTAAACCGCATAGGCAGCCTGCGCAGCATACGGGTGGTGCGCAACGGCGAGGTGGTGGCCGACCTCGATGTCTACAGCTACATCATGGAAGGCAAGATGAACGACGACATACGTCTGCAGGAAGGGGACGTGATACTGGTGCAACCATACCATTCGCTGGTGCAGATACTGGGGAAAGTCAAGCGCCCCATGTTCTACGAGCTGAAGGAGGGGGAGACGGCAAGCAACCTGCTGTACTACGCGGGGAGCTTTACCGGTGATGCCTACAAGAAGGCAATACGTGTGATACGCAAAAGCGGCCGCGAATACGAAATCTACAATGTGGATGACAAGGACTACGCAAGCTTCGGCATGGACGACGGCGATGTGGTGACTGTGGACAGCGTACTGCAACGCTACGAAAACCGGGTGGAAGTACGCGGGGCAGTATACCGTGCCGGACTGTACCAACTGAACGGTGAAATGTCGACCGTAAAGCAACTGGTACAGAAGGCCGAAGGGATAAGGGGGGATGCCTTCCTCAACCGCGCCATAATAGACCGGGAACATGAAGACCTGACGCACGAGATGCTGCAGGTAGACCTGAAAGGCATACTCAACGGAACCACAGCCGACATACCGTTACAGAAGAACGATGTCCTATACATTCCCAGCATACACGACCTGAAAGAGGAAGAAACTTTGTCGATACACGGCGAAGTGGCAAACCCCGGCACATACCTCTACTCGGACAATACAACCATAGAGGATCTGGTGGTACAGGCCGGAGGACTGCTCGAAGCTGCCGCCACAACCCGTGTGGAGGTGGCACGCAGGATGAAAGACCCGAAGAGCACATCATTCACCAACGTGATAGCCGAGACTTTTACCTTCGATCTGAAGGATGGCCTATTAGTAGGCAAAGGCAGTGAAGACTTCCACCTGCAGCCTTTCGACGAGATTTACATCCGTAGAAGCCCGGCATACTTTATGCAGAAGAATGTGGAAATAAACGGAGAAGTGCTGTTCGGCGGGAGCTATGCCTTGTCAAATAAAAATGAACGGCTCAGCGACCTGGTGGAAAAGGCAGGCGGCTTGACCCCTGATGCCTACATAGAGGGTGCACGCCTGACCCGCCAGATGACACCGGAAGAGATACAACGCAGAAACGTAACCCTGCGTATGGCACGTACGGGAGGCGGTAATGACAGCATAGCGATAAACACGCTCGACTTGAGCAATACCTATTCGGTTGGCATAGACCTAAAGGCTGCATTGAATAGACCGGGATCGGATGCCGACCTGGTGCTGCGCGAGGGTGACGTGCTGTCCGTGCCGGAATATATCAGTACGGTAAAAATCAACGGTGCGGTAATGTATCCCAACACTGTGACTTACAAGAGGGGGGCTAACTTGAAGTATTACATAAACCAGGCCGGAGGATTCGGTAACAATGCCCGAAAGAAGAAGGTGTACGTGGTGTACATGAACGGCACAGTGTCGCGCCTGAGTTCGAAGTCAACGGCGATAGAACCGGGCAGCGAAATCATCGTGCCGAGCAAGGAAGCAAGAGAGCGGATGACACCGGCACAAATACTATCGTTATCTACCTCCACAGCATCACTGGCAACCATGGTAGCTACATTGGTCAGTCTGTTTAAATAAAATCATAATTACACTGCAAATTATTATGAGCGACATACAGGAAACTAAAGCCATGCAGGAACCCGAAGAACAGGAAATAGACCTGATGGAACTGGCCCAAAAGGTATGGGGCGGACGCAAGCTGGTGCTGAAAGCTTGCGGAGTGGCTGTAGTGGTAGCGTTGGTGGTGATATTCAGCACACCGAAAGAATACTCCACAAGCGTGACATTGGCACCGGAAATAAACTACTCCGGCAGCGCCTCTGGCATGAGTGCCCTGGCCGGACTGGCAGGTATCAGCCTCAACACCACAGCAGGACAGGATGCATTGTATCCAGACCTTTACCCGGATATCGTAAACTCTACGCCGTTCCTCATAGGGTTGTTCGATGTGCGGGTAAAAGACCAGAAGGCAGAGATAGACACCACCCTGTACAACTACCTGCAGAAACACCAGAAGATGCCGTGGTGGAGCAGCATCACCTCCGCGCCATCAAAGGCAATAGGCTGGATGTTATCACTCTTCGATGAAAAAGAAGAGACGAAAGGCGAAGGCGGAGGTATAGACCCCTTCAGGCTGACAAAGGCCGAATCGGGAATAGCAGGTGCTCTGAGAGGACGCATAGACGTATCCGTCGACAAGAAGTCGGGCATCACTACGCTGACGGTCACCATGCAGGACCCGTTGATATCCGCCACGCTGACAGATACCATAATGCACAGCCTGCAAAACTACATAACCGAATACCGCACCAACAAGGCACGCAACGATCTTGCCTTTACCGAAAAACTGTATGAGGAAGCGCAAGGCAACTACATGAAAGCGCAGAAAGAATATGCCGACTTCGTGGACGCCAACCATAACATCGTGCTGCTAAGAGTCAACGCGGAGCGTGAACGGCTGCAGAACGAGATGACCCTGGCATACCAAGTCTACACTCAGGTATCGCAACAACTGCAGATGGCTAAGGCCAAGGTGCAGGAAAGAACCCCAGTCTATACCGTACTGCAGCCTGCCACAGTGCCCCTGCGTGCCTCCAAGCCGAGCAAGATGATGATACTCGTCGGCTTCGTATTCCTGGCCGGAGTGGGCAGTGTGGGCTGGATACTCTTCGTAAAAGACCTCCTGAAAACCTGGATGAAACCCAAGGAAACGCAGGAGGAAGCATGATGATGTGCACGTTCAGTTGCTGAACACTAACCCGTCATCGGTCGCATTAGCATCCGCTACGATAGGCCTCTCGCGCTCTACCGACTGTGAGAGTAGCTTCTTTGACAGGTCGTTCAGCAAATAGTGCTGGATAGCCCGCTTCACAGGCCGAGCACCGAATTCTGGATTGTAGCCGACCTGAGTCAGGAAGCCGACCGCCGCGTCGGTGAGCTGCAGCTCCACACCGTTGCCCCGTAGCATTCTCTGTACTCCCGCTATCTGGAGAGTCACAATCTGCCTGATTTCATTTTCAGTCAGCGGCAAGAACATTATGGTCTCATCTATGCGGTTAAGGAACTCCGGGCGTATGGTCTTTTTCAGCATGTTCATCACCTCACGTTTGGTCTCTTCCACCACATCCTCCTTGTTGATGCCGTCAATTTTCTCCATCTGGCTCTGGATGTATGCGCTTCCTATGTTGGAAGTCATAATTATAATGGTGTTCTTGAAATTTACCGTACGCCCCTTGTTGTCAGTCAGACGGCCGTCATCGAGCACTTGCAGCAGCGTATTGAACACGTCCGGATGCGCCTTTTCGATTTCGTCGAACAGCACTACAGAATAAGGTTTCCGCCGCACGGCTTCGGTCAGCTGACCACCCTCATCGTAACCGATATATCCGGGAGGGGCTCCAATCAGCCGTGACACGGTATGCTTCTCCTGGTACTCGCTCATGTCTATGCGGGTCATCATCGTTTCATCATCGAAGAGGAATTCGGCCAAAGCCTTGGCCAGTTCTGTCTTGCCGACACCCGTCGTGCCGAGAAAGAGGAACGAGCCGATAGGACGTTTGGGGTCTTGCAATCCGGCACGACTACGGCGCACTGCATCGGCCACGGCCCTGATGGCCTCTTCCTGCCCGATAACCCTCTTGTGCAACTCTTCCTCCAGATGAAGCAACTTGTCTTTTTCACTTTGCAACATCTTGCTGACCGGTATGCCCGTCCAGCGCGACACAACGTCAGCAATGTCTTCGGCATCCACTTCCTCCTTAATCATAGCCCGGTCGCCCTGCATGGCGTGCAACTGCTGCTGCGTCTCTTCTATCTCCTTGTTCAAGGCCTGCAACTTGCCGTAGCGTATTTCGGCCACCTTGCCGTAATCACCTTCACGTTCGGCCTTGTCGGCTTCAAATTTCAAATTCTCTATCTTCACTTTGTTCTGCTGTATTCTGTTTAGCAGTGACTTTTCACTCTGCCATTTAGCCTTGTACGAACTTTCCTGTTCCTTCAGTCCGGCCAGTTCCTTTCCTATCTGCTCCAGCTTGGCAGTATCATTTTCCCGTCTGATGGCTTCGCGCTCAATCTCCAGCTGCTTGATTTTACGCGAAATCTCATCCAACTCCTCCGGCACCGAATCTACTTCCATACGCAGCTTGGCTGCAGCTTCGTCCATCAGGTCAATGGCTTTGTCGGGCAGGAAACGGTCAGTGATGTAGCGGTTGCTAAGCTCCACCGCGGCAATGATAGCATCATCTTTGATACGCACGTGATGGTGGTTTTCATACCGTTCTTTCAGTCCCCTCAATATTGAGATGGTGCTCAGCGTATCAGGCTCGTTCACCACGACCGTCTGGAAACGGCGCTCCAGCGCCTTGTCCTTTTCAAAGTACTTCTGGTATTCGTCCAATGTGGTAGCACCGATACTACGCAGTTCGCCACGTGCCAAAGCCGGCTTCAGGATATTAGCGGCATCCATCGCACCCTCACCCTTGCCGGCACCCACCAGCGTGTGTATTTCGTCTATGAAGAGGATAATATCCCCCTCCGACTTCTTCACCTCGTTGATGACGGCCTTCAGACGTTCTTCAAACTCGCCCTTGTACTTGGCACCGGCCACCAGCGCCCCCATGTCCAAAGAGAATACCTGTTTGTTCTTCAGATTTTCAGGCACATCTCCCCGCAAGATGCGGTGCGCCAGTCCTTCCACGATAGCCGTCTTGCCGGTACCCGGCTCGCCAATCAGTATGGGATTATTCTTCGTGCGCCGGCTCAATATCTGCAGCACACGGCGGATTTCATCGTCACGCCCGATTACCGGATCCAACTTGCCGCTTCGAGCTGCTTCATTCAGGTTGATAGCATATTTTTCCAGTGCCTGGTAGGTGTCTTCACTCGATTGTGAAGTCACACGGTCGCCTTTGCGCAATTCACCTATGGCTTCCTTCAGTTCCCGTTCGGTCATCCCCGCATCTTTCAAGATGGTGGAAGCCGTGCTTTTCACTGTCAGTAATGCCAGCAAGAGCGGTTCCAACGACACGAACTCATCGTTCAGTTCCTTGGAATATTGCGTGGCCTTTTGCAACACTTCATTGGTTTCCCGGCTCAGGTAAGGTTCTCCGCCCGATACCTTCGGCAATGATTCTATCTGTTTGCCGAGGACAAGCGCCAGCTGTTGGGAGTTCATACCTAGCTTCTGAAAGATGAAGTTGGTGACATTCTCGCCCACCTTCATTACACCATACAGCACATGAACCGACTCAATGGCCTGCTGTCCCCGACTCTGTGCCAGGTTTACGGCTTCCTGCACCGCTTCCTGCGCCTTGATGGTAAAATTGTTGAAATTCATATATCGTCCTCCATTCTTTTATTCCGTTAATACTTACACTTGTTAGGCGCAAAACACTTGCCAAGCATACATAAACGACAAATTGTCATAAAGGTGATATAAACTTAACGACAAATTGTCATAGAGCAGCTATCAGGGTAATTTCTATTCCACAGCAAACAAATAATATGCAGAATTATTATAGTATCTTTGCACGGAATGAACAGAAAGAAACACTCCTTTCCACCTGTCATAAACGAGGGGGATATACGTTCTAAGAATCATTAAAGACAACCGTGCGACATAATAACAAATACATGGCCATGGCAATAATAAGACAAGTAACAAGAGAAGACATAGCGGCAATAACCGAGATTTATAACCACTATATACTGCATAGCACAGCCACATTCGAAATGGAAGCGATAAGTGAGACAGATATGTGGGAGCGTGTCTTGAGCATATCTCCCTCCTACCCTTATCTGGTATGCGAGGCAGATGGCATAACGGCTGGTTATGCGTATGCACATCCATGGCGCGAACGCGCGGCTTACAGGCATACACTTGAGACAACCATCTATCTATCCCCGCACCTTACAGGTAGAGGGTTTGGACGCCTGCTCATGCAATACCTCATCAGTGAATGCCGCTCGGCCGGATACAAGGTACTCATAGCATGCATAACAGGCGAAAACGAAACAAGCCGCACGTTTCACCGGCGGCTTGGATTCAAACAGGCGTCACACTTTAAAGGGGTAGGAAGAAAGTTTGGACGCTGGTTAGACGTTACGGACTACGAACTGTTGCTTTAGCCACAAAGCATTGCAACAGAACGATAATCTATTTTTCTTTTTTCAGTTCCTCGAAAATGAGGCCTTCCAGTTCCTCGGCCAGTTCGGGATTATCCTGGATAACCTGTTTGGCAGCATCACGTCCCTGTGCAATCTTGATATCATTATAACTGAACCATGAACCGCTTTTCTTTATAATTCCAAGGTCAGCCCCCAAGTCTATTATTTCACCCGAACGGGATATACCTTCACCGAACATTATATCAAACTCCGCCTTACGGAAAGGTGGAGCAACCTTATTTTTGACCACTTTCACCTTTGTCTGCCGCCCCAATATCTCCTCACCATTCTTAATGGTCTGTCCCGGACGTATGTCTATCCTCACGGAAGCATAGAATTTAAGGGCATTCCCACCGGTTGTCGTCTCCGGATTGCCAAACATGACACCAATCTTTTCGCGCAGCTGGTTTATGAATATGCATGTCGTGCGCGTCTTACTGATAGCTGACGTCAGTTTGCGCAAAGCCTGCGACATCAGACGGGCCTGAAGTCCTACTTTATTATCTCCCATGTCGCCTTCAATCTCCGCTTTCGGAGTCAATGCCGCCACCGAGTCTATCACTATTAGGTCTATTGCCGAAGAATGTATCAACTGATCAGCTATTTCAAGAGCCTGCTCTCCATTATCCGGTTGCGATATGAACAGGTTGTCCACATCCACTCCCAACTTGGCCGCATAGAAGCGGTCGAAAGCATGTTCCGCATCGATAAATGCTGCAATACCTCCCTGTCTCTGCACTTCGGCTATGGCATGAATGGCCAATGTCGTCTTACCTGAAGACTCAGGGCCGTAAATCTCGATAATGCGTCCCCGTGGATATCCCCCTACTCCAAGGGCAGCGTTCAGGCCTATAGACCCTGTAGGTATTACCTCTATCGGTTCGATGTTCTGGTCTCCCATCTTCATTATGGAACCTTTACCGAACTCTTTTTCTATCTTGGATATAACGGCCTGTATGGCCTTAAGCTTCGCGCCGGCATCAGTCTGGTTACCTTCATCGAAGTTCAATTCGTCTTTCTTAGCCACGTTATTTGAATGTTTAATGATAAATACATATTATTATTTTAACTTCCCAATATTTGGGCCGCATGATTCTTGGTCTTCACCTCCTTAGGCTGTATGACACGCTCTATCACGCCATCTTCGCCAATGATAAAGGTGGTCCGTAATGTCCCCATATACTTACGCCCGTACATGCTTTTCTCTCCCCATACACCAAATTGCTCCACCAGCTTCTTGCCGGTATCGGCTATAAGGGTGAATGGCAAGTTGTTTTTCCCGATAAACTTCTGATGTGATTTTTCATCATCCACACTGACACCGATGACCTCATAACCCGCTCTGCGCAAGGCATCGTAGTTGTCGCGCAGATTGCAGGCCTGCAATGTACATCCGGAAGTGCCATCTTTCGGATAAAAATAAAGAACTATCTTTTTCCCATTATAGTCACTTAAACGTATTTCTTCGCCTTTTTCATTAACACCCAACAAATCGGGAACTTTGTCTCCTACATTCATCATAAAAATAAGTTTCTATTGTGTTACACTTCAAGGTCTCCGTCAAACACTTCATGCCATGGTAAACCTTGTCTGTTGAGCTGTTCCATGAACGGATCCGGGTCAAACTCCTCGACATTCCACACTCCCGGACGCTTCCACAATCCTTTAAGGTACATCATGGCACCTATCATTGCCGGCACGCCTGTGGTATAGCTTACGGCCTGCATACCCGTTTCTTTATATGCCTCCTTATGGCTGCAGTTGTTGTAAACATAGTAAGTACGCTCCTTCCCGTCTTTTATACCACTGATACGGCAACCTATCGATGTTTCGCCATCATAGTTTTCTCCTAAATCCTGCGGATTGGGAAGGACAGCTTTCAGGAATTGCAGCGGAACGATTTTTATTCCGTTGTATTCCACTTCGTCTATGCGTGCCATGCCTATGTTCTGAATAACCCTAAGGTGTGTCAGGTACTCCTGCCCGAAAGTCATCCAGAAACGTGCGCGCCTGATTGTCGGGAAGTTCTTTACCAGAGACTCCAATTCTTCATGATAAAGCAAATACGATTCGCGCGGGCCTATATTAGGATATGTCAAAGGTTTGTGTATCTCCAGCGGTTTGGTAGTTATCCACTTCCCATCCTCATAATAACGTCCGTCCTGCGTAATCTCACGGATATTGATTTCCGGATTAAAATTTGTAGCAAAAGCTTTATGATGATTGCCTGCATTGCAATCCACTATGTCAAGACTATGTATCTCATCGAAATGATGCTTGGCAGCATAAGCCGTATAAACCCCGCTCACACCGGGGTCGAACCCACAGCCGAGTATAGCCGTCAGTCCAGCTTTTTCAAAACGCTCCTTATATGCCCATTGCCAGCTGTATTCGAAATGCGCCACATCCTTCGGTTCGTAGTTGGCCGTATCTATATAATTCACTCCGGTTTGAAGGCATGCCTCCATAATGGCAAGATCCTGGTAAGGCAGAGCCACATTGATGACAATATCCGGCTTGAAACTATTGAACAAGGATACCAGTTCATCCACATTGTCGGCATCCACCTGCGCCGTACTGATTGCCGGATTTCCTACAGCCCTCACCAAGGCGTCACACTTGGATTTCGTCCGGCTTGCTATCATTATGTCGGAAAACACATCCGGATTCTGAGCCACCTTATGTGCGACAACGGTACCTACACCGCCCGCACCGATAATAAGAACTTTACCCATCTTATTCTTTGCCAATATATTAAAAATTAAATGTATGAATCCTCTGCCGCATACCACCCGTACATCAGCAGGCAAACATTCTTCCCGCTATACATTACGGCAGGTACGGCATAGACAGATTATCGTCAGCAAATATACGGTTAATTCCCGCATATTCATCAAAAACTTACTAAATTATGAGGTTTGAGGATAAGACAATTAAATAGATGTGGCCAATTTAATACAGGACTGCAGAGAAGCCCCGAAAACTGAAGCCGTTTTCAGATGAAAAGCCCTGACTTTCATAAACTATACTTTTGTCATGTCACAAAGTCTTGTTATCTTTGCACATATAATAAACACTAACCGATTATGAAGAAATTCGTACACAGTCCGCGCTTCACGCCAAAAAGTTATCCCGATGATGTTGAAGCCAAGATACAGAAATACAAACTCGAAGGATACAAGCTACCACAACGCAGCCTGCTGCGAACCGAAGAACAACTGGCAGGAATAAGAGAGAGCGCACGGATAAACACCGCACTACTGGACTACATTGCCGATAACATACGCGAAGGAATGAGTACGGCCGAAATAGACCACATGGTGTACAGCTTCACCACCGACCATGGCGCCATACCGGCACCTTTCCTGTATGAAGGCTTTCCCAAAAGCGTATGTACCAGCATAAACGATGTGGTGTGCCATGGCATACCCAGCACTAAGGAGATACTCAAAAGCGGAGACATCGTCAACGTAGATGTGTCGACAATATACAAGGGTTATTTTTCTGATGCCTCACGGATGTTCCTCATCGGGGAAGTAAGCCCGGAAAAACGCCGTTTAGTAGAAGTCACCCGCGAGTGTCGCGATATAGGCATACGCGAAGCACAACCCTGGGCACGGTTAGGAGATGTCGGGGCAGCCATACAGGAACATGCTGAAAAGAACGGCTACAGCGTAGTGCGCGACCTGTGCGGGCACGGATGCGGAATCCGCTTCCATGAAGAGCCTGACGTGGAGCACTTCGGCAAACGCGGCACGGGCATGCTCATCGTGCCGGGTATGACGTTCACCATAGAGCCGATGATAAATATGGGCACATACGAGGTGTTCATCGACGAGGCGGACGGGTGGACAGTCTTCACGGACGACGGCCTGCCGTCGGCACAGTGGGAAAGCCAGATACTCATCACCCCGGACGGCAACGAAATACTTACGCAATAGGCAGGACACACAATTTCTTCAAAAAGTCATAAAGCAAACCTTATGGAGACAATCATAAAATTAGATACGCCAAAACAATACAACGATCTTTTCGGGCTGGAAACCGTCCACCCGCTGGCAAGTGTGGCAGACCTTGCGGAAGCTACAAGGTTTCCCACCCACCTCACCGTAAACTACGGTATATATGCCATATTTCTTAAAAACACATTGTGCGGGGATATACGTTACGGCAAGCAGACTTACGATTACCAGGAGGGTACAGTGACCAGTTTTGCTCCAGGGCAGGTAGTAACCACCGATATTCCCGAAGGCACAAAACCTATGGCGCTGGGACTGTTGTTTCACCCTGACATCATAAAGGGCACCTCGCTTGGGCAGGACATCAAACGTTATACCTTCTTCTCATACAAATCAAATGAAGCGCTGCATCTCTCCGAAATGGAAAAGGATATATTCACTGATTGCCTTCAGAAGATAAAGAATGAACTGCAACATCCGGCAGACAAACACAGCAAACGCCTTATATCGCGCAACATAGAGCTTCTGCTGGACTACTGCATGCGCTTCTACGAACGGCAGTTCACCACCCGCTCGGCAATGAACAACGATATACTGACGAAGTTTGAGGACATGCTCGACTATTACTTCATGCACAACTCTGCAAGTGAGGGGCTCCCCACAGTGAGATATTTTGCAGACAAGATATGCCTGTCGCCAAACTATTTCGGGGACCTGATAAAGAAAGAGACCGGCAAAACGGCACAAGAATACATACAGTGCCGCATAATAGACCTTGCAAAAGAAATGCTGTTGGGCACCGGGAAAACAATCAGCGAAATAGCCTACAATCTCGGCTTCCAATACCCCCAGCACTTCAACCGTGCGTTCAAGAAAAAAGTAGGTTATACACCCAACGAATACAGGAAATTGCAGAAATAAGAAAACTGCTTCAATCCAATTTCAATACAGCGAGGAAAGCCTTCTGCGGCACTTCCACGTTGCCAATTTGCTTCATGCGCTTCTTCCCGCGTTTCTGCTTCTCGAGCAGCTTGCGTTTGCGGCTCACGTCACCGCCGTAACACTTTGCCGTCACGTCCTTACGCACGGGCTTGATAGTCTCGCGTGCAATGATTTTGCTGCCGATGGCTGCCTGTATGGCTATCTCGAACTGTTGGCGTGGAATTAGTTCCTTCAGTTTTTCGCACATGCGGCGTCCCAGTTCGTAGGCATTGTCGAAGTGAGTCAAGGTCGAAAGGGCATCAACCGGTTCCCCGTTCAGCAGTATGTCCAGTTTCACAAGTTTGGAAGGGCGGAAACCGTTGGCATGGTAATCAAAAGAGGCATATCCCTTGGATATGCTCTTCAGCCTGTCATAAAAATCTATCACTATCTCGCCCAGCGGCAGGTCATAATATATCTCCACACGGTTGCCGGAGATGTATTCCTGTTTCACTAACTCACCGCGCTTGCCGAGGCAGAGGGTCATTATAGGACCTATGTAGTCGGTCGTGGTAATAACGGAAGCACGTATGTAAGGCTCCTCGATATGGTCTATAAGGGTCTGTTCGGGCAGGCTGCCGGGGTTGTGCACCTCGTTGACGTTGCCGTGTTTGTCATACACTTTATACGAGACGTTGGGCACAGTGGTGATTACATTCATGTCAAACTCGCGGTCAAGGCGTTCCTGCACAATCTCCATGTGGAGCAATCCCAGGAATCCGCAGCGGAATCCGAAGCCCAATGCCAGCGACGATTCGGGCTGGAAAGTCAGTGAAGCGTCGTTCAACTGCAATTTCTCGAGGGAAGAGCGTAAGTCTTCAAAATCTTCAGCCTCTATGGGATAAACTCCGGCAAATACCATAGGCTTCACCTCCTCGAATCCGGAGATGGCCTCCTTGCAGGGACGTGCTATATGGGTTATGGTATCGCCCACCTTTACTTCCTTCGATGTCTTGATGCCGGAAATTATATACCCCACGTCACCGGTGCGCAATTCCTTGCGTGGCACCATGTCCATCTTGAGCACACCGACTTCGTCAGCCACATATTCCTTGCCTGTATTGAAGAACTTCACCTTGTCGCCGGTACGTATTATGCCGTTCTCTATCTTGAAGTATGCTATGATGCCGCGGAACGAATTGAATACAGAGTCGAATATCAGTGCCTGCAGCGGGGCTTCCTCGTCACCGTCGGGACATGGTATGCGTTCTATCACTGCCGCCAGTATCTCCTCCACCCCCATGCCCGTCTTGCCAGATGCACGTATTATCTCTTCGCGCTTGCAGCCGAGCAGCTCCACGATTTCGTCTTCCACTTCTTCGGGCATGGCGTTGGGCATGTCGCACTTGTTGATGACAGGTATTATCTCCAGGTCGTGCTCCAGTGCCATGTAGAGGTTTGAGATGGTCTGCGCCTGCACGCCCTGCGAAGCATCGACAACCAGCAGTGCCCCCTCACATGCGGCTATGGAGCGCGACACTTCGTAAGAGAAGTCTACATGTCCCGGCGTATCTATCAGGTTCAGTATGTATTTTTCACCTTTGTACAGATACTCCATCTGTATGGCATGGCTCTTTATGGTGATGCCCCGTTCCTTCTCAAGGTCCATGTCATCCAGCATCTGTCCTTCGGTTATCTGTATGGTGTCGGTAAACTCGAGCAGCCTGTCTGCCAAAGTCGATTTGCCATGGTCGATATGGGCTATTATGCAGAAATTCCGTATATTCTTCATCTCGTTACTCTTAAGCCGGGACTTCCTCCGGCATTTCCAAAAACATCCTGTCTTAAATTTGTGCAAAAGTACTAAGACCCGCACCAATGGCAAAATAAAAGCATAAAAAAAATGGATTTCCGCTCCCGGACGATATAGTTCCCAGCCGGACGGAACATGTTTGCGGCGCGAAGACAACGCATTGCCCGCAGATGCAGTATATGTAGTGCACAGGGAGAGATTGTGGAAGTACTCTGTAAGGCAGAAATGATGACGAGATGGCAGGAGCTGAAGTGGAGCGGTATCAGGAAAACCCACCTTTCCCGAAATAGGAAGAAAAAATGCGCCGGCGCAAACATCTGCACCGGCGCATTTTCATCGGCTCCGCACGGAAACCGGACATAGACGTCCTGACACGGCGTCAGCTCAACTTAACAAACAGTTCACCGTCAGCTTCCGCAGTCGAAATCTTGTCCTCGCGCAGCAACCAGCCCAGTCCCAGATACAGGTCCTTGTCTATCAGCTTGGTTGCCTTTTTCAGCTGTTTGTATGGCATGCCTTCCGTGCCGTCCAACGCTTTCCAAATTTTCCCTGCTGTTTCGCCAGCTTTTTCTTTCAACATTTTCATTCAAATTTTAAGTTAGACATATCATGGCATCCGCATCCGTTCAAGCGGGATGCCCGATTTTATTATGGCCGCAAAGATACTTATATTTATGTTATTTAGCTCGTTATCGGCCTATTTTTTCGTTATTATGTAAGAAAAAACAAGATTAAAGCGTACCGGACTTGCTTCATAAGGCGGACGGATGTATCTTTGTCGCACGGATTGGCACACCGCTGCATTCCCGCTTGCTGCACATGACACACAGTGAACTCCACCCCTTGAAGCCCTTCTTGCCGCAAGATGCAAGGATACTTATGCTGGGCAGTTTTCCTCCCCAAAGGAAACGCTGGAGCATGGAGTTCTTTTACCCCAACTGGAACAATGACTTCTGGCGGATTTGGGGGCTGATAGCCGCAGGCGACAAAAATCACTTTGCACTGCCCGATGAAAAGCGGTTCGACAGGACACGCATAGAGGAGTTCTGCCGAAAGCTGGGTATCGCCCTTTATGACATGGCGGAAGAGGTGATACGCCTGAAGGACAATGCCTCGGACAACCACCTGCAGATTGTTCGCACGACCGACCTTGGCACTTTGCTGCAGCAGATACCGCTGTGCCATACGGTGGCCTCGACGGGACAGAAATCGGCCGAAGCGCTCAGCTCCGTACTGGGGTTACCCCCATTGGCGTTGGGCGAATGCCGTGAGACGGTATTCATGGGGCGCAGGCTGTCGGTATGGAGGATGCCGTCGACCTCGCGTGCCTACCCCAAGCCCATAGAATGGAAAGCGGAGTATTACAGGATGATGCAGGATGCGGCTTGCCACGCCAGGTAATGAGAAACGTACACCGCCAGGAATGGTTTTTTTGTGGGAAGCACAGTTCATAAGCAATTTTTTCACTACTTTTGCCACGCATTCAACGGCAACACAATATTATATTAATGTAAAAACCATCAGATTCATGGCTACAGTGGATGACAAGAAAATCATTTTCTCCATGGTCGGGCTGAGCAAGACCATTCAGCAGAACAACAAACAGATATTGAAGGACATTTACCTGTCTTTCTTCTACGGTGCGAAAATAGGTATCATCGGACTGAACGGCGCAGGCAAATCTACCCTCCTGAAGATTATCGCCGGATTGGAGAAGTCTTACCAGGGCGAGGTAGTATTCTCTCCGGGATACACAGTCGGATATCTGGCACAGGAGCCGTACCTCGACCCGGAGAAGACGGTGAAGGAAATCGTAATGGAGGGCGTGAAACCCATAACAGACATCTTGGCGGAATATGAGGAAATCAACCTTAAATTCGGGTTACCGGAATATTACGAGGATGAGGACAAGATGAATAAACTGTTTGCCCGGCAGGCGGAATTGCAGGATGCCATAGATGCGGCCGACGGCTGGAACCTCGATACCAAACTGGACAGGGCCATGGATGCACTGCACTGCCCTCCGGAGGACCAACCCGCAAAGGTGTTGTCTGGAGGCGAACGCCGCAGGGTCGCCCTCTGCCGCCTGCTCCTGCAAAAACCGGATATCCTGCTGCTCGACGAACCGACAAACCATCTGGATGCGGAATCGGTGGAATGGCTGGAGCAACACCTTCAGCAGTACGAGGGAACAGTGATAGCCGTTACGCACGACCGTTACTTCCTCGATCATGTGGCAGGCTGGATTCTCGAGCTTGATCGCGGAGAGGGAATCCCCTGGAAAGGCAACTATTCAAGCTGGCTGGAACAAAAGACCAAGCGCATGGAGATGGAAGAAAAAGCTGCCAGCAAGAGGCGCAAGACACTGGAACGCGAGCTTGAATGGATACGCATGGCACCGAAAGCCAGACAAGCAAAAGGGAAAGCCCGCCTGAATTCTTATGACAAGCTGCTTGGCGAAAGCGTGAAAGAAAAGGAAGAGAAACTGGAAATCTTCATTCCCAATGGTCCGCGTCTGGGGAATAAGGTGATAGAAGCCTGCCATGTGTCGAAGGCTTTCGGGGAAAAGGTCTTGTTCGAAGATCTGAACTTCGTGCTCCCTCCAAACGGTATAGTGGGTATTATCGGCCCCAACGGAGCAGGAAAGACAACCCTGTTCAGGCTGATAATGGGGCTTGACAAACCCGACAGCGGATGTTTTGAGATAGGAGAGACTGTGAAAATAGCATACATCGACCAGCAACATAAGGACATTGCCCCAGATAAAAGCGTATATCAAGTTATTTCAGGAGGGAATGACCTGATACGCATGGGAGGACGCGACATCAATGCACGCGCATATCTATCGCGTTTCAACTTCTCCGGAGCCGACCAGGAAAAACTGTGCGGGGTGCTTTCGGGAGGAGAACGCAACCGCCTGCACCTGGCCATGGCCCTGAAAGAAGAGGGGAACGTACTGCTGCTGGACGAACCGACAAACGATATCGACATAAATACGCTCCGCGCATTGGAAGAAGGTTTGGACAACTTTGCGGGATGTGCAGTAGTCATCAGCCATGACCGCTGGTTCCTCGACCGCATTTGCACGCATATACTCGCTTTTGAAAACAACCAAAGCGTCTTCTTCTTCGAAGGCTCATATTCTGAATACGAGGAAAACAAATTAAAAAGGCTGGGCAAAGAAGAACCTAAACGGACACGCTACCGCAAACTGACATAACGAATAACTGATGTAAATTTTGCGGAATATAAGATTTTATCTTTACTTTTGGAGCAACTACAATAAAGTCGTACTGACATATATAAAACATTAAAGACTTTCCGAATATGGATACACTGAACTTGATTAAAAACGACCCATGGCTCGAACCATATGCCAACGCCATAAACGGACGCCATAACCATGCCATAGAAAAGGAAGCGGAACTGACCAATAACGGCAAGCAGACACTTTCCGACTTTGCTAGCGGCTACTTATACTTCGGCCTGCACAAAACCGACCGTGGATGGGTATTCCGGGAATGGGCTCCCAATGCATCGCAGATATTCATTACCGGCACATTCAACGACTGGAAAGAAGAAAAAAAATACTCGTTGAAGCGTAAAGCAAACAGTATATGGGAACTCAAACTTCCTGAAGGGGCTATCCAACACGGCGATTTGTACAAGCTGAAAATCTATTGGGAAGGCGGATGCGGGGAACGGATACCGGCATGGGCCACGCGCGTGATACAGGATGAGCAGACAAAAATATTCAGTGCACAGGTATGGGCACCCCAAAAGCCTTACAGGATGAAGAAGTTCAACTTCAAACAGAGTGCCGCCCCACTGCTTATTTACGAATGCCATATCGGTATGGCACAAAAGGAAGAGAAAGTGGGAAGCTACCGCGAATTCAAAGACAATATATTGCCAAGAGTCGCATCCGAAGGCTATAACTGCATTCAGATAATGGCCATACAGGAACATCCGTACTACGGAAGCTTCGGGTATCACGTTTCCAGTTTCTTCGCCCCTTCCTCACGTTTCGGTACGCCTGACGAACTGAAAGAACTGATAGACACGGCCCACGGCATGGGAATAGCCGTAATAATGGATATAGTACACTCGCATGCCGTAAAGAACGAGGTAGAGGGACTCGGGCGTTTTGCCGGCGACCCCAATCAATATTTCTATCCAGGCGACAGGCATGAACATCCGGCATGGGATTCGCTGTGCTTCGATTATGGCAAGAATGAGGTATTGCATTTCCTGCTTTCCAACTGCAAATATTGGCTTGAAGAGTTCAAATTCGACGGTTTCAGGTTTGACGGCGTGACATCGATGCTCTACTACAGCCACGGACTGGGAGAGGCATTCTGCAATTATGATGATTACTTCAACGGACATCAGGATGATAATGCCATCTGTTACCTGACATTGGCAAACCGACTGATTCATCAGGTAAATCCGCATGCGGTAACTATTGCCGAAGAAGTATCAGGCATGCCCGGACTGGCAGCAAAATTTGAAGACGGTGGATATGGGTTCGATTATAGAATGGCTATGAATATCCCAGACTACTGGATAAAGACCATCAAAGAAAAGATGGATGAAGACTGGAAGCCGTCAAGCATGTTCTGGGAAGTGACAAACCGGCGTAGCGATGAAAAAACCATCTCTTACTGCGAAAGCCACGACCAGGCGTTGGTCGGGGACAAGACCATAATATTCAGACTGGTAGATGCAGACATGTATTGGCATATGCAGGTGGACGACCAGAACTACATAGTTCACCGCGGAATAGCCCTGCACAAGATGATACGGCTGCTTACCACTACAACCATTAACGGTGGATATCTGAATTTTATGGGGAATGAGTTCGGACACCCGGAATGGATTGATTTCCCGCGTGAAGGCAACAACTGGTCGTACAAATATGCACGCCGCCAATGGAATCTTGTAGATGACAAGAACCTGGCTTATCATTTCATGGGAGACTTCGACAAGGCTATGCTCGACGTCATAAAGAGTGTAAGGAAATTCCAGGATACCCCCATACAGGAGATATGGCATAATGACGGTGACCAGATTCTGGCTTACATGCGCAAGGATTTGATTTTTGTGTTCAACTTCAATCCGAAACATTCTTTTACGGATTACGGCTTCCTGGTACATGAAGGAGCTTACGAAGTCATACTGAACACGGACAATCCAATTTATGGAGGATATGGCTTTTGCGATGACAGCGTGATACACTTCACAAACCCTGACCCCTTGTACAAGAAAGATAAAAAAGGCTGGATGAAGCTTTATATCCCGGCCAGAACCGCAATGGTTTTACGTAAAAAGAAGAAATGAATCTTCTCTGATTGATAAGCAGACGGCTTTTTCATTGGCGATGTCCGGACACATATAGTCTGGGTGTCGCCAATATTATTTCTACCCATATCAGTCACTATTTTAGCATTCTCATTATCCCAACCCTGCATTCAGCATACCGGTATTGGCAATACAGTATATAGAGGAGCACAATACAGCATTTAGAGGAGAGCAATACAGCATTTAGAGGAGAGCAATACAGCACATAGAGAAGCGCAATACAGCATATAGGGAACGACAAAAAAACAGGAAGCTAAAATCATTTCAGTCACTTAATTTATTAACTTTGCATTTGAAACCAAGTAACAGGTCTGTATAGAGTTGTAGAAGATGAGAAAAAAAGAAGAAAGAAACGCCATTATCGAGATATGCCCAGTGCGGAATGTAATAGCCCGTTTCGGGAACAAATGGGCATTATTGATTATTCTCATTTTAAATGAAAACAAAGTTTTGCGCTTCAACGAGCTTGGCAGGCTGATACCGGACATATCATCCCGCGTGCTTTCACACACACTTCAGACACTGGAAGCAGACGGATTGGTGAACAGGAAGATTTACCCTACAATTCCTCCCAAAGTAGAGTATAGCCTGACGGAAACAGGCAATTCTCTTGTACCATTTATTGTCCAGCTGACAGAATGGGCACAAAAAAACATGAAATCTATCACCAGACACCGAGAAGAGTTTGAGGCAAACGGAAGGTAACAGCCCCAACCAACTATATTATTATACTCTGATTATGCGGCCGTCTTTCCTTGCCTTAGACCTGATCTTATCCATTTGTTCTACCGAATAACCGAGAAGCACATGGAGCACTGCGTAATAATCGGTGCGTATGCCCCACCGGCGAAGTGTCTCATGCCCGAACGGGTCGTCAAACGAATCCCATGCAGAACCGATATAACATGAGCCTATCCCCAACGAAGTGGCTGCCAGCAACATGTTTTCGGCTGCCACACAAGCATCACTCTCCGCATAAAGGAACTTCTTCGGAGCGAAGAGGGTTATGACAGTCGGTGCATCATAGAAAGCATTCTTTATGGAAGCGTCATCGGCAATACTCGGCTGTTCTTTTGACACATATACATCAGATGTAGACATCCTGCCATGGAAATGGGCTTTTTTAATACGTCCCAATTTTTCATTTGTGTCCTTATCCTGCGACACTACGAAAATCACCCCCTGGCGGCCACCTGCACTGGGAGCATACAACCCGGCTTGCAAGATGGCATCGAGTTCCTCCTCTCTGATTTGTTCTTGTCTGAAACGGCGTATGCTGCGCCGCTCCAACATATTTTCTATCACAGCATTGGTTATCATAGTCTTCGTTTTTTAGATTTGTTTCCAGCATTGAGGGTCGGGTGCGTACATATTGCCGTAGTAGCCGTATGCCACAGCCGGACATCCGCGACAGAAGCGCAACAGTTCGCATTTGCCACATTTCTCAAAATTCTCGTACATACGGTATCTGTCCATCTTTTCACCGGTGAAGATGTCATACAAATCATCAGTCAAAGCATTGCCGACTTTACTTTCCATGCGTCTGCAGGCATATATGGCACCGTCCGATAGTATGGTAAGATGGCAATTCCCACAATTGCAGCCGTCATACACGATTTCATCTGCCGGATAGTCAGCAGGATTGAACAGGCCATTTTCATACTTGAACAAAGTCCATAGATGGTCTTTAAGGTTGAACCATGTCTGCCCACCCTTATATTGCTCAAATTTAGTCCAGCATTGCCTTAGCAGATATTTGTACTCATCAGGTGTGCAGCAGGTATCCTTGCTGTTTACATCAGGACAATAGCGGGCAAACGCAAAGACATCGGCTTTATGCTCCACTACAACATCAATCAGCTGCGGTATTTCCTTGAAGTTCCATTTGGAAACGGTAGCCATGATTGCAACTGTTATACCAGCCTTTTTCAGGCTCGGAATGGCTGCAAGTGTTTCTCGAAAAGACCCTCGACGACGTATCCGGTCGTGTGTGGCTTCCAACCCGTCCAGCGAAAGTTGGTATTTCCGGCAACCGTTTTCTGCCAAGCGACAACACACTTTATCGTCCAGGTGGAACGGATTACCCAGAATGGCAAAATGAATCTGTTCGGATTTCAGTTTTTCAGCCAGGTCCCAGAACTTTGGATGCAATATCGGGTCGCCACCCGTTATATAAATATAGGGCCGCCGATTGGCTTTCCTTCCAAATTCCTTTATGTTGGCAATAACGGTATTCATGCCTTCTTCCGACATCTCTTTGAAATTGGCATGACTTCCCAGTGCATAAATATAACAATGTTTGCAGCGCTGGTCGCAGGCCTCAGTAATGTGCCACTGAAATGCAAAGTATTCCATAGCCAATGGAGCAGTCTCCTGTATCGATGAAACGGATGAACTGTTCCATAACCCGCCTGTTCTTTTCTGTTATGGATGACTGTTCATTGACAGCATTTTCACAGGAAGCATTCTTCATTATTATACAGTTTTACGAGATAAAGCATATTGAAAAATCCCCACGGCAAGCAATTGTCAATACCGAGGGGATTCGACAAATCTTATTTGTCACCTGCTCCACAAGCACTGCCACAAGCTGCAGGCTTTTCTTCGGGTTTGTCACCGGCTCCACAAGCACTGCCACAAGCCGTAGGCTTTTCTTCGGGTTTGTCACCGGCTCCACAGGCACTGCCACAAGCACTCGGA
>CAZYVE010000021.1:0-29899 GCA_964651035.1 uncultured Bacteroides sp.
AAACAGACCACGCCATAAAACACCATAAAACACCAGCGCGACAAACAAATTATCTTTGTTTATCGCGCTGATATTTAATTGTTTAACCAGTTTGAAGGCTACTAATATTCATCCTCGTTGAAAAAGAAATCTTCTTTGCTTGGATAGTCGGGCCAGATATCTTCTATGCTTTCATATATTTCGCCTTCATCTTCCATCTCTTGCAGATTCTCAATCACCTCGAGCGGCGCACCTGAACGCATGGCGTAATCGATAAGTTCGTCCTTGGTTGCCGGCCAAGGAGCATCTTCCAATTTGGAAGCTAATTCCAATGTCCAATACATAGTTCCTAAGTATTACATTCGTGAATATTAAATCCCTATCTTAAAATCAGCGGCAAAAGTAAACAAATTATTTCATTTGCTGCCATTATCCCATAATATTTCGCTTTTTTTCTCTTCTTGGTTAATTTTACGTGAAAGAACAAACAGGTAATCGGATAACCGGTTGACATAGGCTGTGAGTTCAGAGGGAAGTGTTACCTGTTCTGATAATGCAAGAATGCGCCGTTCGGCACGTCTGCATACAGTCCGGCACACATGGCAGATGGCAGCTCCCCGGCTTCCTCCTGGCAGTATGAATGAGCGTAGTCCTGGCAGCATGTTGTCCAAACGATCTATTTCTGCCTCCATTGTTTTAACGGCATCGGGTGGAATTATGCTTGACCGGTGCAGTTCTGTGACCGATTGGTCAGTGGCCAGATATGAACCTATTGCAAAGAGCATCTTCTGCACACTTGTCACGAAGTCACGGTCCCGTTCTTCTGACAAATAGGTGACGAATAGTCCGAGTAAAGAATTCAGTTCATCTATCGTACCGTAGGCTTCGAGGCGTTCATGGGTTTTAGGAACCCGTATTCCTCCAACAAGAGAGGTCTGGCCGGTATCACCGGTTTTAGTGTAAATAAGGCTTTTCTTCATGTGGTCGCTATGTTATGGTTTCAAGTCAGAAGTTCACGATGTAGTTTTGCTTGTTTTTCTTCTTGTCGAAGAATATTATACCTAAATCATAAAGGTCAAACGTAATACCGGTCCGTCCGTCCTGTCGCACCTGCTTCCACAATGCGCGCATTTGCGGAGTATATCCGATGCCTGCTATGACAAACATGGAAGATGGCGTGGTGCGTTCCACACAAACCTCGAAAACCTCGCGTACAAAATCCGGGCGGTGCCAGTCGTGCACATAGAGCATGTCCACAGGTACACCCACTTCGAGAAACATTTCCTGCAGGTTGTTTGCTCTATTATAGTTAGTGGCTTTTCTGCCGGCCTTAAGGTATCGTGATGAATCGACTGCAATACCAACATCTACTACAGTATCAGGATGCGCAAAGTTGGCCAGACGGAGTAACAGACGTTTCACCCTCATTGGCTCGTATGCTGTCCGTCCGTCTTCCGTACCAGATTTCTCCTCTTCCAGTTCCTTGTACTTGTAATATTGCGTCCGCTCGTACACCACGTTAGTAATGAAGTCGAAAGCGAACGGCGAGTGTACTCCGTATCCACATCTGTATCGGAAACGGCGCAACCATATTAGAGGGCGTTTCAGGGTCAGTATCATTCGGTCCATAATGACAGTCTTATTGCAGTGTACCTTCTGTCTCCATCGTAATATCGGAGAAATTTTCGCTTATAGTAAGGAAAGCTTTGTTTTCTTCAGGCCTTATGCAGATATCCAATGCACTAATCCAGTCCACGTAGTGTACTTTCAGGTGTAGTGTACCATCCTTTGCCCACCCGTAGCTGCCTGCCACGTGGAACGGACGTTCTATGCCTTCAAAACTTCCTACCGCCCCAATGGAGTAGGGTGGGCAAGCCTTCGTGTGAGTCGTCAACCAGCGCCTGTACCCGAAAGGTTGTACGTAAGTGTATCCGTCGCAGTCGGTTATAGTCATATTTATGATATTCTCATTGCGGTTTACGTCGAATGTCAAAGTCTTCCAGCCATATTTGTTGTCTTGCAGGATAATGGACTTTCCGCCGAGCCGTGCCGCTCCCGGTATATAGTCCTTTCCCTGCGCCGTGGGCAGTGATGCGTCCTGTTGCAGTTTGAGCAGACGTTTGTATGATTTTGCATTTGTCGGCAGTGGATTGTCTGCGGCTTGTGGTATCAGTCGTTGCCATACCAACCGGCGTTGTGTGGCGCCGTTTGTCAGTGTACATTCGGTTATGACTATTACCATATCCTTATCCGGTATGATGAGTATATATTGTCCGAATGCCCCATCGGCCCGCCATGCTCCAGGATATTCACATGCCCATACATGGTATCCGTAGCCGGTATCCGGTTGTTGTTCGGTCATCATCTGTTCTACCCACTTGGCGGGCAATAGTTGCTCTCCCTGCCAGTTACCCTTGTTAAGCAGCAGCAGCCCGAATTTGGCAAGCGACTCACTCTGTATGTGCAATCCCCATCCGCCGGTATTGTAGCCTTCGGGACTTACTTCCCAACCCACTTCGGTGATGTTCATCGGCTTGAAAATCCGCTGTTTCAGACAGTCGAGCACAGTCTTTCCCATAACTTTTTGCACTATGGCGGCCAACAGGTAGCTGCACATAGAATCGTATTGGAACTTCGTGCCAGGCTCGGCAACGGGTTTGGCGAGGTATGTGCGCAGCCATTCGTCTGTGTTGTTGCGCATCTCCCAGTCTGGTGTGATGCCTGATGTCATGGTGAGCAGGTCGTGTACGGTCATTGCGGCCAGTTGTGGACTTACACAGTCGGGCAGTACTTCGGGCAATATGGCTCCCACACGGTCGTCCGTACGGAGGCGGTTGTCAGCTATGGCAAGTCCGACAGTAGCAGCCAGGAAGGTCTTTGAGCACGAATACATAGTATGTCTGTAATGTGGCGCGAATGGGGCAGGGTATATCTCGCCTATCACTTTGCCGTGACGCAGCACCATCACGCTATGTATGTCTGTTTTTGGAAGAGACATCAACGAGTCGAACAAGTTTGCCACAGCTTGCGAAGGTATTCCCTCATCTTCAGGTACGGCACGTGGCAGTTCATTCGTCTGCGCTCCGGCCGTAATGCAGACAAAAAGCAGGCCCGCGAACAAGGCTGTACGCAGTGAATATATATTTTTCATGAGAAAAATTAATTTAGGAGTTATTTTTGCAAATGTAATCTATTCTTGCAGTTAAGCCCAATATTCCGGCAGTTTTTTTGTTCCTTTCCCGTGCTGATTAAATCATTGAGCCGGCGATGCATAATACCCGTATGTACAACGCATTCCCTGTCTGTGGGAAATGTGTTCCGCCCTCGCTTGCAATCTGTCGGTCGCACGAGCAAATACCTTTATCCTATCTCACCATGACGTATGGCCTCCATTATGTTGGCCGGCGGTCTTTGAGCCTCTAATTCCCGCTTCATATACTCCATGTAGGGTGCTGCATGCTTGAAGAACCGGTAGTAGCCGCTACAGAGATAGTTCAGTCCCGGTTCACCGTCTGCTGTGGTACAGAAGCGGTTTTTAGGACATTCGCCATTGCAGGCGAAGAGGTACTTGCAGCGTCGGCACTGCCCGGGCAAGCTGTCCCGTTTGGCCATACCGAAATTCTGCTGCCGTTCGCTGTACATCATTTCGACCAGTGTCTGCTGGCGAATGTTGCCCAATTTGTATTGCGGAAAGACGAAGTGGTCGCACGAATACACGTCCCCGTTAAACTCCATTACACCGGCGTGTCCGCACGTTTCGGCCATTGTACAGATACCCGGCTGACATCCGGTCCAGTTGGCCAGCGTGGCATCAAACAGCTGTATGTAGTAATTTCCCACATCATTGCGTACCCATTCATCGAAAATATCACAAAGAAATTTTCCCCACTGTTCAGGTGTCACGGAAAAGTCTGCCGTCTGCTGCCTGTTGCCTTCATCCACGGCGGCAAGATGTCGTCCGTCGGCATGTTCCGCCATTCGTTCCACTATCGGTGTAAATTGTATGTAGTGGCATCCTATGTCCTTGAAGAAATGGTAAAAGTCCAAGGGATAGTCTGCATTGAAGTCGTTCACCACCGCCATAGCGTTCCATTCCACATGATGCTTGTTCAGCAGGTTGATGCCATGCATTACTTTTACAAATGACGGTTTGCCTTGTTTATCTTTTCGATACTCGTCGTGAAATTCTTGTGGCCCGTCTATTGAGACTCCAACCAGCCAGTGGTTGTCATGGAAGAAGCGACACCATTCATCGTTCAACAATGTACCATTGGTTTGTATGCAATTATCTACCGTGCGTCCCTTTGCATATTTGCGTTGCAACTCCAATGCCCGTTTGTAAAAAGACAGGGGGCGCATCAGCGTTTCTCCCCCATGCCATGTAAACAGCACCTGAGGCATGGTCTGTGAATCGAGGTATTGCCTGATGAACAATTCCAGCATCTCGTCACTCATCACATGCTTCGGTGTATCCCGGTAGAGTTTTGACTTTTCCAGATAGTAACAATATTCACAGGCGAGATTGCACAAGGCCCCCACAGGTTTAAGCATTACGTATAGCGGTCGGGCGAATGGGGCGAATGTTGGCATAAATCTATGAGTTTTTGTTCGGCCCTTTGTACGCCTGATTGGCGCGGGGCGTTATATTTCCGCAAAAATACAGCTTCCCGGCCAATTCTCAATAGGATGCCATGCATAAAAAGCAGAGAAGTATTTCTTTCTGCTATGTTTCAGTCTTCTGTATAGAATCCCAACTTTTCAAGTCCGTTACGTACATCCGGGTGGCTCATAAACAGATTCCACAACAGTCCGCTGCGGTAGTTTTCTATCATAACTACCGTGGGACCCTGATCTATTGCGAGGTAACGCTGCGGATACCAGTCTTCAGTCTCGCTGAAAGCATCGTAAAATCCGTATGGTCCCAGCAATTTGTCGCCCATCTCATAGAGGTGGCGCATCACCTGCATGGACTCTTCGGGGGTATATACAATAGATGACAGTGCAGCGGTGGGAGATATCACCCCCTTGTCATTATTTTCGTCGGGAGCATGCGCCGCATACCCGTCCACTGAGTAGCTGGCAGTCAGTCCCCAGCAGTCTGCACCGTACCCTTTGTATTGCTTGGGGTTGCGTATGCAGTAGGCACGGTTGATAAGAGCAAGGTTGCGCATCTCGTCGAAGTAGCTGCTGCAATATCTGTCTGCCAATCCCGTAGGGTTGAGCCCCAAGAACGAGTAATGCGTCCAGAATAAAGGTCCTGCCTGAATGCCCTGGTTACGCAGTTGCAGGGTGATGCCTTCCACACTATGCGGCGATACGATGGCTCCACTTTCTGCCCATCCGCTGTGGTAGGTTTCAGCCGGTATGCCGTGTGTAGGTGATGACGCTGCCAGAACGTACATTATAAGACACTCGTTATAGCCATGAACCGGAAAATTCATCTCCCATCCATAACTTGGACTCCAGTGCCAGTACAGTACATCCTCCTTTCCTTCGCGCCGGTAGAAGTCCCATTCCACTTCGCGCCACAGTTTGTTTATACGTCCGGCAAGAGCCTGTTCCTGTTCGTCGCTTTCGTTGCAGTATTGGTGTACGCATAGCAGCGCCTGCATCATGAAAGCTGTTTCTACCAGATCCCCTCCGTTATCCTTCTGTCCAAACGGTTTCACTTTACCGGTATCTCCGTACCACCAGTGCGGACATGCGCCATGGAAACGTTCGGATTTTTCGATAAAAGAGACGATTCTCTCTAATCTTTCCATTCCTTCCTTGCGTGTGACATAGCCGCGCTCCATGCCTGCCAGTATAGCCATGATGCCGAATCCGCTGCCGCCCGAAGTAACTACGTTTTCGTCATTCTCCGGATAGTTGCCATCCATGTGTATGCGCTCACGTGCCATGCCGCTGTTAGGCTCCGCACCGTCCCAGAAATAATTGAATGTGAGGCGTTCGATGGTATCCAGTAGAGCCTCGTCATCCAGTGTGCCGAACACGTTTTTTTCGCTTCTTCCAGCCTTTTTGTCATTGCATCCGCAGATTGCCATCAGCAGACATAAGACTGTAAATGTAGATATGATTTTCATAAACCTGCATTTTTTATTTAGGGCTTTCGTATGTCAGTTCGGCTATCACAGGGCAATGGTCGGAATAATATCCATCGTCTGGCGTATCCTGTATGATGCGGCAACGTTGTGCAGCCAGTTGTGGAGTGGTAAACACGTAGTCCAGTAACAGTCGTTCGGCCATAGGTTTGCGTCCGAAGTCATGGAACGACCACGATGGCCCGTATGTCACACTTGCCGAAGTCCATGCATTCAGCAGTCCGCCACTTTCAAGTATTTGGGCCGGTTCGTCATAGGGCGGACAGTTGAAGTCTCCGGTCACTATGACTGGCAATCCGTTGGCTATGTTCTTCAAACTATCCAGAATCAAGCGCATTCCTTCACGTCGGGCTGTGGTACCGATATGGTCCAAGTGGGTATTAAAGTAAGCTACTTCGTGGCCTGAATACAGGTCGCGCAGCAAAGCCCAGGTACATACACGGGCGCAAGCAGCATCCCATCCGAGTATGCCGAATGAATCGGGTGTTTGGCTAAGGGAAAAATTGCCGCTGCGCAACAGTTCGAAGCGTTCGGTACGAAAGAAGATAGGACTGTATTCGCCTTTGTTGCGGCCGTCTTCCCGTCCTACACCCAATGAAGTGTATTGCGGTAACATCATCTGTAGATCCTGCATCTGGTTGGGCAGCACCTCTTGCATACCCAACAAGTCAGGTGCATAATAGGATAGCATTTGTCCTATGTTGTCACGACGATAAGGCCAGCCGTTCAGACCGTCTGAAGACGTGTCGAGACGTACATTGAAAGTCATCACTTGTAAGGGAAAGTCGGACTTTACCGGTTTGTGTGTGCATCCGCCGGATAAGACAAGCAGTATGGCACAGGAAATCATAAAAAAATTCTTCATGTCATGTTTTTATTTTTGGTTATTGAAAAGATTTCTATTGCAGCGTGAAGCGTGCAGTCTTCACATCTCGACTGTTGCCTCCTATCATCACGTCGAAGTCACCCGGTTCGCAGACGTATTCGAGATCGTAATTGTAAAACTTCAGCAGATCCGGTGTTATCTTGAAAGACACAGTCGTACTTTCTCCGGCTTTCAGGAATACCTTGCGGAATCCTTTCAGTTCCTTTACCGGGCGTGTGATACTTCCGACGACGTCCCGCAAGTATAGCTGCACCACTTCGGCTCCATCGTATCCGCCAGAATTTGTAAGTGTCACGCTCGCAGTTATTTCACCGCTATCATCTATTGAAGTCTTGTCAAGAGTGATATTGCTGTATTCGAACGTGGTGTAAGACAGTCCGTATCCAAAAGGGTAAAGCGGGTCGTTGTCCACATCAAGATAGTTGCTGCGGAACTTTTCAAACCAATGACCATCTTCCAGCGGACGGCCTGTGTTCTTGTGGTTGTAAAACAACGGCAACTGTCCCACACTCTTCGGGAAACACATGCTCAGCTTGCCGCTCGGATTGACGTCTCCGAAGAGCACATCGCCTATGGCGTAAGCTGCCTCACTTCCACCAAACCACACATTGAGTATGGCGGGCACATTATCGTGTTCCCACATCAGTGTCATGGGACGTCCGGCAAATAAAGTCAATACAACGGGTTTGCCTGTCTGTAGCAGAGCTTCCAACAACCGCCGTTGTGCATCTGGTATACCCAACTCGCTCCGGCTGGAACTTTCACCGCTCATCTCGGAAGATTCACCGAGTGCCGCTACTATTACGTCGGCCTTTCCGGCCACTTCCAGTGCTTCTTCCAGCAATTCATCGGCTGTACGCCCATCGCGGTTCAGTGAGCGGCCGAACATGGTAGCCCGCTCTTCATAGGCTGCATCATCTGTCAGGTTACTGCCCTTGGCGTAGAGCACCTCAACAGCGTCTCCGGCAATCTCCTTCAGACCTTCGTACAGCGACGGGGATCTGTCAAGGCGGGCTGCTACGCTCCATGTGCCAGGCATATTACTGCGACTATTGCCCAATGGACCTATTACTGCCACAGTACCCTGCCTTTTAAGTGGCAACACAGCTTCCTTCCCACCGGTTGATGGTTCATTCTTCAGCAACACGAAGCTGCTGCCTGCAATCTGTCTTGCCGCGGCTCTGTTTTCTTTGTTGAACACGTCTTTAGCCGGACGTCCGGGGTCGCAATATTTGTACGGGTCATCGAAAAGCCCCAGTTTGTACTTGGCTTCCAATATGCGACGGCACGCACGCTCCACTGTCTCCATACTGATTTTACCTTCATCTATAGATTTCTTTAGCGTGCCAATAAAACCTCCGCTTACCATATCCATGTCTATACCCGCTTCAAGTGCGCGTGCCGATACCGTCTGCAAGTCTCCTATGCCGTGTGCTACCATTTCGGCAATGCCCGTGTAGTCTGTCACCACAAAACCGTCAAATCCCCACATCGTGCGCAGTACATCTGTCATAAGCCATTTGTTAGCTGTGGCAGGAACACCGTCCACCTCGTTAAAAGAGGACATGAAACTGCCGGCTCCAGCCTCTACTGCTGCCTGATAAGGATATAAGTATTCATTGAACATCCTATTGCGGCTCATGTCCACAGTATTGTAGTCGCGTCCGCCTTCACTTGCACCGTACAGTGCAAAGTGCTTCACACATGCCATTATCTGGTTGTTGGACTGTAGTTGCGCGGCTTTGTCTGCTCCCTGATATCCGCGTACCATAGCTTGGGCTATGGCTGCCCCGAGAAAAGGGTCTTCGCCATTTCCCTCGCTTACACGCCCCCAACGTGGATCCCGGCTTATATCTACCATTGGAGAGAATGTCCAGCAAATACCATCAGCACTGGCTTCGGTGGCAGCTATCCGTGCTGACTGTTCCACAGCTTCCATGTCCCACGTACAAGATAATGCCAGCGGTATGGGAAATATTGTCTCGTAGCCATGTATCACATCCATACCAAAAATGAGCGGTATGCCGAGGCGCGACTCTTCCACTGCCAGTTTCTGCATGTCGCGGATGCGTTCCACGCCTTTCAGATTGAACAGTCCTCCCACCATCCCCTGTTCTACCAGCCTTGCCACGTCACTGTTTCTGGTTTGTCCGGTAGTGATTTCACCGGTCACAGGCAGGTTTAACTGGCCTATTTTCTCCTCGATGGTCATTTTATCCATCAACTGTGTTATAAACTTGTCCATATCATTGTCCCCGTTTCCGTGCCCCCTGCTTCCGGACGATGCTGCCACAAAGAGTGCGGATAAAGAAACTGTTGCAAATAAAGATAATCTTTTCATCATTTCATAATGTTTGAAGGTAAATAAATAAGTACCGGCCAAAGTAAATGACAGTTCACGACTTTTGTAAGCAGGTATCGGCAAAGGCGCATCCCATGCTATCTCTTTATGGGTTTGCATAAAGGTGAACGACCGTTTTCGTTCAAGGCTTCCACCGTGAAATAGTAAACGGTATCCTTGTCCATACCTCGGAAGTCATAAGATGTGCTGCCCAACACTGTGATACAGTTATACATCTTGGCCTTGGTTGTACCGTAGTAAATATTATAGCCATACGCACCTTCCACCGGTTCCCACGAGATAATGGCATTGCGGGTATCGTTTTTGTCGCGTGCCACGTCCAGTCCTTCTACGACGGGAGGTACATCACCGCCTGCATAGCCAAATACCCGAAATTCAGACAAGGCCACATTTCCTGTAGGCACATGTACGCTTTCAAATTTCAGGTAACGGGTCTGCAACGGTTCGTTCAGCTCAATATAGTCATGCGGACAGTCTTTATCGCTGTCACTCTTATCAACCACCAACGTCCAATCTTTCCCGTCGTCAGAGGCAAAGATTCGATATTGATGGTAAATATCCATAGCCCGGTTGTACTGAAAAGCCTTATGCTCATAGAAATTAAGCTGCAATGCCCGCACCGTCTTTGGGCTTTCCAAATCCAATACCACCCATTCACCCGGATTTCCGCTGCTTGCTGCCCAATACGTGCGCATGCTTTCATCTGTCAGGTTGCGTGCCTCATAAATACTGTCTGTTGACGATACCTCGACCGGCTTGCCATACGAAAGTAGCATCCAACCCGTGAAACGGTCTGCTGGGCACTTGATATCCATATGTGCCGCCCAGTTGGGATAATCGCCAAATGCTGTAGACGAATACATCACCCCATCTTCGTCGAAAGCCGCAGGATAAAGTCCGATACGCCGTTCAAACTTATACTTTAACGAGAGCATGCATGTGGCCACATGCCAGAAATTGCCTTTCACGTCGAGGAAAGTTCCTCCATGTCCGGCACCCTGCACATAACCTCCTGGTTTGTAACACATAGGATTATGCTGCTGGTAGGCAAATGGTCCCAATGGAGAATTGGATACATAAACGCCGTCGGCATACACCTTGAACTCTGTGCCCGGGGCACCATATTGGAAATAATACTTCCCGTTGTGTTTGGTCATATAAGCCCCTTCGGTAAAGGGACGCAACGTTACCTCGTCGTCATTGTTCATGCCAAATCGCTCCCATCCATGTTCTTCGGGACGAAGCATCATGACATCGTGTATTTTGCTGATGGGATAGAAGTTGTTACGCTCAAGTTCTACAGCCTTTAACGGATATTCATTACTCGAACCGTAATACAGATAAAGTCGGCCGTCATCGTCCAAGAACAGGCAAGGATCCCACGATGGAAGCACATTCCGCTCTATGGCACGTTTAAATCGTCCTGATTTGGGATTCGTGCTGTACCATACGGCCAGTCCATCGTAAGTAGAGCCTGTATAAAACAAGGTATCCCCACTTACATAAGCGGCCGGGGCACATTGGTCGTCATCCGTAGGTCTGCGCTGGAAGGAAGCCGGAACAAACTCCCAGTCTGTCAGATTCTTGGAATAATGAAAACCGCCCTGATTTGTGGAAAACAGTAAATATTCTCCCTTGTATTCCACAACCATCGGGTCGGCAGCCGAACGAAACGAGCCATTGGGAAGCACGTTGTTGTTATAAGGCTCGAAATTGTAACTGATGTTCATGGGGTTACAGTATGTACGCGAAAGAGGTTCCTGCGGGTTATACCAGCGGGTTGCCCGAGCAGGTTGTCGCGGAACAGAAGGGTGTACTTCATCTTCCATGACAATCTCGATACCATTGTCTTCCAAAGCCAATATACGATTGACAATCTTCTTGCCAGGGTAATAAACATACAAATGGGTATCGTTTTCTGCCCCCTTGATGGTAAAGCTGCCGTCGGCAGCAGTGGTACAATGCTTGGGACTGGCAAAAAACATCACGGTAGCCCCTTCCAAAGGATGACGTTGTTCATCCAACACATGTCCCTCTACTATACGGTCATTTGTGATGGTAATGTAATAATCGCTGATTTGGCCTTTGACTACTTTAATGGAATCTTTGGGATTTGCCCTTACCGGCAAAGCAGTAAAGGCAAATCCACAACAAGCTAAAAATAGGTATCGTACCATTGAAGTATATATATGCCAAGTTATTCTGTTATTGGATCGAGTGCCAAGTCCGGCAGACTCTCAAGTTGAGTGGCAGGCACAGGCCAATAGGTTTTGTCTTCCGTCCAACCTTTGGGACCGAGTACAGTGGCAGCCAGACCGGTACGTATCAAGTCCATGTAACGATTCCCCCACTCGCTGCACAACTCCATACGACGTTCTTCCAGTACGTCATCTACCGTAACACCTGTCTTAGTTGGCATATCGGCACGTGTACGGACCTCATTGTATGGGTCATCACCGTTTCCACCCAATCGGATTTTGGCTTCAGCATTCATCAGCAACACTTCGGCATAACGGAAAATGCGCACATTATTATTGCTGCCATACGTGGTACGTCCGGTAGTCATTTGTTCATAGGGCAAATAAGACTTACCATTCCAGCAATCGGTGGAAGTACCTTGAGCCGAGCCGATAGTCCATCCCTCTACCGTAGTGCTATTGGCTTTCAGGAAAGAGGTTGTGGCACGAATTGTTTCACCACGCGCTTCTGCCCATTCTACAAATTCAGATTCATAACCGATAAATCCCCAACCGCCAAGCGAATTGGTACCGTCTGTCAGACTGAACGGACCTTGACAATTAAAGAACTGGTCGACAGTAATCTCATCACCCGAACCGTTACCGAAATCGGTGACTTGGCATTCAAACAAAGATTCGTCACACAACTTTCCTGGTATTTTGAACAGCTGATAGAAATCATCATATAGTTGGAATCCTCCGTTGTTAATGATGTCATCGGTCAGGCTCTCTACCTCATCATAGTTACCGAGCAACAAATGCATCTTAGCAGCCAGCATTTCCGCCGTATAGGCAGTAATGGCGCCCTGATAGGTCATTTCGTTGGGACGCATACGTTGCATATATGTCATGGCATAATCCAAATCTTCTAATATATAATTGTAAACAATATCTACTGCGGAACGGCGAAATTCAGTTTGCAAATTATCAGTATAGAGAGGTACAGGACCGAAATTGGTCACCAGATTATAATAAGCCCATGCACGAATGGTCCGTACTTCCCCGCAATACGATTGGTAAGTAGCATATTCACTACTACCTTCAGTGAGATACTCTGCATATCCGTTCAACGCCTCCAAAGCCGAATTAGCAATGCGGATGATGGTGTACCAGTTAATCCAGACTTGGTTCAATCCCCAATAAGAATTGTCATATACAAATTCACGGCTGTAAGTTGCAGCGCTGCCTTGGTCATCGTAACGCCCTGACCATACATCGCCGTCGCGTGTAAACATAAGCAGGGCATTGATATAGTGCATGGCCGAGCTGCGTACTTCTGCATAAACACCCACAACAGGCTGATACATATTGGCCGTTATCGAGTAGTCGACACTTTCTACTGCGAGTTCATTTTCGGGATTGATGTCTATAAAATCACTGCAACTATTTGTTACTCCCAGTATCATCATAGCAGGAAGAAGATATGCTAATGTTTTCTTTATGAGTTTCATTGTTTTCAAGTATTTTTATGTTTAGAAATCTATTTGCACACCGAAAGTATAAGTGGCTGTCAAAGGATAAACTTGCGTGTCCCAACCTTCCGAATCGGATAACTCGGGTGTGAAGCTGTTGGCCTTGAAGAAGGTAAACGGCCGATCGGCAGTCAACGACAGGCGGATGCCCGGCATTGTATAGCTGCTAAATTTGATATTCTTGAACGAGTAACCAAGCGAAATATTCTGAATACGGAAATAGTTGGAGCTTTCTACAAAGTAAGAAGCATTGTTACTGTCGGACACGTTCCAACTCCGTGTCAATGCCCTAGCTGAAGGATGTTCATTGGTAGAGTAAGCCCCAGTCCAGCGATTTTCATACTGCGCCTTATCAAAGTTATAGTTGGATGCCGCATAGCGAAGTGCACGTTTCCGATTCCACAGCTCGCCGCCGGCCTGTCCGTAAGTACTTAATGCAAAGTCAAAGTTCTTATAGGTAAATCCTATGTTGAAGCCATACGTCAAGTCTGGTATGTAGGAGCCAAGTATTTGCTTGTCACTGCCGTCTATAACCCCATCTCCGTTGACGTCCTCATAGATGAAATCACCGGGTTCCAGATTATTGGCTACTGCTATGGGATCATTGGCGCATTGTTCTTCTGTTTGGTAAATGCCTATTACCTTATAACCATAATACGAATTCATTTTCTCACCGATCATATTTACAGTCTTACCACCGCGGATAATACTGGTTCCGTTTTTCAAATCTTTCACTTCGTTATGCAGATAAGCTAAGTTTGCGCCAATGCTATATGTAAAGTCCTTACCAATTCTATCGGACCAGTTCAACGATAAGTCTACACCAGTGTTAAGAATTACACCATAATTCCCGGCAATTGTGGTATTCTGCATCGGAAGCGTAGGAGAAATCACGGCATTGTCCGTCAGACGGTAGTACCAGTCGATATCAGCGGAGAGGCGGTTCTTCAATGTCGAGAAGTTCACACCGACATTCGTTTCGTTTACCACTTCCCAAGCCAACCAGCTGAAATTGGAAGTATTGGTATATCCGTCGATAGCCGTATTGGTACCAAACACAGCCTGTACAGTGCTAATGCTGGCAAAGCCTGCACTGGCAGCCACCTTGTCGTTACCAAGCTTACCCCAACTTGCACGCAGCTTCAGATAATCGAAAATATTCTGGTCCTTCATAAACGGTTCTTGAGAGATAACCCATGCTGCACCAACCGAAGGAAAATAACCCCACTTCTCATTGTACTTGGAAGAGCCGTCGGCACGGAATGTAAACATTAGCATATACTTATCATCATAATTATAGCTTAAACGAGTGAAATATGATAGGCCACGATAGCGATAACCATCGTCTGAAACAGTTGAGCCTTCTTCATTGCCAAGCGCTATGTATTTCCACTCATCAGCTCCTTCAGGAACATTGGTAGCCGTACCAGTCAGCATGCGGTATTGTTCCTGCCGCATAGATACGCCCAACATACCGGTGAAACCATGTTTCCCCCAACTGTCGGTATAGGTGGCCGTGTTATCCCATACCCAATTGTAATAGTTAGTGTCGGTCTTCGTCAGCGAAGTAGCCGTATTTTGCTGGTTGTTGCTGACGTAGTATGTAGGCGTGAACGTGGTACCGCGTATCATCTGATAATCGTAACTGTAACTTGAACGTACATTCAACTTATCCGGTAAGATATTGACTTGTGCATAGAAATTGCTTAAAACCTGGTAATTTTCATTCCGACTGTCATAATAATTGGCCGTAGCCACAGGATTGTAGAAGTTTGTAGACAGACCAACTTGTTCGGGTGACGCATATTTCGTAGGATATACACTGTCGTCGCGTGTGTAATCGTATACCGGATAAACCGGAGCTGCGTTGAAAGCCTGTTGCCATGCTTCATTATTGGGTAACTGCTGTTGTGAACTGCTGAATACACCGTTAAATCCCAGCTTCAACCACTTTCGTGCTTCGTAATCGAGTGTTGCACGGAAATTAAGCCGGCGATAGTAATTCTCTACATCCATGATACCATCTTGAGACAAATAACTGATACCAGTCGAATATGTGGCCTTATCCGAACCACCGGAGATATTCAAGCTGTGGTTTGTTATCATGGCTGTGCGAAGCAACTCATCATACCAATCTGTATCGGCATTGAACTGTAGGTTTTCCAAGTCGCCGCCAAACGAAGCGATAGCCTGCTCAAAGATGTAACTATAACTGTCGGCATCCGCCTCCATCAGCATAGTAGCGTATTCGTGTGCATTGGCCATCTTTAACACATTGGTTGCTTTCTGTATACCAACATATCCGTTGTATGTGATTTTTGCCTCCTGGTTGCGCTGCCCTTTTTTAGTGGTGATTATTACCACACCATTAGCAGCACGTACACCATAGATGGCTGCAGCTGATGCATCTTTTAGAATAGTTAAATCCTGTATATCTGCGTTGTTCAGGAAGTTGATATTATCGTAAAACATACCATCCACAACGTAGAGTGGCGACGTATTGCTGAATGAGCCAAGGCCGCGTATTGTTACTGTGGGGCCTTCGCCCGGCGTGCCGGAGTTCGTAATGTTCACACCGGCTACCTTACCTTGCAGTGCTGCCATGGGCGAAGACGTAGGTACATTGATGAATTCTTCTTCTCTCACTACGTCTATTGGTGCGGTAAGGTCTTTGGCTTTAGCTGAGCCATAACCGATTACCACTACTTCTTCCAGTTGTTGCATATCATCCATAAGGCTTACGTTGACAACGGACAAATCCTTGACTTTTACCTTTTCCTGCAGCATGCCTATGTAGCTGAACAGCAGCGTGGCATCGGTGGGAACATTGTTCAGGGTATATTTGCCGTTGACATCAGTGATAGTTCCGGTCGAAGTGCCTTCGATTTGAACGGACACTCCGATTAGCACCTCGCCCGTTTTGTCGGTTACGGTACCTGTCACTGTTTTAGTTTGTGAGAATACAGGTGCGGCTATGTAAAGCAAGCACACCGATAGCAATAATGCTTTCAGCCGGTAAGCTGATAAGCGAAAAGATCGTTTGTCTTTCATCGCATTAAAATTTTTATGTGAACAATTTATTAATGAGAGTACCTCGAAAACTTTCGTAGCATTCTCGGTTCTTTGTCACAAATATAGTTTGATGATGAAAGTATGCAAAAATTAGTTATTCACTATAAATACATCAGCCTACTTTTCTATATGGATAGTAGTACCTATTTACCTCTCAAACTTTGTTAATGAACTGTCAAGCAGCTTAATATGATTGTTAAATCAATCAAATGCTATGATGAAGGCATTCAGGTTTTGTGTAGAGTCAAGTTCCAGTTTTTTACGTAGTCTGTAACGGTTATTTTCGACAGCACGCACCGATGCATTCATTAGTGCGGCAATGTCTTTGGTTGCCATGTTCAGCTTCAGGCATGCACAAAGGCGCAGGTCATTGTTGGTGAGCTGTGGATAGACCTCTTTCAACTTTCTGAAGAAACCGCGGTGCTTTTGCTCGAATTTGATAAGGAACATATTCCAGTCGTCCTCCGTATTAAGATTGTCGGACAGCATGGTGTTTATTTTGTTGTAAGACGGCACGAGCAATTTCTGTTTGTTCTTGCTGCGGATGTCGTCCACTATCTCTTTCAGTTTCAGTATGAGTTCGTTTTTGTGTATGATGAAAGATGTCAGTGTGAGCATTTCGGCATTCTTCTCTTCAATCTCCTGTTGCAGCTGTTCATTCATGGTACGCAGATGTTCCCTCTCCATTGCCTGTGCCTGGCGCAATTGTTTGGCTTGCAGGCGTCTTTGCATGACAATGTGGAATAGCTGCAGCATGCCGGCCATGGCTAAAGTTATCAGCAAGTAGGCCCATATGGTACGGTACCACGGCGGGTATATCTCAAATTCCACCACCGTGTCGGGCGAGTAGTTGCCTAGTCCGTCGGTAGAGCGCAGGTGCAATACGTGTTTTCTCCACGGCAGCCGTGCGTATGACACACTGCTGGCATGCTGCAGGCTGTTCCAGGTACTGTCCACTCCCTCTAGCATGTATTCTGCATAGAGATTATCGGCAAAAGCGGCATCGATTGTAAATCCTACGGTAATTCTGTTGTCTTTGTATGCCATTCCTATATTGCTGCCAAATGTGGTATATCCACCTTTGTTTCCTCCGGCATATACGTATTCGATGTTGGGCGAAGCCGGTATGGCGGTTCCAGATCTGCTCTGTTTGGAATTGTGTATGATGAAGCCTGCATCGAGGCATATGAACGATAACGAGTCGTTCAATATCGATACATTTTCGTATTCGGTTACTAAGCTCAGGTCGTCCGCTTCTATGCGGTGTGATTCCCTGATGTCAGCTATGTAGCCGTCGTACACGAAACGGTAGACGGCTGAAGATGTCACAGCCCAGTTCTGTTCGTAAGTGACAGGCACTATGTTGCGTAGGTTCTTCACGTTCCTGAAGCATTTGTTCAGTAGCGGGTCGGCCTGCAGTCTATCCTCATGCTCGTTGTAGGTATAGAAGCGGTCATCGCCCATGAATACCATCCGGCCGTTAAGTTTGAAGAGGCTTATGCTTGCGGGCAGGTCTTGGTCTCTGCTTTGTCCGTAATATGTGTAGTATCGGAATGCGTCCATCTCTTCGTTGAGGCGACATTTATAGACACCCTTTGTTGCCGTTTCAAGCCAGATGTTGCCTGAATGGTCTGCCGTGGCATTTGTGATGGAAGTTGCTACCTGTTTTATTTCGTTGAGCCTGCCGGTCTCCTTATTCAGTATGTACAGACTGTTGTATGCGACGAAAATAAGCACTTGTCTCCTGTCTATGGTTTCTTCCATTATGTGGAATACACCTGTGTTCAGGTGGTACGGGATACGTATATCAAGTTCGGGTGTTATTTCAAGTACTCCGTTATTGTGCGCACACAGCAGTTTGCCGTCCGATGTATGCAAAAAGTCCCATGTCTGTCCTTGTGTACCCTCTATGAACTTAGCTGGCGATGGTGTCCTTGCGTTGTCCGTCGTCATCCATGTGTTGTAGAATACTCCCTGGTTGGTGGCCTGCAGCAGGTAACCGTTCCAAAGGGTGGCAGCATACACGGCTCTTGAGTCGTTGTCCGTGCTCAGGTAATAGCCCATTTCCGGTGTGTAGCGTATATAGGCCAGCCCGCGGTCCATGGCTACCCACACATTGTGGTTCTTGTCTTCGTAGAGATTGAGTATAGTGTTATTTTGCAGAGAGTTATTTGTATTGAAATGGTCGAGCACATTTCCCTGCATGTCCACTTCATATATCCCATTCATCTGTGTGCCAAGATATATGGTGTTATGTGTGGACGAATATACGGCACAGTTCAGTTCAAGGTCTTTCAACTGTCTGGAGAGTGCCTTGTTCCAGTATTCCGGAGGAGTTTGTCCACTGCGGCCGAACAGATACATGTCGCCGTCCGAAGTCCCGACCAGCAGGCTGTCTTTGCCGTATGGCAGTATGACGCGCGCCAGCTTTCCGTTGAGGAACCCACAGCCCGGTATGCAGTCCAGTTTGCCGTTTTTCAGCTTGTAGAGCGCCCCGTACATTTCTTGCACGTAGAAGCAGTCTTCGGCTTTCTGCAGCAGCAGGAAGCCTTTGGGTACGTTGAGGCGGTGCATTGAATGATGATCGTAAACGTAGATATTGCTGAATGATTGGAAATAAACATACTGCCCGTCCAGGCAGATACGCCAGAATGTCTCGTTATTCAATTGTCCTTCCGGCAGCAGGTCGTTCAGTGATGTATAGCGCAAACGCCCTGTATTGTCGCGTGTCCATCTGCCCAGTTCTTCGGTGCCGCCCACATAAATAGTATCGTGCGAATGTACGGCCAGTGCTCTCACTATCGGCATGCCCGGCATAGGGTAAAGGTTCCATTCCATACCGTCAGACACCAGCATACCGACATCGTTGCCAAAGTACATCACACCTTTCTCATCCTGCCCAACAGACCAGTTTTTGTTGGCTGCGTGGTACTTGCTGCGCGGATAGTTGACAATGTAAGGTTTCTGCCTCGTGAAAGGGAAGGCTATCTCCGTCAACAGGCTGCAGGTAAGGATTAATAGAATCCGTAGTATTGTCATGGCTGTGGTATATTTCTAATAGTTAATGTGTATAGCAGTTTGTTTGCATTGTACCGGTAGGAAAAACGGCAGAGTGTGTAAAACGCATGCCGTGCATGCTGCGTATGTATTCCCCGTATGTGCAACACATATACGATATACTGGTAGAATATGTTCTTGTGGAGGGAAATGTATTCCGCAATAAATCCGGTTAGATTCTGCCCACATGTTACGATTGAAAGCAATACATTACTATTTATGCAAATATAAGCATAATTTTTCTGTGCTATTACAATTGTTCGTAACAAAAATGCCTGATGAATTTTATGTATCCATGAAAAAACAAAGGTGTGTTCCCTGACGCTGCCCTCGAAAAGATAGGCCCCGGTTTCGTATTATTTACAGCAAAAAAAAGTTATTTATGTTGTGTCCTTATTAAAAACAGCATATATTTGCTGCCGTTTTGTTCCCCATTCCTGTTCGTGGAATGGAGATTAAAAGGGAATCGGGTGTAACTCCCGGACAGTCCCGCTGCTGTGAGCCCTGTTGGTGATGCTCCACATACTTTTGCCACTGTCCTAATGTTCGGATGGGAAGGCGGTGCATCAGGGGTAAGTCAGAAGACCTGCAAAACAAAGTCAAAAAGTCATTCGTTCGAGGAAAGCGGGTGGCCATGATGTGTAACAAGTTGTTTTTTGCAACATTTATGAAGAAAGGGCTGTGGATGCTGGTCTGCTGCATCTGTTTTCTCTGCATGCCGTTGCAGGTATTGCCTGTGGCTGCCCAGATTGCGGATGTCGACACCATGGCAGACAATTCTCATTACATCGGCGAGGTGACCGTGACGGCTCGTCATCCGTACAGCCAGATTACTTCAACCGTGCCATCCCAATCGTTGTCCGGGCAGGATATAAGCCGCCTGGGCATACAGAATATGGCTGATGCCGTACGTCGTTTTGCCGGAGCCAACGTCCGCGATTATGGTGGTATAGGCGGGATGAAGACCGTGTCTGTGCGCAATATGGGGGCGGCACATACGGCAGTAAGCTACGATGGCGTGACGGTAAGTAACTGCCAGGCAGGGCAGATAGATATAGGTCGCTTCTCGGTTGACAATGTTTCTGTGCTTTCGCTCAGTGTAGGACAGACAGAAGACATGTTGCAGACGGCACGCCACTATGCTTCGGCTGCAGTACTTGATATTGAGACGGAACGTCCCTCTTTTGCCGAAGGACGCATTTCTGCTTTCCGGTTTATGCTGTGCGGAGCTTCTTTTGGCTACGTCAAACCTTCACTCCGCTGGTGGCAACGCTTGGGCAGGCGTACGACTTTGTCTTTGGATGCCGATTTTATGCGTGCCGACGGCAATTACCCGTTCACGCTGGTGAACGGAGTCGAGGTTACTCAGGAACGGCGCAACAATTCAGATGTGCGTTCCGGTAGGAGTGAAGTCAATCTTTACCACTCCTTGCGCTCTGGAGGTGAACTTTCAGCCAAGGCTTATTATTACCGCTCCAACCGCGGGCTGCCCGGTTCGGTTACACTATACAATTCCATATCACACGAACGCCTGTGGGATGAAAACTTCTTTGTCCAATCTGCCTTCAAGAAAGATTTCTCCCGAATGTGGTCATTGCGTGCATATCTGAAGTACAACCATTCGTGGACACGTTATGAAGACACCAATGTGAAGTATGAAGATGGCAAACAGACAGATGTGCATCGTCAGGACGAATACTACGCTTCGGTCATAGCATGCTGTAATCCCATGCAGGGCTTTTCCGTGGCATTGGCTCAAGACGTGGTCGGTAATACGCTGCACAACAACATTAACCAATCTCCTAATCCTGTACGGCTGACAACGCTGACTGCACTGACCGTGCGATACAGCTGGCGCAGGCTTGTCTTACAGGGCAATGTGGTGGGTACTTATGTGACCGAACATGTGCATTATGGTTCGGCTCCAGACGACCGTAAGCGCCTTTCGCCCACAGTAGCGCTATCGTACAGACTGTGGGAGGATCATGATTTCTTCGTCCGTGCTTTTTATAAGAATACCTTCCGTGTGCCTACATTCAACGATTTATACTATCTGCGTATCGGTAATGTATCCCTTCGCCCGGAAAAAGCCAAGGAATACAATATAGGAGCCACTTGGAGCGGAAGTGCTTTCCCCCTGCAACTGTCGGCAACAGTGGATGCATATTATAACAGTGTGACAGACAAGATAGTTGCTTATCCGTCGACTTATGTATGGCGGATGGCAAACTTTGGCAAGGTGCATATACATGGTATAGATGCCACGGTATCAGTCTCCGCACCACTGAGAGGTCATTGTAACGTGTTGCTTACTTCGGCTTACACGTGGCAGAAAGCCATAGACCTGACAGATCCAGATGCAAAAAACTACCGACATCAACTGCCTTATACACCGCGTCATAGTGGAAACATAGCCTTGCAACTGCTTACATCTTGGGTTGATGCAGCTTACACTCTGACAGCTTCGGGCAAGCGCTACGCACTGGCTCAAAACACACAGGAGAATCTCATAGATTCTTATGTGGAGCATACTGTTTCCCTTTCGCGCAGTTTTGCCATGCGGCGTTGCAGCCTGAGGGTACAGGCAGAACTGGTGAACCTTACAGATACACAGTATGAAATCATAAAATATTATCCGATGCCGGGACGTTCATGGAGACTGACGGGTACGGTGTCTTTCTGATTTTGTATTGTGTATAGCATTGGCGGGAGATGTGTACGAGGCAGGCACGGTATATGTGTTACACAGATGCAGTACACATCGCATATATGCCCACTTTATGTCTGCTGTGTTTATATTAAGGTCGAGATATGCAAACTATTATTAATAGCTATAATTTAAAAAATCAAACGTATGGAATTGAAACGATTATTTTTACGCTTTGCATGCGTGTTGGCCATAGGGGCCGGATTTGTGTCGTGCAGTGATGATGACAATAACATCATTTCGAACAATGATTCTGATGATGTTCTGCCAGAGGTGCGGGCTTTTATCCTTAACATGGGGTCATACGGATATAACAATACTACATTGACTTTCTACGACCCGGCCGGACAGGTTGATTTGATAGGAGATTTGTATTATCTTAAGAATGGACGCCAGCTGGGGGATACCGGACAGGATATAATAGAATATGACGGCAACCTGTACATAACCATGTATGGTTCAAACTACATAGTCAAGCTGGACGGTGAAGGAGTGGAGCAATGCCGCTACGAGTTTACCGAATCACAGGGGCAGCCCCGTTACATGGCTGCTGCGGACGACAAAATATATGTCACTTTATACAGCGGTAACGTGGCGAGGTTTGATGCAGAAGACCTTGCTTTTGAGGCTATGGTCGAGGTGGGAGATAACCCTGAGTGCATTGTGGAAGAGGATGGCAAGTTGTATTGCGTCAACTCCGGTTGGGGGGCGGACAACCGTTTGTCTATAATTGACATCTCCACATTCTCTCAAGCGGAAAATGTGGAGATATTCCAGAATCCGGATAAAATCATAGAGTGCGATGGCCATATATACATACAGGGATATGGCAGTGATGACTATCTGAACTATCCGTATCCTGTAGCAGAATTTGACCCCGTTACCAAGACTTACCAGGAGATAGGCCGGGGTACTCATATTGCAGCCTTTGGCAATACTCTTTATGTCATAGATTCGAATACAGACTGGACTACATACGAGACAACCAACACATTCTATTCGTACAATGCCGATACCGGTGTGGTGAATAATTCTACTTTCTTGCAAAACATGCCTGATGTATTGACTTCAGCGTCTATCTATATGTTCAATATCAATGAAGATACCGGAGAATTTTATATTGGCGTTACCTACTATAGTCAAGGTAACAGTGACATATACCGTTTTGCTGCAGACGGCACGTTCATGGAGCAATTTGAATCCGGTGGACAAAGTGCATATAAGATGATATTTGTCAACTGAGAGGCATAACGGCACAATAATAGTTATCTGATATGCGCATTACGTTGACTATACTTCTCTGCATCACACTCTCTTTACTCTCTTCCTGCCATAGGGCAGGAGGGGATAAACCGTTTGCTGTGGGTGGTGATACCCTTCTGCTGCACTATGCCGCAAATATTACGATTGTAGATAGTTGCGGTTATTCGGTGGTCACATTGCGCAACCCGTGGGACACGTTGCATACGTTGCATACCTATGTATTGGTGCCTTATGATGCGCCGCTGCCTGATACCATTCCGCAAGGGACTGTGCTTCGGGTGCCTTTGTCACGCTCATTGGTCTATTCATCTGTGCATGCATCACTGCTGGAACAATTGGGAGTGGAGAATGCCATAGCCGGTGTGTGTGACCTGAGATATTTCCACATGCCTTTTATCCGTGACGGCTATGCATCTGGCAAGATAGCTGACTGCGGAACGGGTATGAGTCCGGACATAGAGCGTATCATAGACTTGCAGCCTGATGCCATATTGCTGTCTCCTTATCAGAACAGCAATGGCTATGGCCGTATCGAAAAATTGGGCATACCCATTATAGAATGTGCCGACTACATGGAGGAGTCACCCTTGGGACGTGCCGAGTGGATGCATTTCTATGGCAGGCTGTTCGGGGTAGCGGCACGTGCGGACAGCCTGTTTGCCGTGGTGGATAGTTGTTATAACAGCATGAAGTCACGTGCCGCCCAGTCTGTGGAATGTCCTTTGATAATGAGTGACATGATGCATGCCTCTACATGGTATATAACTAGTGGAAAAAGCATAACAGGCAGGCTATATGCGGATGCAGGCGGGCATTACGCGTTTGCAGACGAGGAATATGCGGGAGCATTGCCCATGGCTCTGGAAAGAGTCTATGACAAAGCGGGCGATGCAGACGTATGGCTCATCAAGTATAACCGCGAAAGAGACATGACATACGCAGACCTGGCAAAAGAAAACGAGGCATATACGCATTTCAGGCCATATAGGTTGCGTAATGTTTACGGATGCAACACAGGCAGGATTCCTTTCTATGAAGAAACGCCATTCCGCCCGGACTACCTGTTGTCGGACCTGATACAGATATTTCATGGCAAGTCTGAAGAAGATGACTTCAACTTGCGTTATTTCAGCCGGTTAAACGAATAGTAGCGTCATGAGTAGAGGATGGAAATACGGAATAGTATTGACTGCGACCACGGTTCTGTTGTTTGCGACCAACCTGGTGGTCGGCTCGGTGCATATACCTGTTGCAGAGGTGTTACGCATTATGTCGGGTGGGGAAGGATCAAAAGACAGTTGGGAGTTTATCTTATGGGAAGCCCGTCTGCCTCAAGCTCTTACGGCGTTGCTATGTGGCGGTGCACTGTCGGCATGTGGATTGCTGTTGCAAACCGTCTTCAAAAACCCCTTAGCGGGTGTATCTATATTGGGGGTGAGTACCGGAGCAAGCCTTGGCGTGGCACTCGTCATGCTAATGTTTGGCGGGAGTGTCATAACTGGAGCATTCAGCATATCTGGTTTCGTTTCCGTATTGACAGGAGCGTTTGCCGGTGCCATGGCTGTCATGTCACTTTTGTTGTTCCTGTCTGCCGTGATAAGGAATGGAGTGATGCTGCTTGTGGCCGGTATCATGATAGCTTATCTTGTATCTTCAGCCATATCATTGCTCAACTATTTTGCCACGGCAGAGGGAGTGCAATCATACATGACGTGGGGTTTGGGCAACTTTGGCGGTGTGCCTTTGCATCATATCCCTGCTTTTGCCTCTCTTATGTTGCTGGGCATATTTGCATCATTGCTGCTGGTCAAGCCTTTGAATGCGCTTTTGCTGGGGGAACGTTATGCTGAGAATCTGGGAATCCGCGTGCATTTGGTACGTAATGCCATGCTGCTTGTCACAGGGATGCTCACTGCCATATCGACGGCATACTGCGGCCCGGTACTTTTCATCGACCTGGCTGTGCCTCATATAGCTCGCCTGATGCTCGGTACAGATAACCATAATACGTTGCTCCCGATTACCATAATTACCGGCAGTGCAGTGGCTCTGCTTTGTAATTTGCTCTGCGTTATTCCGGGCGATACCATAATGCCGCTCAATGCCGTTACTCCTCTTGTCGGAGCTCCGGTAGTGTTATATGTCATACTTAAGTGGCGAAATATCAGTCGTTTGCATTGAGATGTTTTAAAATTGCTGTACTTTTATCCCTCCATCAAAGTGCATGCATATAGCCGTGGGCTAAGCAAGATTTGATTTAAGTCAAACACAGATATGCCGTCATTCCATATCTTTGCAGCGTTTAATAGATAAAAATATTGCAACCATGAGTTTACCGGAAGATCCAATGATGCTTTACAGTTTCGTCAACATGAAATTGCGTGACTTCTATCCTTCGCTCGATGCTTTGTGTGATGATATGGACATAGATAAGCAATATATTGTAAACAGTTTGAAGAGTGTAGGTTTCGAGTACAATCCATCCAGAAATAGATTTTGTTGAGGCTGGTGCGGGAATCGAACTCGTAGTCGGATTCTGTCAAGGCAATAGCAGCATCGGGAGTTTAATCTGCAATGTCGGAAGTTTTGTCCGGCAAATGATACTGCATATCCCAAAATGCAGTATCTTTGGCAAAACTTTTAATGGCGTGATTGTTTGCACCCTCGCCGGAACACTATAATAACGATGAAGAAGATTGTTATAGCCATAGACGGGTATTCGTCGTGCGGGAAAAGCACTATGGCTAAGGACCTGGCAAAAGAGATAGGCTACATATATATAGATAGCGGAGCCATGTACCGTGCCGTGACGTTGTATGCATTGGAGAATGCTCTCATAGTCGGGAAAGAGATAGATGTGAAAGAGCTGGAAAAAAGGATTGGTGACATTGACATATCGTTCCGTCTGAACCCGGTATCAGGCAGGCCGGATACATACTTGAATGGTGTATGTGTAGAGGACAAGATACGCGGCATGGAAGTATCGGCATACGTCAGTCCCATAGCCGCACTGCCTTTCGTACGGCAGGCTATGGTGGCACGTCAGCGGGAGCTGGGGAAGTCTAAAGGTGTAGTGATGGATGGACGTGACATAGGCACTGCCGTCTTTCCTGATGCAGAGTTAAAGATATTCGTGACTGCTTTACCCGAAATACGTGCCCAGCGCCGTTATGACGAACTGATAAACAAAGGTATTAAGACTGATTATGATCAGATATTGAAGAATGTGAAAGAACGCGATTGCGTAGACCGTAACCGTGCTATAAGTCCATTGCGTAAGGCAGACGATGCTTTGGTGTTGGACAATAGTTATATCAGTATTGAGGGACAGAAAGAATGGTTGCTTGACAAGTACCGTAATGCTACAGGCGGATAAAAGATGGCAGTCGTGGAAATTGATAAAGAATCAGGTTTCTGCTTCGGCGTGGTCAATGCCATTAATAAGGCGGAAGAAGAACTCTCAAAGGGAGGTTTATTGTATTGCTTAGGAGATATAGTGCATAACAGCCGTGAAGTGGAACGCCTGAGGGCTATGGGACTGGTAACAATAGATCATAAGGAATTTGAACGGCTGCATGACGTAAGAGTACTCTTGCGGGCTCACGGTGAACCACCTGAAACTTATGAAATTGCTCGTCGCAACAACATAGAAATCATAGATGCTACCTGTCCGGTGGTACTCAAACTGCAAAAGCGTATTAAGCAGGAATACAGTCAAGGGGGAGACAAGCAGATTGTAATATATGGGAAGAACGGGCATGCCGAAGTTCTTGGCCTGGTAGGCCAAACCATGGGCAAAGCCATAGTGATAGAAAAGCCGGAAGAAGTACTGAAGCTTGACTTGAACAGAAGTATATGCTTGTACTCACAGACTACGAAATCGTTAGAAGAATTTCGCAGAATAGTTGGTTACATAAAAGACCATATATCACCTGGTGTGACTTTCCAGTATTACGATACAATATGCAGGCAAGTGGCAAACCGCATCCCTAACATACGAAAATTCTCTGCCGCCCACGATCTTATCTTTTTTGTCAGCGGTAAAAAGAGCTCTAATGGGAAGATGTTATTCAGCGAATGCCTTAAGGTCAACCCAAACTCACACCTGATAGATAGTGTAGAGGAAATAGACTGTTCAACATTGTCAAATGCCACATTGATAGGTGTGTGTGGGGCAACTTCAACGCCCAAATGGCTGATGGAGGAAATATCAAAGGCAATAGAATCAAGAATTTGAAGACCGCAATATGGCCGCTAATAAAGATTCAAGCCCTTTACATAAAACTTTAATATAAGTCTGGTGACGACCGCATAGCTGATATGATAACGGGTAGCTCCAGTTTATATTCACATTATTCGCATCTTGAAGTAGGCATGTGTGTGACATCATTTATTAAAGTATTTATAGAAGAACAGTAGATGATAATCTATCGAGTTATTCCAATATTCCGAAGTGTGTCCCCCCGGGCGCGTAATAAAATCATGACTTATCTTATTGGCGAGCAGGCACTGATGCAATGCTTTGTTAACTTCCAGAAAGAAGTCCTCCTCGCCGCAATCAATAATCAGTGCCAAATCACCATCTTTTAGTGTTGCTATCTGGTTTATAACGGTGTGGGCATCCCACACGTCTTTATGCGTATCGTATTCACCAAGGTGGCTTTTCATGTTCCAATTATCCGGGAATGGACGTATGTCAACTCCTCCGCTCATACTTGCTGCCGCACCAAATACATCCTTATGACGTATGGCATTCCATAAAGCTCCGTGTCCTCCCATGCTGAGGCCAGATATGGCACGTGCCTTCCGGTTGGAGACAGTAGCGAAATGCTCATCCGTGTAAGTCACCAATTCAGAAGAAATGAATGTCTCATAGCGGTATGCCGGATTTACTGGACTATCCCAGTACCAACTGTCAAGTCCATCCGGGCATACGAAAATCATCCCTTTCTCATCAGCAATATCCGGCAGGTTCGGCTTTAACGTTATCCATGTTTCTGCATTTCCACCGTAACCATGCAATAGATATACTGTTGGACATGGAATTGGATTATCTCCCAAAGCCTTGTCAGGCACTATGTAGACTACTTTTATCGTCTTATGCATGGAAGGACTTTCCACTTGCAGAGTGTCCACCTGTGATGCACGTGCCGCCGTATTCCATAATAACAGCAAGCATAATAAACATAACGTTCTATCCATAATCATTAGTTTTTGACTGTATTATAGAACAAAATTAGTAAGTTTGCACCGAAAACCATTCGAAATTTTATATGGAATTTTTTATTATCTTGCTTTTATTAGTTTTTAACGGAATTTTCGCTATGTATGAGATTGCCTTGGTATCCTCGAGCAAGGCGCGCCTTGAAACCATGCTTGGAAAAGGTAACAAAAGAGCCAGAGGAGTATTGAAACAACTTGAAGAACCTGAAAAATTTCTCTCCACCATCCAGATCGGAATCACAATGATAGGTATAGTATCCGGAGCTTACGGAGGCGCTACTATCTCTGACGATGTGGAAGTGTTGTTTGCCTTGATCCCAGGCGTAGAACAATACGCAGACACTTTGGCTATCATTACAGTAGTTGCGGTAATTACATACATGTCGCTCATAATTGGAGAACTTGTTCCAAAATCCTTGGCATTGAACAATCCGGAAAGATGGGCAACAATGCTTAGTCCATTCATGATTATAGTAACCAAAGTCTCCTATCCTTTCGTCTGTCTGCTCAGCGCCTCGACTAAACTCGTCAACAAGATAATAGGGCTTGAGAAGAGCGAAGAACGTCAGATGACGCAGGATGAACTTAAGATGATATTGCACCAAAGTTCAGAACAGGGTGTCATAGACAAAGAGGAAACAGAAATGCTGAAGGATGTGTTTCGTTTCTCAGACAAAAGGGCTAATGATCTGATGACTTACCGCCGCGACATCGTCGTGTTACATCCCAATAATACGCAGGAAGAAACACTACGCATCATCAGAGAACAACACTTCAGCAAATATCTGCTTGTAGAAAACGGCAAGGATGAAGTGATAGGAGTAGTATCGGTAAAAGATATTATAATAATGCTGGGCAGCAATCGCCCTTTCGATTTAAGAAGTATAGCACGTCCACCGCTATTCATACCGGAAAGCTTGTATGCGAAGAAAGTATTGGAACTGTTCAAAAAGAACAAGAACAAATTCGGTGTGGTGGTTGATGAATATGGAAGTACGGAAGGCATTATCACGTTACATGATTTGACAGAGAGCATTTTCGGAGATATATTGGAAGAAAATGAGACTGAAGAAGAAGAAATTGTACAACGGCAAGACGGCTCAATGCTTGTGGAAGGCTCCATGAATCTTGACGACTTCATGGAAGAGATGGGGATATTGGACTATGATGACTTGAAAGAAGAAGACTTTACAACTCTAAGCGGACTTGCCATGTTCCTCATAGGTCGCATCCCCAAAGCTGGTGATCTTTTCACTTACAAGAATCTTGACTTTGAAGTAATGGATATGGATCGTGGACGGGTAGACAAACTTCTTGTCATCAAGCGGGAAGAAAAAGAATAATAGATAGGATTGCAACAACCATTCAAAGCTCCAATTTATAAAGAGTCTGTCTCTGGGCGTAAAATAATCATGCGCTGTTCTCGTTCAACCTCATCGGTTGGGAAGCGACCTGCGCCAAGGGTGGGACCACCCGTCCCGACGGGCGTAAAATTACAATAATTTAAATCGTTCTCCAAACTTTATGGCCAGTTGCTGTG
>CAZYVE010000022.1:0-29112 GCA_964651035.1 uncultured Bacteroides sp.
TAAATTCGCAGTCAGGGTAGGCGGCCATGGCCGCCTACCCTGACCCAAGAAAACTTAACTTGACACAGTTCAGTTTACACTACCAGATTCAGGTATATATCCCGAATCTCCGGACTTGTATTGTTTATCAAGATTATTACCAACCGGGGTTTTGTTCCCACATACCTCCAGTAAGACCGTTTTCTGCTACCATTTCTTGACGGATTGGTAACAAATAATCACGTTCCACATCAAACTCCCAGCCATTTGGATAGTTAGATATATCACATGCCAGTATATATCCATCTGAATTCAACCAGAAGCCGTTGCCAACAGTCAATGTCTCAGAAAAATGTTCTTCTAATGTTGTGCCAGTATATAGAGCACCGATGGGGAACTTACCCACAATCAGCTCGTCTGCAGCAGCCCAGCGGAGAATGTCCGTCAGGCGACAGTTTTCTGCTGCTTTCTCTACCCGGCGCTCGCGGCGTACAGCTTGAATATACATATCCAAATCGCGGAATGGATAATCAGCCTCCGTATTATATTCCCGTTCGAAATCCACTTCCGGCATACCTACACGGTCACGCAGTGGTTGTAAGGCACTTTGTATAAGTGCTGCATTCCCTGCCCCATCCAGTTCAGCCAAAGCCTCTGCATAATTTAACAAGATGTCAGCATAACGGAATTGGATAGCTGGGGCTTGGCCTTGTGCTTCCGTAGTATAAGCAGCCGTATTGGTAGTATTGAACTCATCATGTTTCAATAATGAATATCCTGTAGTATTTATATGATAACTATCAGACCGGTTGATAGGCGGCCATTCAAAAATTAATCCTTCTGCCTCTTCCAACACATGGCCAGGCATAAATACGGTTTGTGACAAGCGTGGGTCTCTAACTTCAGGACTCAACTCTTCTCCATATGTACGTTTGGCTTCCAATTTTTCTTCTCCAACAAACGGACGGCCATCGATTGTCAGATAGTCATCTACTAACGAAGCCGATACACCTTTTTGCCCTCCACCTAAACAGGAATAATAGGTTACGTTATGTCCGATATTTGCAGAAGCGTTGTATTGTTTCCACCACAATACTTCTGAATTGCCGCTCAAATCTGTTGTTATGAATAGATCTCGATAATCTGTCAGTGGATTTCCTGTACTATAAATACTCCATACACCACGGTTTATAACATCCTCAGCAGCTTCAACAGCCTGATTCAACCAATCTTGTATCTGGGTTTCGGCATTGGTCAGAGAGCTGTCATAGAACGGGTCATTCTCTGCACGATGATACTTCTCCCATGTGGCGGCAAACAAGGCGACCTCACTCTTCAGGGCACGTGCCACATCCTTGTGTACACGCCCCGTAGAGTTACTGCTCTGTTCATTTAAATTTTCTATGGCCAAGTCCAGGTCTGCCAATATATAGTTAGTCAGTTCAGTACGGGTATTGCGGGGCTGTTCCATCAAACTGGCATCCGGATCCAGAGGGGTATCCACCCAAGTCACACCACCATAATCAACCAATAGGTTGTAATAATATGCAGCACGGAAGTAATAAGCTTCACCCAGGCATTGCATGAAAGTGGATGATTCTTGGTCTTCGCACCGGTCTATATTCTGAAGCAAGAAGTTCACATTACGTATAGCACTGTAGTCGGTCATTTCTTCTGCATCGCTTATAGACATCCGGCCAGACAAACGGGTATTGAATGAGTAAGGCAAGAGGTTGTCGCTGCCAGTATCACCAAAGGCTATGCCATTGCTTGCTCCGCTAGATTGTGTTTTTATTGCAGAATTGGTGACAGAGCCACCACCGCTTATTGGCACGCTACCTTGATAAAACATGTTCAGGTACATTGTTATTTCGCTAGTTGTCGAGAATGCTTCTGAAGTAGAAAGCTCTCCTTGTGGTTCTTGGTCTAAGTCGAAACATGAAGTCAGCCCCAGACATAAAATCGGACCTATTAGTAAATGTATCTTTTTCATAATCTTTTTCTACATAAAATATATTTTACATATTTAAAATGACTCCCACAGAGAATACCCGCGTCATAGGGTAGTTCTTACCAGCTTGTTCCAAAGCATTGCCATAGCTGTTTTGTGTAAATAAGCCTTCCGGGTCGAATATTTTCAGTTTAGTGAAAGTCAATAGATTTTCCCCAGAAAAGAAAACTTGTGCCTTTGTTATATGCGCTTTATTAATTATTGACTGTGGCAAATCGTAGCTGAGTGTCAGATTCTTCAAACGGCAATAAGCTGCATTCTGCAAGTATCTGTCACACTTTTGTGAAGTCTTGGCACGGTAGTTGCTAATTGAACCGTTGGCGGCAATATAGGGTTTAGGATAGTAAGCATCCGTATTGTCTTCTGTCCAATAGTCCATGTGCTCCTCGAAAACGGTTACCTGCGCCAAAGCACCACTACCCCAGAAATATACTGACCCCATTGCAGGCGACCAGTCACGCTTCCCGACTCCTTGGAACATCAAGCTCAGCGAAAGCCCTTTCCATGAAATAGAGCCGTTAATGGTATATTGGTAACGAGGTGTAGTATTTCCTATGATTGTCATATCACCCATGTCACCCACAGTATTTGAACCGTTATTTATTGCACCATCTCCATTCAAGTCTATGTATTTCACGTCACCGGGTGTCCAAGCTTGCCCCGTCAGGGAAGACAAATCGTAAGTGGCGTTATACTCATCCGCTTCTTCCTGTGTCTGAATCAGTCCGGATGCTCTGTATCCCCAGATTTCTCCTACGGTCTTGCCTTTATACCAGTTATTGTCCGGATCAGTATAACCTCCGTCGTAAGCAGTTACAACGGCAGTTGCGTCGGCTACAGAGCCGCCGATAGTATACCTGATATCCTTTCCTATATTGCCATTCCATTGCAGGGCTAATTCCCAACCACGGTTACGCAATTCGGCGTTGTTTGTTTCTGGTGCTGAGCCGCCAAAGAAATCAGCCAATGATACAGACGGACCAAGCATATCCCGTGTGTCGCGCTGGAAAATATCGAAACTACCGGATAAAGCATTATTCCAGAATCCAAAGTCTATACCTATGTTTTTACTGTCAACTTTCTCCCATGTTGTATTGGAATCTATGACATCACCCGGACTGTAATATCCAGAACGTACCCCGTTAAAATACCAGTTACCCATAGAAGTAGGCTCCATGGATGATGCAAACGTATAGTAAGCAGCGCCAGACTGATTACCCATCAGTCCCCAAGATGCACGAAGTTTCAGGTTTGACAATACGCCTTTTGTCTTCTCCATGAAAGGTTCTTCGCTGATACGCCAACCCACAGATACCGAAGGGAAGAATCCCCAACGATTGTTTGAAGAAAAGCGCGACGAGCCATCATAACGTCCGTTCAACTCTACCAAATAACGTCCTATATAGTCATAGTTTATACGTCCGAAGTAGCCTCTTGTAGCCCATGAATAACGCGTATCGGTTACCGTAAGGTCTCCATCTCCCATTTCAAGACTTGGATTTGCGGAATATTGCAAATCAGTCATCTGTCCTAACAGGTATTTATACTTATAATATTCTTCTTGATAACCAAGCATAACAGTGAAGTTGTGCTTATCCTCCAAAGAAAACGAATAGTTTGTATATAAGTTAAGAGACTGATACTGGTTATTCCTAGAGTAACGGGTATAGGTATCAGTTGAATTGGTGACAATTTCACTACGTGTACCGGTATCATAAGTAACTCCGTCAGCTCTCGGAATTTGCGGCAGTATCAATATAGCTTCATAATCACGCGTATTATAACGATATGTATAATCAAAGAAGATATGCCAGTTTTTCAAAGGTTCCAAGTCCAAGCCACCTGTCATGGTCAGATTATTGTTCTCGGTATCGGTTCTTGTACCACTCTGCAGATAAGGAATCATGGACAGTTCAGTAAAGTTTCCATTCGGGTCGATTACACTGATGGTCGGACGGAAACGTGCCAGAGAGTGGTAGAAACCTTCTGACAATGCGCCCGTTCCAAACGGTGTCTGGTTGTCAGAATTCATATATTTGGTATTCACTTTAACAGACAGCCAATCTGTAACCTTGGATGTAAGGCTAGCATTAAAGTTGAAACGGCGGTAATTGATGTCCGCATACCGTAAAAGTCCCTCTTCAGAATACATGCCGCCCGAAATATAGTATTGTGCATCTTCGCCTCCACCACTGATACTGACATTGTGGTTTTGTTTGAATGCAGCGTTTTTGTAATGCAGGTCAAAATAGTTCACATTGCCCAAACCGCTGGCACTATTCTCGAATGCCCCCACTAACGACTGTCCTTCAGTAAGTTCAGACCACGGGTCAAGTCCGGTAGGATTGCTAACATATTGCTGCAACAGTGCCAGTTTTTCGTCACTGTATTGCTTTGTACCTGTAGCATTATAAGTACCGGCATTAAAATATGTTGCAAAATCGTAAGCATTTACCATGTTGGGCAAAGACATCGGTTGAGTCCATCCCAAAGTAGCCTGATAACTTACCCTGGCTTTACCTTCTTTCCCTTTTTTGGTTGTTACCAATATGACACCATAGGCTGCACGCGCTCCGTAAATGGAAGATGCTGCTGCATCTTTCAGGACTGAAATGCTCTCAATATCGTTAGGGTTAACATCTGCAAGATCCATTTCAACACCGTCTACCAATACATAAGGCGAACTTGAATCAGACAGATTACCTTGACCGCGTAACTGCAAAGTAGCTGTTGCCCCCGGACGACCTGCATTGGTATTGTCTATATACAAGCCCGGCACCAATCCCTGCAAGCTCTGTGTGGCATTGGCTAACGGACGTTGTTCCAGATCTTCACCATTTACCGTGGCGACCGAGCCTGTAAGGTTTACTTTCTTCTGTACACCGTAACCCACAACTACGACTTCGTCAAGTATCTGGCTATCTTCCTTAAGCGTGATTTGTAATGTTTTTCCTGGAATGACTGTCACTTCTTGTTGTGAATATCCGACATAAGTTATTATTAGAACCGCATTCTCCGAAACTTTTAAGGTAAAGTTTCCATCGATATCTGTAATGGTTCCATTTCCCGGATTACCTTTTTCTACAACCGATGCACCAATGACAGACAGTCCGGTATCATCAAACACGACACCTTTGACTTCAATTGTTGTCTGCTGGACAACATCCAAAATTTCATTTCGGGCAACATTACCTTCTGCATATACCATCAGAGGATATGATAAAAAGGCCATTGTTCCCAAAATAGTCATTTGTTTAATAAAACTTTTGTACAATAATAAATGATTCATAAAAACGTGATTAAAGGTTTATGTATTAGAGTTCATATAGATAAAATAAGAGGTATTTGAATTAGATTTTTCATCGATTAATTACATAATATTTGTCAACTTTAATATTTTAATGGGTCAAATGTACACTTTTTTATTTTTAGATACAAATATAATTCAAAAAAAATTTATCTTTGTCGTAAATATTTAATCAACCCAATTATATCATGGTAAATAAACAATTTCAAACATGGGCAGCCGGCTTATTAATGGCAGGTTGCTTGACGGCATGCTCTCCTGATGTGCAGGTAGGAAACCTTAATGTAATTCCGCAGCCACAGGAGATTGCAGAAAATATTGCAGATTCTCCGTTTGTCATCAGCAGTTCGACTACAATCTGCTATCCCGAAGGTAATGACAAACTTGAAAGTACGGCACGCCTTCTTGCCTCTTATATCAAGGAGGTGACAGGTACGGAAGTGAAATTAAGTATAAAGGCAGACAAAGATTGTATCCTGCTGGGGTTGGATACAACAATCGTGCAACAGGATGGGTATATACTGGACATAAACTCTGAACGTGTGATATTGAACGGCTCGACAGATGCGGGAGTGTTTTATGGAGCACAGACTATCCGCAAGTCACTGCCAATAACCGGAGGTAAAACTCTCGGCTCTCTGCCGGCAGGGACGGTCAAAGACTATCCGCAATACGGATACCGTGGTTTTATGATAGATGTGGGACGACATTTCTTCTCCGTAGATTATCTGAAGGAGCTTATAGATGTAATGGCACTGCATAATATCAACTATTTCCACTGGCATCTGACAGAAGATCAAGGATGGCGTATCGAGATTAAGAAATATCCCAAACTGACGGAAATAGGATCCATACGCAAGGAAACCATCACAGCCCCAGGGTCTGGCAAATTCGACGGTATCCCGGTAAGCGGATATTATACCCAGGAAGAGGCAAAAGAGATTGTAAGATATGCAGCAGAGCGTTTTATCACCGTCATCCCCGAGATTGACATGCCGGGACACATGTTGGCAGCCTTGGCTTCGTACCCGGAGTTGGGATGCACCGGAGGCCCGTACGAAACGGCAACCAAATTCGGGGTGTTCAGCGAAGTGTTGTGCGGGGGCAATGATGCCACGCTACAATTTGCAAAAGACGTAGTAAACGAATTAATGGATATTTTCCCCGATGCACCCTACATACACATAGGGGGAGACGAGTGCCCCAAAGCGGAGTGGAGGAAGTGCCCGAAGTGTCAGGCAAAGATCCGTGAACTGGGTTTGCGTGACACCAAGGAGCATAGCAAAGAAAACCAGTTGCAAGTGTATTTTATGGGAGAAGTGGAGAAAGAAATAGCCAAACGAGGCAAGAAAATGTTGGCATGGGATGAAATATTAGAAGGCAATCCTGACCCGCAAACAACCACTGTGATGGCATGGACTGGAGTGCCGGCATCTATAAAGGCTGCAAAACTTGGGCATCAGACCATAGTATGCCCCATAAGTCATCTGTATTTCAGCAATCCCGGATATAATCGTCTGAAAGGTGTGAGCAGCGTAGAGCGTGTTTATAACTTTGAACCGCTATCATCCAAACTGACAGATGAAGAGAAGAACAACATCATAGGCGTGCAAGGATGTATCTGGACGGAATGGACAAAAGACAGTTTGAAGATGGAGTGGCAAATGATGCCCCGTATAGCAGCATTAAGCGAACTGCAATGGAGTAATCCGGAGAATAAGAATCTTGATGGCTTCCTGAAACGTCTCCGCCATCAGCTTGACTTATACACTCTGTATGGCTATCATTACAAGGAAGATATTGAAAATGTAACTATCGAGGCATCACCCACAGGGGAGGAAGGCAAAGCCATCGTTACATTACGCACTTTCGACAATGCACCAATATATTATACTACCGACGGTTCTGAGCCAACTACCGCTTCGCAGGCTTATGACCAACCGTTCACAATAGGAAGCAAGACAGTAACTCTGAAGGCTAAAGCCATACGAGACGGACGCGAAAGTAATACTACGGAATCGACATTTGAATATAACCTGGCCACAATGCGCCCCATCACCCTGAACTGTACGCCGGATGATAACTATGCCTACAAGGGTGCGGTGACCTTGGTTGACGGACTGACCGGCGATGACAACTATCGTTCCGGACGTTACATAGGATTCTATGGGCAGGATTTTGATGCAGTGATAGACCTGCAGGAAGAGTATGATATTTCTACGGTATCCATAGGCACATATCTTGTACCGGGCGATTACATTTTCGGTCTAACTGGGTTGGAGGTATATGTGTCAGATGACGGAAAGACCTTCCGGAAAGTCGCATCAAAGGCTATACCAGAATTAGACAAAGATGCAAAGAACAATGTGCTGAAGCGTGACGAAATCACTTTTGATAAGACCGGGACACGCTACGTGCGTATAGTAGGCAAACAGACACCGGTCTTGCCCAAGTGGCATCCTGGAGCCGGAAGGAAGACTTTCCTGTTTATAGATGAAATAGCCATTAATTGACAGCATTTTTATGCAAGAATACCACTTGCTGTGAGAACATGCACAGGGGGACGGTGAAAAGGGAATTCAAGCCTACCGTCCCCCTGAATTATGTACACTACCCGACTGAAATGCAGTGGCAAACTATAAAAAGCTCGGAGTCATCTATATTTAGGTTTGCATTGTATGGGTCGTAGATTACCAGGCTTTGGGTAGTAGAGCTTTGTCTATTGGGTTGAAATGTACGCAAAATCTCATATCTCCTTTCCCATGATGTAATCGTTCATATAGAATCCGTTACCAATCGGGAAATCACCTTCACGCACCTTGTACATACCCATGTGTTCATAGAAATGCAATGCCTTGTTATGTCGGTTCACATTCAGTTCCATGCGGCATGGGTCAGGATGTATCCCTTTTATATATTTTATTGCTTCATTGAAAAGGAAACTCCCACAATGCTTTCCCTGGAAAGCAGGCAGCACATATATTTTCTCCAGATGGAATACGTCCTTACCATCGGGACGTACAGAAACATACCCCGCCGCCTTAGCTCCTTCATAAGCAAGCAGGTACACATGACTTTCTTCCTCCATCTGTTTATGCAAGCTCTCTATGGAGTACATCCACTCCATCATATAGGCTATCTGTTCATCTGTCAATATTTCACTGTAAGTGGCAGGAAAGACCTGCTCTGCCAATTGTCTTATCAGGGGACAATCTTCTACTGTCGCTATTCTGACTGTAAACATCTTGTTTGTTTTTATTAATAGAATACACGTATGAATAAAGGCTGCCCCAAAATATGAAATTGAAGCAGCCTCTGCTTATTGTCTGTTATCCGAAGGATACATTGTTTCCCTGATATTATCCGAAGTTATCAAACATCAGGTTTGACATCGGTACACCAAGGTCGTCAAGCATCTTTTCCACAGCTTTTGACATAGGACCGGGACCACACATGTAATACTCGATATCTTCAGGACTTTCGTGATTCTTCAGATATGTACTGTATATGACCTGATGCACAAACCCCGGAGTGTATTTCACGCCTGCCGCATCAGCAGCCGGATCGGGACGGTCAAGAGCCAGGTGGAACGAGAAATTGGGGAATTCCTTTTCCAAATCGAGGAAGTCCTGCAGATAGAAGACCTCATTCAAGGCACGTGCACCATAGAAATAAGACATTTTACGGTCGGTAGTATGCAAGGTCTTGGTCATGTGCATAATTTGTGCCCTCAACGGAGCCATGCCAGCACCTCCGCCTATCCACATCATTTCCCGTTTTGAATCGAATATCGGATGGAAATCTCCGTAAGGACCACTCATTATCACTTTGTCGCCGGGTTTCAACGTAAAGATATAAGATGAAGCAATGCCCGGCATCACATCCTGGAATCCTACTTGCGGTTTGGGTTTTAAAGGTGGCGTGGCTATACGGACGGTCAGCATGATACGATCTCCTTCCGCCGGATAGTTAGCCATGGAGTAAGCACGTATAGTCTCTTCTTCGTTATGGCATTTCAGTCCGAACAAGCCGTACTTCTCCCACGAAGGCAAGTATTCTTCACCTATAAGGTTCTTGTCTATGTCCTTGGCATAGTCCATTGAGTATTTGGGTATCTTAATTTGTGCATACGACCCCGGAATGAAGTCCATGTGTTCTCCCGGAGGCAAAGCCACAATGAACTCTTTGATGAAAGTTGCCACATTCTTGTTCGATATGACTTCACATTCCCACTCTTTTACACCCAATACGCTTTCTGAGACTTTGAGGGACATGTCGTTTTTTACTTTCACCTGACAGCCGAGACGCCAATGGTCTTGCATCTGTTTACGACTGAAGTGCGGTATTTCCGATGGCAGTATTTCACCGTCGCCTTCCATTATCTGGCATTTGCATTGTCCACATGAACCTTTTCCGCCGCAAGCCGAAGAAAGAAATACTCCATTAACTGCAAGCGTATTTAATACAGTTGAACCGGAAGCCACCTCCAATACCCTGTCGCCATTGATGGTAAGTTTCACATTCCCGGATGGAACCAAAAACTTCTTGGCTACCAACAGGATAATAACAAGCAGAAGCACCACTACGAGGAATACGCCAATGCTCGCCAATATTAAATTCATATCCATTGTCTTATTAGTTAAATGTTCAGACCAGAAAAACACATGAATGCCATGGCCATAAGCCCCACTGTGATAAATGTTATGCCAAGTCCGCGCAAAGGAGCGGGCACGTTGGAGTACGCCATTTTTTCACGCACGGCAGCCAGTCCCACGATAGCCAGCATCCAGCCCAATCCTGACCCTAAGGCATAAGATATAGCATCAGACAGACAGCCAATGTATTTAGGATCGCTCATACCTAAATTTATACGTTGCTGCATGAAAAGCGAACCACCCATTATAGCACAGTTTACTGCTATCAGAGGCAGGAATATACCTAGCGATGCATAAAGAGAGGGGCTGAAACGCTCCACTGCCATTTCAACCAGTTGCGTGATGCCTGCAATTATTGCAATAAACAGGATAAAACTCAAGAAACTAAGATCTACGCCCTCTATTACTGCATTGGGAGCTAAGACCTTTGTTTGCAGCAGATAGTTAACCGGAAGTGTCACAACCAGTACAAAAGTCACTGCAATACCCAGCCCTACGGCTGTCTTCACATTTTTCGAAACAGCAATGTAAGAACACATGCCGAGGAAAAATGCAAATATCATGTTGTCCACAAATATGGAACGGACTAATAAACTAAAGAATTCTTCCATACTATTTTAAGTCATTAATATCTTATTTGTCTTGCAATTCTTTATGTCTGGCACGCTGGTACCATATAAGGCAGGCCAAGATGATAAGTGCCATCGGCGGCATCAGCATCAGGCCGTTATTGACATATCCTATTTCCTGGATAGGTTTATAATTCAATATATTAAATCCGAGCAATGTCCCCGAGCCCAACAGTTCACGGATAAAAGCCACTATGACCAATATCTTTGCATATCCCAAACCATTTCCTATACCGTCGAGGAATGATTCCCAAGGCCCATTCTGCATGGCAAATGCCTCCAGGCGTCCCATCAATATGCAGTTTGTAATTATCAACCCTACATATACAGAGAGCTGTACACTGACGTCATAGGCAAAAGCTTTAAGGATCTCGCTCACTATGGTTACCAGAGCTGCCACCACTACCAGCTGTACTATTATACGTATCCGGTTTGGTATGGTTTTGCGTATCAATGAGATTACGACATTGGAGAACGCCGTGATTACCGTTACGGAAAGTCCCATTACTATGGCCGGTTCCAACTTTGCTGTAACAGCCAATGCAGAACAGATGCCCAGTACCTGTACAGTAACAGGATTGTTTATCCCTATCGGAGTGGCAAACACATCTTTATTTTTTTTTGAAAACAGTTGTCCCATTATTTTTATTCCTCCACGTCATTATTTGTTAAAAACTTCGTGTAATTGCCAAGGCAGCTTTTCAGCATGCTTCCTACAGCTACAGAAGTGATGGTTCCGCCAGAAATACCATCTACCTGATATCCTGGGTTGCTTACCTTTCCATTTTTCATCACATCCAATGCCACCTGGCCGTTTTCCAAGGTCTTTTTCCCGGAAAATTCGTTTTGGAATGCTTCTGTCGCTATCTCCGCACCAAGTCCCGGTGTCTCGCTGGCATGCGAAAAATAAACGCCATATACAGTATCTTTGTCGTCATTCAGGGCTACATACCCCCATATAGCCCCCCATAGTCCTACGCCATAGACCGGGAATACATATTTTTTCTCACCATTGATATCACAGACGAAGACATGAAGCCGGTTGTGTTCTTTGACTTCTTTTTCGTAGGAGGTTGCAAATCCATCTTCGTTTTTCACCAAAGTTCCGTCTTCCTGCATCAGCATATCTTCTTTCACATATTTATTATATTCCGTTTCGGCATCCTTCACATCCCTGATGTTCAAAGCCGACAGTATTTGCTTCTTCGTGTCCATTTCCACATTCTTGTTTTGTATCTCTTTTAAGGAAGAGCTTACAAAAGCAAGCAGAAATGCCACGATGACAACCATTACCGAAGCATAAATGATAGTATAACTGTTACTGTTGGTATTCATTTTTCTGCTTTTTATTTATTCGATTTAAAGGCAACACGTTTCTCACGGCGATTTATATTGCTTTGTACCACATAATAATCTATCAGCGGAGCAAATATATTCATCAGCAATATTGCCAACATCATACCTTCCGGATAGCCGGGATTCAGCACGCGGATAATTATGGCCATCGCACCGATAAGGAAACCATAAATGTACTTGCCCGTCTCTGTACGTGCTGAGGTCACTGGGTCTGTAGCCATAAATACCGCACCGAAACAGAAACCTCCTAAAACTATATGCTCATACCATGGCATCTGTGCAACTGCAGTGTCCGGACCGATGACATTGAAAATCCATGCCATTAAAGCGCCTCCGACAAAGACCGAAAGCATTGTTTTCCAGCTGGCAATACCTGTCCACAGCAAAATTAGTGCACCTATGGCGATAGCTATTACGCTTGTTTCTCCAATTGAGCCGGGGATTAAACCGGTTACCATATCCCAGGAAAAGTCCGGAGCCACCGTCGATGTTTTGGCTATCCCCAAAGGAGTTGCGACTGTCAGCCCGTCAACACTTTGTCCCAAGCTTCCAATGCTCTCTCCCGATACCCATACTGAATCTCCAGACATTTTGGTAGGATATGCAAAGAAAAGGAAAGCACGTGTCACCAATGCCACATTGAACACATTCATGCCTGTACCTCCAAACACCTCTTTGGCAAAGACTACAGAAAATGCAGTTGCTATGGCAAGCATCCACAGCGGACAGCTCACCGGAACAATCATCGGTATCAATATTCCGGAAACGAGGAAACCCTCCTGAATTTCTTCTTTCTTCCATTGGGCCACGACAAATTCTATTCCAAGACCCACTACATAAGATACTACGATTTTGGGGAGCACTGCGAAGAAACCATAACCGAACAGTTCCCAAAAGCTCCCTGTCATTCCAGTTGCCAGGAAGTGCTGATATCCTACATTGTACATACCGAACAACAAAGCCGGTATCAATGCTATCACCACAATCGACATGATGCGTTTACTGTCTATGGCATCATGGATGTGCGTCCCAGATTTCGATGTTTTGTTCGGCACGAACAAAAAAGTCTCGAATCCCTCGAATACGGAGCGGAAAGCGTGGTATTTTCCTCCTTCTTCGAAGTTCGGTTTTATTTTATCCAGATAATTTCTTAAAGCTTTCATTTATCTCTATGAATAATTATTGGTGGTTACTGTTCAAGCCATTTCAGCACGAATCATGTCCAGACCGGCCCGTACGATACGTTGCACTTCCACTTTCGACGAGCAGACAAATTCGCACAATGCAAAATCTTCCGGAGCCACTTCATAAATGCCCAATGCCTCCATGCGGTCTATGTCGCCGGCGATGATGGCTTTTACTAAATATTCAGGGTAAATATCCATCGGGAAAACACGGTCGTATTCGTTTGACATTATCATGTGCCGTTCTCCCCCCTTCACGCGTGCGTCAAAGGCATATTCTTTTTTACCCGTCAACCAGGAAAAGTAGGAACGGCTTACACTGAATTGACTGAAACGAGGTTTTATCCAGCCGAGCATTTCATTTATCTCGTCACCTTCGGGTATGACGCACAACTGCGTATGGAATGCCCCGAGAAAGCCATTGGGAGAAACCTTCTTCCCCGTCAGGACGTTTCCACTGATATACCTCAGATTCTTTCCTACAGTGGTATTCCCTTTAAACACATTTGTCAGCAATGCACCCACCTTGAGTTTGCAATATGCCGGTTTCAGGACTTCACTGCCAGTCACGGCAATCGTGCGGGTCATATCCACACGTCCCGTGTTCAGCAGACGGCCTATGAAGATTACAGCCTCCGCCCCGATAGTCCACACTGTTTCGCCTTTCACTATGGGAGAGATGTGATTAATCTGTACCCCTACGTTCCCGGCAGGATGCGGCCCGTCGAAGATGGTTATTACCACATTTTTCGCTTGCGTCAATGCCGGGCTTGTCTGGCTCACACTGATGCTCAGATAAGTCTTTGCCATTTTGGACAAGGCATCTAATCCTGTCTGGAAATTGTGTTCTTCACCCTTCAGCACGAACTCGAAATCAGGAGCTGACGGACTGCTGTCAAATGCCGAGACAAAAATGGCTTTCGGTTCTGTTGCAGGGTCGGCAACCACATCATAAGGACGTTGACGTATGAAGGCAAACATACCGGATTTCAGCAACATTTCCTTTACCTGTGCACCGTCCATACGGGAAAGATCCATTTGGGCAAACTCCTCATAGTCCTGCTTCTCGGCGGCTTCGACAACGATATTCATCACCTTGCGCCGCGCACCGCGCTCTATACTCGTGACAACGCCGCTTACCGGAGAGACAAATTTAAGCTCGGGATGGTACTTGTCTATAAACAAGGAGCCTCCGGCCATCACATATTCCTGTTCTTTTACCACCACCTTCGGAACAATGCCGGTAAAGTCGTCAGGCACAAGAGAATAGATAGCAGGTTCCTTTACGGAAAGCAATTCTTTGGCAGCCTTACCTTTCAGGTTAATATCGAGGCCTTTTCGTAATTTAATTACATTTGCCATAAGTTTATTTCCATTTAATAAGGTATTATATTTGCCTGCAAATATAATAAAAAAAGTGAGACTACAGTATTTTAACCCAAACCTAACGGTTTACGATACATACATCCGCTCCGCCACTCAGAGCAACCGTAAGCAGTTTTTCCTTTGATTATAAAACCTTTTCCGCAAACAGGGCAAGGCATTCCGGCCAAAGATTCGGCGGGAAGGGAGTTTCTTTTTATGACTCTGCCCGTCATAGCTCTGCTCTGATTCTTTTCTTTGGATTTTGTCTGCAACTTTGACTTTCCGGAAGTATTTTTCTGTGGCTTGGCTTGTTCTGTTGACACAATGCTTATACGGCTATTGCTATGGTCGGCCAACACGTTTGCCACGATTTCACATACCATTTGCTTCAGTTCCTCCAAGAAACGGGCGGCATCGTAAGTACGTTTTTCTATCTCCCTCAGTTTCTTTTCCCAAATGCCTGTCAGTTCTGCCGATTTAAGCAAATCCTCATGTATCGTCTGTACCAGTTCCATACCGGTAGGCGTAGCTATCAGATTTTTGCGTTCCTTGCGTATATAGTTACGTTTGAACAAGGTCTCAATAATGGATGCCCTGGTGGACGGACGCCCTATACCGTTCTCCTTCAAGGCATCACGCAGTTCATCGTTGTCTACCAGTTTGCCGGCCGTTTCCATAGCCCGCAACAATGTGGCTTCAGTATAAGGTTTCGGAGGTTGTGTCCACTTTTCTGCCAGGCAAGGCTTGTGAGGACCGCTCTCACCCTTGACAAAGACCGGTAATGTCCGTTGTTCCGGAGAATTGCCATCTCCTTCATCCGGCATGACTGTGCTGCCCGGAGTTGCAAATACTACACGCCAACCTGCTTCCGATATCTGCCGTCCGGAAGCTTTAAAATCTATTTCACCCGCCTGACCGATGACCGTAGTCGTCGAAAACCTGCAATCAGGATAGAACACGGCTATGAAGCGGCGTGCCACAAGGTCGAACACACTGCGCTCCATATCCGTTAAATTGGCCGCAGACTGTCCTGTTGGGATGATGGCGTGATGGTCTGTCACTTTTGAATTGTCGAAAACCTTTTTCGGTTTAGGCAAAGCCTTTCCTTGCAGCACGGCCGTAAATTCCTCATAACCGCGCAAGCCTTTCAGTATATCCGGGCACTTTGGATAAATATCATCACTTAGGAAAGTTGTGTCAACACGCGGATAGGTAGTCACTTTCTTTTCGTAAAGCGACTGTATGGTTTTCAGGGTATCGTCGGCAGAATAACCGAACTTCCTGTTGCACTCCACCTGCAATGAAGTCAAATCGAAGAGGCGCGGAGGGGCTTCGCGTCCTTCTTTCTTAGCCACATTGCCTACGGTAAAAGGCATGTCTTTAATCCGCTCCAGCAGGATTTCGCCACGAACCTTGTCTTTTATGGGTTCTATGCCACGCCTGTCGTCTTTCCCCTGCATACCGGACGCCTTATCTTTCTGCGCATTGTTTTCGGCCTCGAGTTCTTCTTCATCCTTTCTGACAAGTGCAGAAAACGTGGTGTCACGATAGACGGTATTGAGCAGCCAATATTGCTCCGGTTTGAAACGCTGTATCTCAAGCTGGCGGCTAACTATGAGCGCCAAGGTGGGAGTCTGCACCCTTCCGATAGACAGCACCTGCCCCCTCTGCCCGTATCTCATGGTATAAAGTCGCGTGGCATTGATGCCCAGCAGCCAATCGCCTATGGCACGGCTCAGGCCAGCCTCGTACAATGGGAGAAAGTCTGAAGCATCACGCAGCCTGTCAAAACCTTCGCGTATGGCCTCCTCCGTCAGAGAGGATATCCACAAGCGCTTTACCGGGCAGCGTGCGCCGGCCTTCTGCATCACCCACCGTTGTATAAGCTCGCCTTCCTGCCCTGCGTCCCCACAGTTTATTATCATATCGGCATTCTGCATCAGTTGCCGTATTATGCCGAACTGCTTTTCATATACAGCGTTGTTTATCAGTTTGATTCCGAAACGGGGAGGTATCATGGGCAGGCTTTCAAGTCGCCATGCCTTCCACTCCGCCGCATACTCATGCGGTTCTTTCAGGGTGCACAAGTGGCCGAAAGTCCATGTCACCTGATACCCGTTTCCCTCTATATACCCGTCTTTCTTATTCTTCGCCCCCAACACATCGGCTATGCTGCGTGCCACGGAAGGCTTCTCTGCAATACAAACTATCATCAGGATTGGTTACTCTGTATTTGTCCGCGGCAAATTTAGCCATAAACCCCGATTTACGCGCATTGAAAACAACAAAAAATCAGGACCTGTCGTAAGCACGCCCCTTACGCATTACCCGCACGCGGCGTATATGTCCCGCTGTTCCCTACTATCACGTGGATGGAAACTGTTTCTAAATCCACAATGACGTTTTATTATTAAAAAAACAAAATATAATCATCACACAAGAGCATTCTGAAAAATATTCTTATATTTGCATCAGTTCCTGCTGACATTTTGTATCAGCCAACTACCAACAAACTTAAAATGTAGTATCATGAATATTGAGCAAATCATGGCCTCCCTGGAGGCTAAACACCCCGGCGAATCTGAATACCTGCAAGCCGTCAGGGAGGTACTTATTTCCATTGAGGATGTGTACAACCGACACCCCGAATTTGAGAAAGCCAAAATCATAGAGCGTTTGGTGGAGCCTGACCGCGTATTTACATTCCGTGTCACATGGGTAGATGACAAAGGTGAAGTGCAAACTAACTTAGGCTATCGTGTACAATTCAACAATGCCATTGGGCCTTACAAAGGTGGAATACGTTTCCATGCTTCAGTAAACCTCTCCATACTGAAATTCCTGGGATTCGAGCAAACTTTCAAGAACGCACTGACAACCCTGCCTATGGGTGGTGGCAAAGGCGGGTCGGATTTTTCGCCGCGCGGCAAGAGTGATGCAGAAATCATGCGATTCTGCCAGGCTTTCATATTGGAATTGTGGCGCCATCTGGGTCCCGACATGGATGTCCCGGCAGGAGACATAGGTGTTGGAGGAAGAGAGGTCGGCTACATGTTCGGGATGTACAAGAAACTGACACGCGAATTCACCGGGACCTTTACCGGCAAAGGACTGGAATTCGGCGGTTCACTCATCAGGCCGGAAGCGACAGGATTCGGTGGGCTATACTTCGTGAAACAGATGCTCGATACCAAAGGCATCGATATAAAAGGCAAGACCATTGCGATTTCCGGTTTCGGCAATGTAGCATGGGGCGCAGCCACAAAAGCCACACAATTGGGAGCCAAAGTAGTTACCATCTCCGGACCAGACGGCTACATCTACGATCCGGATGGCATCAGCGGAGAGAAGATAGACTACATGCTGGAGCTACGTGCTACGGGTAACGACATTGTGGAGCCTTATGCCGATGAATTCCTGGGAGCAACTTTCGTCCCCGGTAAACGCCCATGGGAAGTGAAAGTAGACATAGCACTGCCATGCGCCACCCAGAATGAACTGGACGGTGAAGACGCACGCCATCTTATCGACAATAATGTGTTATGCATAGGAGAAATATCCAACATGGGATGCACACCTGAAGCTATCGACCTTTTCGTGGAACACAAAATGATGTATGCACCGGGAAAGGCTGTAAACGCAGGCGGAGTAGCAACCAGTGGCTTAGAAATGAGCCAGAATGCCATGCATCTCAGTTGGAGTGCCAAGGAAGTAGATGAGCGTCTGCATGATATTATGCATGCCATACACGCACAATGTGTGAAGTACGGCACAGAACCGGACGGATACATAAACTATGTGAAAGGAGCCAATATTGCTGGATTTATGAAAGTTGCCCATGCCATGATGGGACAAGGCATCATTTGACAGGAAATTTCATTGCATATATAAAAATTTGTAACTTGTGCCGCCCGTACCAGCAATGGTTATGGAACGGCACTTTTATTATATCTGATTTACCGCAAGTGCCAAACACACGCCGACCTGCAATACCAACTATATGAGTCTTTCTACTGCAATGAAATAGCAATATATAGGTATATACAGAATATGTATGCCAAAGTTAATGGTCAGAACTGCTTGTTTATGTGCAGAATTACTAACTTTGCACCCATAACCCTTAAATAATACGCAGAACCATGTTAATAGCCGAATTGAAATCAAGGCGCGATAAAATACGTTCCCTTATGGACATGAAGGGAATAGATGCAGCCATAATCACTTGTAATGTGAACCTTATATACACTTATGGGCGTATAGTCAGCGGATATTTGTATCTACCTCTGCATGCACCTGCACACATTTTCGTGAAACGTCCCAATAACCTTACCGGTGAATATGTACACCCTATACGCAAGCCAGAGCAATTGCCTGATATGCTTGCAAATTGCGGCCTGCCAATACCCAAACGGCTCATGCTCGAAGGTGACGAACTGTCGTATCTGGAATACCAGCGCATTGCCGAATGCTTTCCCAACACCGAAATACTGCCATGCGGAACCTCAATAATACGGCAGGTACGCAGCGTAAAGACAGAGATAGAAATAGGGATGTTCCGTCGTTCAGGAGCGGCTCACACCAAAGCTTATGAACAGATACCATCCGTGTATCGCATAGGCATGACAGACAGGCAATTTTCCATCGAAATAGAAAGGCTTATGCGTTTGGAGGGATGTCTGGGAATATTTCGTGTATTTGGCCGCAGTATGGAAATATTCATGGGAAGTATCTTGACCGGAGACAATGCAGCAATACCCTCTCCTTACGACTTTGCCCTTGGTGGAAAGGGGCTGGATCCTACTTTGCCTGGAGGAGTGAATGGCACATTACTGCAGGCAGGACAGTCTGTGATGGTAGATATGGGGGGCAATTTTAATGGTTACATGGGAGACATGAGCCGGGTTTACTCCATAGGCCGGCTGCCACAACGGGCATACGACGCGCACAAAGTCTGTCTCGAGATACAGGATGCCGTGACGCAACAAGCACGTCCCGGAGCTGTATGCGAGGATTTGTACAACACAGCCATAAACATCGTAAACAAGGCGGGATTGGCTGATTACTTCATGGGGATAAAGCAGAAAGCAAAGTTCATAGGCCACGGCATAGGGCTGGAAATAAACGAGGCACCCATTATAGCACCCAGAATAAGACAGGAACTGGTACCTGGCATGGTATTCGCTCTCGAACCAAAGATTGTGCTGCCAGAGGTAGGACCGGTTGGTATCGAAAACTCGTGGGTGGTAACAAACAATACCCCTGAAAAGCTGACCTTTGCATCTGAAGACATTATAGAGATGTAAGACGGAAATTACTCAAAGTAAGCATTGTTGCCCGGAAGGATTATATAGATTGGGAAAATTTATCCCAGTTATACATCATTGCATTCTCGTACGTTCTCCGTATATTTGCCACATAATGACGGATAAATTATATGGAATTGTTTTCATTATTATATATACAGGAGAAAGTGTTGCTCGTTGCTGTCGGAGGCTTCCTGTTTTTACAACTGCTTTACTACATTTGCATATACAATCGCATCAATTTCAGGGCTCGCAATATGCGGCGCGACAGTCATAAACATTCTGCTACAGAACTCCCTCCACTGTCTGTCGTCATATACGCTGGTGATGAGCCCGACAACCTGCGACATAACCTGTTAAAAATACTGCAGCAGGACTACCCGCAACCTTTTGAGGTGATAGTAATTAACAACGGCAACAATGACAATAACGATTACATTGCAGAATTGAAAGAGAAATACCCAAATCTGCACCAGAGTTTTGTCCCAGATTCGTCACGTTACATCAGTCACAAGAAACTGGCGCTGACTCTCGGCATCAGGGCAAGCAAATATGATTGGATCGTGCTGACAAATGCAGACTGTGTGCCACGTACCGACCAATGGCTTAGGCTCATAGCAGGTAATTTCACTCCCGGCACAGAAATAGTACTCGGATATGGAGGATATGAATATGACAGAGGGTGGTTGAACAAGTGTGCTTCGTATGACTCGCTGTTCACCGCTATGCGTTACATGGGCTATGCACTCGCACACTCACCATACATGGGGCTGGGACATAATCTCGCCTACCGCAAGGCTTTTTTCTATAAGAACAAAGGGTTTTCAGGTCATCTGGACCTGCGGGGAGGTGATGACGATTTGTTCGTAAACATGACTTGCAATGGCAGCAATACACGTGTTGAAGTTAATCCGAATGCCACGATATTGCGCAGCACACCGGTAAGCGCTACGGCATGGAGGGAAGAACACATAGCTCGCATGTCCACTTCAGGCAGATACCACAGCATACAACCCTGGCTGAACGGAATGGAGACTTTTACTAGGCTGCTTTTCTATGTATCGTGGCTGGCAGCCGCAGTAACCGCAATCGTGCTGCATCATTGGGCAGCAGCTGCTATAGCCGTTTCTGCCTTCTTATTACGGTTTGTCATACAAGCTGTTACAGTAAATGCTACAGCACGCAACCTTGGGGAGAAACGACGTTATTACTGGACACTACCCGTATTCGACATATTACACCCCTTGCAATCATTGCAGTGGAGGGTATCGTACCTCCTGCGTAATAAAGATGAATTTAGAAGAAAATAGCCTTAAATTCCTGCTACTCATAACGCATGGAGTCTGCCGGACGGATACGTGAAATCAAACAGGAAGGACCTACCAGCATCAGTACAGAAACGAGCAATGTGCACACATTGAGCAACAGAAACAGGGGAAGAGTGAAAGATACCGGTACCGTATCCATATAATAATTGTCGGGATTGAGTGAAAACACTCCAGTATAACGTTGAAGTAAATAAAAGCCCAGCCCTATGACATTACCCCATACCATTCCACGTCCTATAAGGAATACGGAGAACCATAAGAAAATTTTCCTTATAGTAAGATTGCAGGCACCCAGCGACTTTAGAACACCTATCATGGACGTCCGTTCTATGATGATTATCAGCAGTCCGGATACCATTGTGAAACCGGCCACTCCCATCATCAATATCAGTATAACCCAGATGTTGACATCTAAAATATCCAGCCATGCAAATATCTGCGGATTCATCTGTCGAACGTTAACAACGCCGTACTTGGAACCGTAACCGTCACGCTTTCCCTCCAGCTCTGTGGCAATATTCCAAGTTACCTCATCAAGCTTGCCGTAATCGTGCAGACGGATTTCCAAGCCACCTACCTGTCCCCTATCCCAATCATTGAGACGATTCACCAGACTAAGGTCGGTAAGCAGATACACATTGTCATATTCAGAGAAGTTAGTCTGGTAAATACCCGTAACAGTCAGTCGACGGGCACGTACATTGTCCTGAATATAATATGTATCTATCTTATCTCCCACCTTTAAGCGCATTTTCTCTGCAATCGTACGTGATATAATGACATTATTAGCGGCAACAGAATCACTGAACTGCGGCAACTCCCCTTCTACGAGATTGTTGCGGAAGAAGTCTGTGTCATATTCCTGTGCTATGCCTTTCAACAATATTCCCTGAAAAGAATCCTGTGTCTTCAGCATCCCGGCCTTTATTGAATAACGTTGCACATGTGCTACTTCATTGTAGGTATACAACAAGTCAAGCAGGCTGTCATCAATCGCTATCGGATGTGATTCGTAAAAACCTGCCGCATTCAGATTTGTTATTTGAATATGAGAGCCAAAACCAACAACCTTGTCACGTATCTCCCCTTTGAATCCAACAATGACAGACACTGCAATAATCATCACAGCCAATCCGACTGCAATACCCGTCATGGCTATGATTACAGCCGGGCCAGAGATTCTCGACTTTCCATTCCCTCCCCGATAAATACGACGTGCTATAAATAATGGCAAATTCATTGGACTAATCCTGCGACACGACCTGGATATGCTTCCAAAGCTTTTTGCAACACAAACAAAGCCCGGTTCAAATCTTCCTTTTTCAGCACGTATGCAATACGCACTTCATTACGACCGGCTCCTGGTGTTGTATAAAAACCGGATGCCGGTGCCATGAAAACAGTCTGTCCTTCATATTCGAAATCTGACAGACACCATGCACAAAACCTGTCAGAATCATCTACCGGCAATCTTGCTACTGTATAGAATGCCCCCATGGGTATTGGTGAGTACACACCAGGAATACGATTCAAACCGTCTATAAGGCACTTACGGCGTTCTACGTATTCATCGTATATATCGCGGAAATAATCATCACCGGCATCCAGCGAAGCTTCTGCAGCAATCTGACCTATCAGTGGAGGACTGAGGCGAGCCTGACAGAACTTCATCACAGCCTCCCTTATCTGTACATTCTTGGTTATCAGTGCTCCTATACGTATGCCACATTCTGAATAACGTTTTGAAACGGAATCAATAAGTACCACATTTTGCTCTATCCCCTCCAGATGACAGGCTGATATGTAAGGAGAGCCTGTATAAATGAATTCGCGGTACACTTCGTCAGAAAAGAGGAATAGATCATATTTCTTTACCAAGTCGCGTATCTGATTCATTTCACGGCGTGTATACAGATATCCGGTAGGATTGTTGGGATTGCAGATAAGAATGGCACGTGTGCGTTCATTTATTAGTTCTTCAAACTTTTCCACCTTAGGCAATGAGAATCCTTCATCTATGGTTGTGGTTATAGTACGGATTTTGGCTCCTGCGGATATGGCAAAAGCCATATAATTGGCATACGCAGGCTCAGGAACGATAATCTCGTCACCAGGATTCAAACAAGCCAAAAAAGAAAATAAGACAGCTTCAGATCCCCCAGATGTGACAATTATGTCATCAGCTGTCAGACAAATATTATATTTTCCATAATATTTCACCAATTTCTCACGATAACTGCGATATCCTCCACTTGGACTGTATTCCAAAACAGTCTTATCCATATTTCTTATGGCATCAATTGCAACTTTCGGAGTAGGCAGGTCCGGCTGCCCTATATTGAGATGAAAAACATGAATTCCACGTTGTTTGGCTGCATCAGCAAGGGGGCTCAGCTTACGTATCGGTGAAGCAGGCATTTCTACCCCGCGTATGGATATTACAGGCATCTATATTCTGTTTAGATTGAATCGTTAACAGTACAAAAGTACGTATTTATTCGTTACATAGAAGCAGGAAAAACATAAAAATGTAGTCCGCATATCCTGCTCGATTGAAGGAATGTTTTCCCGAATTTGTCCAAATCACACATAATCTTCACGCCTGCTCCTGAAATCTTCGTGTTTGTTCGGCTATGAGTTCAGTGTCATCAAAATAATTTATCTTCATGGCACGCCGTACTTCATCCAAGGTCTGCGCTGCTGTTTCGCGGGCCTGTTCACATCCGTGTTTCAGCATATCATATATAGCCGGAATGTCTTTCTCAAATTCCCTACGACGGTTACGTATCGGCTCCAGTGTTTCCTGCATTATGGCGTTGAGAAAATTTTTCACTTTAACATCTCCCAAACCGCCACGACGATAATGTGCTTTAAGTTCATCCAGGTTCGGATAATCAGGCAAATAACGTTCGAAGTGTTCGGGTTGGCAGAAAGCGTCAAGATAAGTAAAAACAGCGTTACCTTCCACATTACCAGGGTCTTGCGCCCTCAGGTGATTAGGATCTGTGTACATGCCACGTATTTTCTTTTGCAGCTCATCAGCTGTATCTGATAGATAAATGCAATTTCCTAAGCTTTTACTCATTTTTGCCTTACCATCCGTACCGGGCAGGCGAAGACATGCTGCGTTATCAGGCAAAAGGATTTCGGGTTCCACCAGCGTATCTCCATAGATATAGTTAAAACGTCGGACAATCTCTCTCGCCTGTTCAATCATTGGTTCCTGATCTTCTCCAACGGGCACTGTTGTCGCTTTAAAGGCTGTTATGTCCGCAGCCTGGCTGATTGGATATGTAAAGAAGCCGACAGGTATTGATGTCTCGAAATTACGCATCTGAATTTCCGTTTTCACAGTCGGATTGCGTTGCAGACGGCTTACCGTGACAAGATCCATATAATAGAAAGCAAGTTCGCACAATTCCGGTATCTGTGATTGTATAAATAACGTACATCGTTTCGGATCCAGTCCACAGGCCAGATAATCTAATGCTACTTCCACCACGTTCTGGCGTACTTTTTCGGGTGTGTCCATGTTATCCGTCAACGCCTGTGCATCAGCTATGAATATAAACATTTTTTTGTAATCCCCTGCATCCTGCAGTTCCACTCTGCGTCGCAGAGAACCGACATAGTGTCCTATATGCAGACGACCGGTTGGACGGTCGCCTGTAAGGATGATTCTTACCTTTTCTTTGCTCATTTTCTATTGATTTTTATTGTCCGTTTACCTGTAAAATCCATTCCTTCAGATCAGGGTCGCTGAATGCTTCCTCACGGTTGTTCCTGAAAAAGTAGTCAGTCAGGAAACGTGCGTTATTTCGGACAAAAAGTTGGCTATCTTCCTTAGAACTTAACGTGCCAAGAGTCGCATCTGATATCATACCCTTGTCTTGCATTATGCAGCTCATCTCATAGCATACAACATCAGGATTGCAGATTAAAGCAAGAGCATTTTTCTCTGCCGTCTGCCGGTCGTATGAAGGATTGTCTGGAGCATTTATGCAATCCACGAGTTCTACTTGCATATACAACCCGTTTTTCGGCGTAGCACTTAAGGCCACATAGCTGCTATCGGAAAGCTCTTCAGGGAATTCCACTTGCGGTGATATTTTGTATCCCATTTTCTGTGTATAGAAGTTTATAATCCCTTCTTTACCTTTGCAGAATACAATGAATCTGCCTTCAGATGCCCTCATAAATTGTCGGAATACGGCCCTGTCGTTCTCACCACGCAACTTTTCGCGGGTTTCTTTCAGTAAGTCTTCATTTTGCTCATCAGCTTGAATGGAAACCAGCATACCGTTCTGCCACCAATCACCCCCGTAGCGAACAAGTATGCATGATAATATCGTCTTATCCGGTTCCAGCTTGGTGAAAGCAGACATGTTTAAGGATTCTTTGATGATACGGAAATCGTCATCTGTTTCGCACAAGTCCTTAACGTAAATGTACATATCGTCTTCACCTGTATACAGATAGTAGCTCTGCTGTGTGCTCTTTACATCCGCCCATGGCGCATCAACCGGTCCATCTGCTGATGACATGAAGATGTGTTTCAGCCATGTTGGCGAATTCCATCCTAACAGATTACTGCGTATTTTCAGCATTTGTCCGATTTGTGTTGCATAAAGCACGATATCCAGGTTGTCTCCGTATTTTTCGATATCTTCTTCTATCACTTTCTCACACTCGGCCAATAAGATATCAGAATTTCCTATAGTTAGATAAGAACTATAATGAAACCATTCCAGCATTTTCCGATATTGGTAGAAATCATTTTTCCCCAATTTGCTTCCTTTCTCAAAAAAGAGTTGCAACTGTTCGTTTTCAGGAGCATTCTCATATTCTTTGTCAAGCAAGGCATAAACAGAGTTTGCAGCTTCTTCAATATTCGGGTCTTCAGGATTTATAACATGCTCTGTCTGTAACAGCTGCATATAATGCCAAATGAGGAAGCGTACATCCTCCACATTGATTTCATCCGGATAATATTCGTTTAAGTGGTAAAATGGCAATCTGCTACCGTATCTACGCTCGCATTCGGTCGTAAATACCTGCCACATGCCTGTCTTTGATATAATGTCTTCAAACCATGCACTGATACACAAGCTTATTGTTTCCCTGGCCTCAGAATTAATTGCAAAAGATATCGGCATATTCTGCAACGTCAGGTAAATGCGGTTGGCTAAATCGGTATAATATCTGTCAGTACTTCCACCCTTTTCGTAAGGATGCAGTTTTAACCATTCTTTTGTGTATATTCTTCGTTTCATCTGATTCATTTTACGGCGTAAAAGTACAATTTTTTTTCAAGGTGTTACATTGTAGCTGCATTTTTCTTACAAGAAGTAGTTAATGTAGTCTGTAAGATAGCCTGTAATCCCGAAAGCCATGCGGTGAAATATAACCGCGAGTACACATTTACAGGAAAATTCTTATATTTGTCCGCCACACCTATTATATAGCTATATGAAGTGAAGCCAACTTTCACGTATACGTAAATTTGTTATTAATTAAAATACATGGCTAACATATTATGAATGAAGTAGAGAAAATGAGAAACAGTCTGCTGGCAGATATGTCGGCACCAGAAGTTCAGATAAAATTTAAGCATGCAAAACGCCTGTTAGCGCAGATGCGTATGATGAGCACGTATGATGAATCTTACCGGAGATTATTGGAAGAGCTGATTCCCGGCATTCCATCTTCGAGCATAATCTGCCCACCCTTCTATTGTGACCATGGAGATGGCATACGTTTAGGTGAACACGTATTCGTGAATGCAAATTGTACCTTTCTTGATGGTGGCTATATCACCATCGGTGCACATACGCTGGTTGGCCCTAATGTGCAGATATATACCCCTCACCATCCTATGGACTACATAGAGCGGCGCGAATCTAAGGAATACGCCTATCCAGTAACCATCGGCGAGGACTGTTGGATAGGTGGCGGGGTAATAATTTGTCCGGGGGTAACCATAGGCAATCATTGCATTATCGGTGCAGGCAGCGTGGTCACTAAAGATATTCCCGCAGACAGCATTGCCGTAGGCAATCCTGCACGTGTTATCCGAAAAACGCCATAACATCTATCAAATGTTTCGGCGGCTCATAACGAGACACAGTTAACCAGATACAGCCAAATGATATTATATATCAATAGCTTGTCCGGATTTACTATGCAGACTCTTGCCGCATAGTTAAGTATTTACAGACTTGTGGACTTGGATATTTGTAGTTTTCCAATCATGAGGAAAGCCTGCCGTTCGTCTTTTGAGAACTTTTCGATGGCGTAGCGCAGCATAGTACGAGGCATACAGGCTGCATGTGCCTCAATAAAACTTACGAGCAACGTTTTATCGCGCTTGCCTACTTCGCGTAGCATCCAGCCCACAGCTTTGTGTATCAGGTCATGCGGATGGTGCAACAGCCGTTCGGCCAGCCGGAGTGTATCGTTATACTGATTGCTACGGATAAGGGTGAGGGTTGCCACTACGGCGATACGTTGTTCCCACAGTAGCGGGCTACCAGACAAACGGTACAAGGCATTCCGTGGTTTGTCTTTCAGGTACTCTCCAACAATGTAAGGTGCCGATAAATCTACGAGATCCCAGTTATTGACGCGGGCAGTATGTCCCAGGTAAAATTCGTAGATATCTTTGCGCTGTGTCTCTCCGCATTTCTTGAAATGTTCCACTAACATCAGTAACGCACATAAACGACACTCATGCCATGGACTTTGCAGAAGTACATCGACAACTTGCATGGGTTCATCCTTATGCAGTCGTGCCACACGACGAATGTCGGGCACAACTACACCTAAAAAGCGGTCACCCTCGCCATATTCTCCTTTCCCGGTTTTGAAAAAACGAGGAAAGAATGCTTGTTTTTCGGGGTTGATATAAGCCTCAAGTTCGTGGCAGATCCCCATAGCCATCTTTTCGGCAACGCATGTGGAGATGGCTGTATTCATTACGCGGGTACGGAGATGAAAAGATTAAAGGGAGTTGGCTATCTCGCAGATTTTTGTATCTTAATTCTATCCCAAATAAGATTTAAGCAATTTGCTGCGGTTACTTTGCCTTAACCGTCTTATTGCTTTTTCCTTAATCTGACGTACACGTTCACGGGTAAGACCGAACTTATCACCGATTTCTTCCAAGGTCATTTCTTGTTGTCCTATTCCGAAAAACATCTGTATTATTTCCTTCTCACGGTCTGTCAATGTAGAAAGAGCTCTATCAATCTCTCTCGCGAGAGATTCGTTTACCAATGACCTGTCTGCCATCGGAGAATCATCATTAACAAGCACGTCCAACAGGCTATTGTCTTCTCCCTCTACAAAAGGCGCATCAACCGATATGTGACGGCCAGAAACTTTTAAAGTGTCAGAAATCTTATCGACCGGAATATCCAATTCATCCGCAAGTTCTTCCGGAGAGGGACGCCGTTCGTTCTCCTGCTCGAATTTGGAAAAAGCTTTGCTTATTTTGTTCAGTGAGCCTACCTGATTCAATGGAAGACGGACTATGCGCGACTGCTCAGCCAAGGCCTGCAATATCGACTGACGTATCCACCACACTGCATAACTTATAAATTTGAAACCTCTTGTCTCATCGAACTTTTCGGCTGCCTTAATCAGGCCCAGGTTTCCTTCATTAATCAAATCGGGCAAACTTAAGCCTTGGTTTTGATACTGCTTGGCTACAGATACAACAAAACGCAGATTAGCCCGTGTCAGTTTCTCCAATGCAGCACGGTCACCCTTGCGAATGCGCTGAGCGAGTTCAACTTCTTCTTCCACTGTTATCAGGTCTTCGCGCCCGATTTCCTGCAAATACTTATCGAGAGAAGCACTCTCCCTGTTTGTAATACTTTTAGTGATTTTGAGTTGTCTCATTCTTCAAAATGATATTTGGGGTACAAAAGTACAATAAATAATACTCACTACAAGCATTATTGTGAACTTTTTGACAAAAAAATAACAAAAAGT
>CAZYVE010000023.1:0-29094 GCA_964651035.1 uncultured Bacteroides sp.
TACAGATTGCATCCGTACAAATCATGCTTAACAAATTCATCGAATAAAATCAAAATAGCTTCTGATATAAATGTAACTTTGATTTCCTTTGATATTTCCCTCAAATTTATGCGACTAATTTAATGATTTTATTACTTTTGCATTTGGTAGAAGATAGATTATGAGTCCCAAGTTCAGACAAGAAGATGGATTTGTGTTTAAAATATACTCAAATGAGGAAGAACGGAAACACATCCATGTGATCAAGGCTGAATGTGAAGCCAAGTTTTGGTTGGAACCGGATATTGAACTGGCAAGTAATTATGGTTTCGGCAGTAAAGATTTGAAAAAGATAACTCAATTAGTAGAACGATATGGAAACGAATTTAAGCACCAGTTTGCAGCCCACATCGGTAAGCGTATTGATGATTAATGCACAAGGTATGATGCTGTCCGTATTAGGGCAAGATTATTTTGTTTCATATAACCGTGTGCCTTGGTTGCGCGATGCTCGTGTAAGCAGTGCGCTCAATGTCCGCATGGCAGGTCCTAATGCTATTGAATGGCCGGAGCTGGACATTGATCTTGAGATTGAAAGCTTGAAGCACCCCGAACGTTATCCATTGGTAATGAAGCGTTCGCCATTGGACGTAATATAACTTCAGATCCTAAAAAGTATAAAGAAGCACTGTTCCTACCATCTCAGTAGGGACGGTGCTTTTTTCTGTGATATTGGTGCTGTAATCAGTAATCTGTCTATCGACCTTTGCATCATGATAGATTGTCAAGCACTAACCAATGGTTGCAAAGAATAATGACCATAAGATATCTGATAGTGGACGTCATCATCTATGCGGCAGGAGAAAACCGCTGGACTCGTACAAGTTCAATCTGCTGCGAAACCAATCTGTGCAGACTAATAGGGTCTAATGTATAGATTAAAAAATCAATGCATAGACCCTATCCTTTTGTTAGGGCATTGTGGAAATGGATAATGCGAATCAGGGAGTTTTTGATGATTATCGGGAGACTGCCTGTCGGAATTAGGGCAGGGAGGAGCACGGCCATGAAACAACCTCCTGAGTACGTATTCCGGGCTTGGTTTCTCCGCAAACCATGTAGAGCATTCCCTCATGTACCAGGAGGATGCCGCCTGCCTTCGCCATTCCTGGTACGGAGGGGATGACAGTCCACGACTTTTGTCCGATATCATATACCAGCAGGTCGTCATTGAACCTGTACCACGGGGCGGGCTTTGTCATGTAGTCGGCAGGAGCGCGTTTTTCCATTGCCGCGAGGAAGATGTCATAATTGACCCCTCCCGTCAGTATGAGTTTGCCGTCGAACGTAATTCCGCTTCCGCCCACAAGGCAGCGTTTGCCGCCGTCCTGTTCGGGTACGATTGTGCACTCTTCACTCCATGAGCCGGTGGCAATGTCATATTTTAATATGTTGTCGGAGAGGTGGCATCGGTTATTGTCCGGGTCGTAGGAGAAACCGCCTGCAAGGTAAAGCGCATTGCCCGTAGCAAGGAGAACGGGTTGTGTGCGCTGTGCTCCCGGATAAGGGGCGAGCTTCTGCCACGTGGCGTGCGGGTCGGTATAATCGAGCGCATATAGTCCGTTGCCTCCGTCGGACTGGTTGCCTCCGGTAATGTAAACATAGTTTTCCAAGCGGGCTGCGGCACAGTTGTCGGCAGAAACCGGAAGAGATGGCATCGGGAGTATCTGGAAACTGCCATCGTCCTTGCAGCGGGTGATGCGGAAAACTTCGGATGAAGCCCAGTCGGTGTTTTGCCCTCCGATGCATATCAGGCCGCTGTCCGTCTCTACCGCAGCCCCGTAGGCAAGCGGCGTGGGCAGCGGCGGTAGTTCACTCCACACGGTATCCCTTCCGTCAATGAGCGGACAGGCATGCAGCTTGTCGTAAAACTCTTTCTTGCCTCCTTCGGCAGCCGGTACGTCAGGGAAATTACATCCTCCGCCAACCACTATCCATCCGTCTATGAACCCTGCGAAAGGTGCGGAAACCCCTTTGTATATCGGATAATCGGGGATGGAAGGATGTTGCCCATATAGGTGGCCGGCAATAATTAAGGATAAAACGAATGATAGTATAAGCCTTGAGGTTCTCATGGTGTGGTTGGTATCAGGTCATAGGCAGTGAGTTTCTCTATACGTGGGATTAATATCTCGCCTCTGTGCAGCTCCAGCAATCCTTTGTCCTGCATGGCATTCAATGTCTTTGAGATGTTAGCCCGTGTATCGTTCAGTATCCGTGCCAGCTCTTCCATTTTGATTTTCAACATTTTCATGCCATTGGGACGTTCGGCACGCGACATTATGAAGGCAGATATCCTTTCCTCTAATCCGTCTGCACAGCCGGCCCATAAATTGCCGTGCAGCACCTGGACACGGTTGCTTACGATGTTCATGTAATTCATCCGGAAAATATCGTATTTGAACAGTTCTCTCATCATAAATGGTTTGTCTATGCTTATGGCATTCGATTCGCCTTCGGATGCATAGGTGGCGGCGTAGCATGTCTTCATGCCGAATAGTGATTGGGGCTCGATGAGGTAAGGTGCTGTGTAGTACTCTGTAAAAGCGTATGAGTTGTCGGCAGACAAAGTCGTGGCGCTTATTACGCCTTGCAACATGAAGGTGAGGCGGTCGCACAGGCTGTCTTTCCCGGCAATAAGTTCTCCTCCTTTATATTTGGTGAAGTGCAGCTTCACTTTTGCCAATATGTTTGTGAAATCTTCCTGTGCCAGCCCTTGGAATAGGGGTAACTGCAACAGAGTGTCAAACATCGTGTCCATTATCATCAAATTAACTGTTCTGCAATTATTTTGCAAAATTAGCCAAATAGCTGCGTGTGTGTTGTTTGCTGTTTTTGTTTTTTGTTTTTTTATCCTTCCTTAATCTAAGTTGGGCAGACTGATGTTTAGATTGTTGGTTATGAGGAAAGATAGGGGCAGTGCTTCTGAACAGAAGTGTTTGGGGATGATATCTGGCGTGTCAGTTTTGGGAGTAGCGGTATTGGCCGGGAGTGGAGCCGGTGATTTTTTCGAATATCTGGTTGAAATCATATATATCGGAAAAGCCTAACCAGTGTGCTACGAAAGCAGGTGTATTGTCTGGGGTGTGCAGCATTTGTTTTGCCGCGTCAAGCCTTTTGAGTTGGAGGTACTCGTCGAAAGTCTTTCCTGTTTCAATTTTCAGCAGGTCGTAAAAGTATGCTGTGGAGAGGCGTAATTCCTTAGCGCAATATTTTGCAGCAGGTATTTCTCCGTCTTGCAATCTTCCCGATGCAATGTATTCCCCGAATAATTTATCCAGTTTTTTTATGAGCAGTTTATTCCTGTTCTCACGTGTTATGAATTGTCGTTCGTAGAAGCGTGCGCAATAATCCAGCAACAGCTCGATGTGGCGCGAGAGAATAATGTTCGTGTGTACATCTATGGGATGGTGCAGTTCTTCTTCTATGTTTTCCAGACAGCATACGGCAGTGGCCGTTTCACGTTGTGACAAGTGAAGTGCTTCATCTTTGTTGTATGCAAAAAATGTATAATTATCGATATGGTTCTTCAATGAAGTACGTTGCAGCAAGTCGGGATGGAATGCCAGCAACAACCCTTTGTCGGGCAGTGTATTGGCCGTACTCATGCGGAATATTTCTCCGGGGGTGAGGAATACCATGGTGGCATCGGAAAAATCGTAATATTTCCAACCACAGCAACAACCGCACGAATTATTCTCAATCAGCAGAATGGCATAAAACTCGAACTTGACAGCATTCACGTCCAAGCCAGGCTTCTCCAGATTGATAAGAGTTACCTGCGGATGGAAAGTCTTGCTTCCAAGGCAACGGTTACACTCGTATACGGTTTTCAAATCCAACGTCTTTTCTTTCATTGCGTATCCGCGGATGTGTTTTTTGTGTAGATACTAGCTCTGTCTTAAACAAGGCTTAATTTTATTTCACAAAAGTAAAAGGTTCGCCCGGTACTCCTATAACCCTTATTACAGATAGTATTACCACGTTTACGGTTATAGGTGTGTGCAGCGGACATATATGATTATGATATGGATGCGTGGCTTTCTGTTATGATTGTGAGTCCCTATACTTTGTAAATGAATAATATGATACAGAAATAGGATTTTGCCCAGACAGGCAAAATCCTCTCATCTTTTTGTTGTATATCTTCTTTCAATGATATTGCTATATCCCTTGTGAGGATATCAGTTCATATAGTCAGCTAATGACTGTGGAGTTACATCCTTTGCTACGATTACGCCATTATCGTCCAGAATATAGCTTGTGAATCCTTTGTCCAAACGATAATCCTTAAAAATCTCAGAAGTAATACCTGTGGTATCGACAAAGCAGAACAAATTATCTAACCGGTCTTTCCGGACAGTCTCTTCGAAAATTGATTCATATCTGTCGAATGAGATTGAGACCATTTCCATGTTATTGTCCGGCACATCCCTGAATGCCTTGCTTAAACTTGCGTTGAGCATCCTGGATTGTGCATCGTAACTTGCCCAGAAGCTGAGTAATACACACTTGCCTTTCAAATCGGAGAGTGCCATGTGCACTTGTCTGCCGTTGATAGTCTCAATCAGGAAATCCGGTGCCGCATCGCCTACCTCAAGGCTTTCGGCACTTTTGCCCTTACTAATGAAAGAAGTCAATGAACAAATTAATAATACAACAAAAATGCATTTAATATACTTCATGCAATACGGTTTAGTTAATAATCGGTTAGGCTCTGTGATGAATTTACCGATTTGTCAATCATGACATGTAAAGACATCAAAGCCCTTTTTGGATATCCCATCCAAAAGCGCGGCAAAAGTAAGAAAAAGATTGCTGAAAAGCATAAAAAAGACGCTTCAATTTATGTTATATAACATCTTTTTTGAACATGTTTGTACGAAGGGCTTCGCAGACGGGCATTTATAGAAACATTAAGTCCCTAAAAAATATTTTTTCTTTGATATCCCGTTTTTTTTCTCGTTATTTGTGTCGTTATTCAGAAAAGGGGGTGCCTTGCACTGATGCAAAGGCTGAGATTATACCCAATGAACCTGATGTGGGTTATGCCACCGTAGGGAATTTTTTGAGTATATCATGTATTCATTTTAAATGCATCGTTAAGGTTTCTCCTTTCTTCTACATTATTCATTAATAATGATGCATTGTTTCTATGTTTCAAGTACAGTTTATAACGCATTTTACCGATAAGATTTCTTATGTCGGCTCCGTGTGTATAGCTTTAGAAGGTGGCTGCCGATGGGTGCAGTTGCGTATGAAAGATGCAACTGATGATGTGGCCGAGGCTACTGCATTGGAGGTGCAGTCACTATGTAGGGACAGAGGGGCTTTTTTTGTGATTGACGACCGGGTGGAGTTGGCGAAAAAGATCGGTGCAGATGGAGTACATCTTGGTAAAACCGACATGCCTGTGGCTGATGCACGTGTTTACCTCGGCCCGAAGATTTGCATAGGTGGAACGGCAAATACTTTTGAGGATGTGTGCCGCTTATATGCCGACGGTGCAGATTACATAGGGTGCGGTCCTTACCGCTACACTTCTACCAAGAAGAATCTTGCTCCGATACTTGGGGCGGATGGGTATCGCAATATTATTGCGCGGATGAAACAAGAAAACATAGATATTCCTATGATAGGTATAGGAGGTATCAGGGTAGAAGACATTGGCTCTCTGAAGTCTATAGGACTGAGTGGCATTGCCCTAAGCAGCAGTGTGCTTTGTGCTGAGTACCCTGTTGATGAGATGAGACGAATCATTGAACTTTCAAAATAACACAAGTATTCATTTATATATGGACAAACAGATTAGAATCGCCTATCCAGCTTCGGAAAAGGTGTACATGAAAGGAGAGCTGTATCCGGATGTCAGGGTTGGTATGCGCCGCGTCAATCTGACACCAACGGTGACTGTAAAGAACGGCAAGCAAATACTGACAGAGAATTCACCGGTATATGTGTATGACACCAGTGGTCCATACAGCGACCCAGAGGTGGAAATAGACCTTACTAAAGGCCTGCCACGCCTTAGAGAAAAATGGATAATACAGCGCGATGTTGAATTATTGCCGGAGATAACCTCCGAATATGGACGGGAGCGTCTGGCTGATAAAAGCCTCGACCATCTGCGCTTCGGACACATTCGCCTGCCTTATCGTGCCAGGAAAGGATGCCAAGTAACACAGATGTACTACGCCAGGCAGGGTATCATAACTCCAGAGATGGAATACGTGGCCATACGCGAGAATATGAACAATCGCGAAATGGGAATAAAATCACATGTGACTCCGGAATTCGTCCGTAGTGAAATAGCCGCAGGCCGTGCTGCATTGCCTGCCAACATCAATCATCCGGAGGCTGAACCTATGATAATAGGTGCAAACTTCCTTGTAAAGATAAATACCAATATCGGCAACTCTGCCACGACCTCTACCATAACGGAAGAGGTGGAAAAGGCGATATGGAGCTGCAAATGGGGAGGGGATACCCTGATGGATCTCTCTACAGGAGAAAATATACACGAGACGCGCGAGTGGATAATACGCAACTGTCCGGTGCCGGTGGGCACTGTACCGATGTACCAGGCTATGGAAAAGGTCAATGGAAAGGCTGAAGACCTGACCTGGGAACTCTTCCGCGATACGCTGATAGAGCAATGTGAGCAGGGAGTGGATTACTTCACCATACATTGCGGAATACGTCTGAAGAATATAGGCCTGGCAGCAGGGCGCCTGTGCGGCATGGTGAGCCGTGGAGGGAGTATAATATCGCAGTGGTGCAAGGTACATGGGCGGGAGAGTTTCCTGTACGAGCACTTTGATGATATATGCGATATCTGTGCGAGTTACGATGTGGCCATATCGCTGGGGGATGGGTTACGGCCGGGATCCATACATGATGCCAACGATAAGGCACAGTTTGCCGAACTCGACACTATGGGCGAACTGGTACAGAGAGCATGGGACAAAAACGTGCAGACTTTCATCGAAGGGCCGGGACACGTGCCCATGCACAAGATAGATGAGAATATGAAGCGGCAGATTGAGAAATGCCATGCTGCACCATTCTATACACTCGGCCCTATCGTAACTGACATAGCACCCGGTTACGACCATATCACCTCGGCCATAGGAGCCGCCCAGATAGCCAGTCTCGGAACTGCCATGCTGTGTTATGTCACGCCTAAGGAACATCTCGCCCTGCCCGGCAAGGAAGATGTGCGTACGGGAGTCGTTTCATACAAGATAGCCGCCCATGCAGCCGATCTGGCCAAAGGCTACCCCGGTGCTGAGGTAAGGGACAATGCGCTTAGTAAGGCAAGGTACGAGTTCCGTTGGAAAGACCAGTTCAATCTGAGTCTCGACCCGGAGAGGGCACAGCAATATTATACGGAGGCTAACCACCTGAACGGCAAATATTGCACCATGTGTGGCCCGAACTTCTGTGCCATGCGTATCAGCCAGCGTCTTACGGACTGTGAGTTTATAGGCCGTGAAGAAGAGGAGTAATCCTACTGTACGTATATCAGACTACTGCAATACATATTTTAAGGTATCATTGTACGTAACTTAATCAGCCTTATTACATACATTAGGTAAGATGCTTATCAATAAACATTTATCATTAACCTTTAATTAATTAAACAAGCAACAATGATTGAAACAAAAGTATCACGAGGAATTGTGAGCACTTACTTCGGTAAGCTGCAGGACAATTTAGATTTGGACGTGGCCATCGCCGGTGGTGGCCCGTCGGGCATAGTGGCTGCCTATTATCTGGCAAAAGCCGGACTGAAAGTGGCTCAATTTGACCGCAAGCTGGCTCCTGGCGGAGGCATGTGGGGCGGAGGCATGATGTTCAATGAAATAGTAATACAGGAAGAAGCCATACCTATCGTACGCGAATTTGAAATAAATTACACGCCTCTGGGTGACGGTCTGTATGTAATGGATTCTGTAGAAAGTACTTCTTCACTGCTGTATCATGCAGTACATGCCGGTGCAACTATTTTCAACTGCTATTCGGTGGAAGACGTCATATTCAAGGCCGACCGTGTTGGTGGCGTAGTGGTAAACTGGACGCCGGTCCTGCTTGAGAAACTTCATGTTGACCCGCTCAATATCTTGGCCAAAGTTGTAGTAGACGGGACAGGACACGACAGCGAAATCTGTGCTACTGTTGCCCGCAAGAATGGCGTCCGCCTTGCTACGGAGACAGGAGGCGTTGTCGGAGAAAAGTCGCTGGACGTTGTAACCGGCGAGGAAGAAGTAGTGCGTGGCACGAAGGAAATCTATCCCGGTCTTTACGTGTGCGGCATGGCTGTATCGGCTGTATCGGGTACCCCTCGTATGGGCCCCATTTTCGGCGGCATGCTGATGTCCGGCAAAAAAGTGGCAGATGAGATAATATCCGTCCTGAAACATTAGTTTCTCAACGGGTAGCATCCCGCAGCAGGTCAAAATGTCTCAGTATTTTCTCCCTGTCTGCGGGATTTCTGTATCCCTGCCACACGTCACCCAATACGGCTATTCCACCAAAGCCCATGCCCTTAACCAACGGTATCCTGCTTTTCGAGATTCCCCCCAATGCAATGGTCTTTCTGCCTATAATACCTTTACGGCTGGCTTCTTGCAGCTCTTCATGGCTGAATCCGGCCATATAACCATGTTTGGATATACTGTCGAATATGGGGCTGAGGAAAACGTAGTCCATAGACATACTCTGTTCTGCAACCTCTTCCAAGGTATGGCAGGAGCAGCTGAGCCGGCCATGGTAATCTGCAGGCGGTTGCGGATTCCTCTTGTTCAGATGTATCCCTCCGACGTTGTACGGGCTGTGCAGGTCAAAGTGTTCATGTAACGTGAGCCGCTGACGCAATTCCACAGGTATGCCTTCAATCAGCTGTTCCATTTGTTCTTTGCTGCATCCGGGCTTTCGCAAATGTATGCCATCTGCGCCGTGCAGCAGCAAATCACCCAGTATTCCGCATTCTCCGGGCAGGAACTCAGGGGATGTCAGGACAATAATTTTCATCTCGCCCGTAATTTCATAACGGGCTGTAATCCACACTGTGCCACAACGGTCCGTTGCCGTGTCCTATGTGCAGGTCGGCACCGGCTTCCAAAGCCCTGTTCAGGTAGCCTTTGGCTTGTGTTATGGCTTCGGGCAATTCAAACCCCATACCAAGGTATGTGGCGATGGCAGAAGACAATGTGCAGCCTGTTCCGTGCAGGTTTCTTGTGTTGATACGCGGTGCCGTAAAGTAATGGAACTGACCGTCAAACAATACATCTACCATTTCGTTTCCATCCAAATGTCCTCCTTTTATAAGGAAAGCACAATGATGCTTCTGCCACAGGGCCATCGCTGCGTGTTTCATATCATCGAACGTCTCTACTTTCTCGTTTAGGAGTATAGATGCTTCGAATAAATTTGGTGTAGCCAGGCGACAGATAGGCAGTAGGAAGAGTTGCATCGCATTAATGGCTTTTTCATTGGCCAGCTTGAATCCTGTGCCGGAGACCATTACCGGGTCAAAGACTATTGGTATGTTCTTTAGTTTAAGAAATATGCAGCCTATGTTTTTAGTAATATCGTACTGGCCGGTCATGCCTATTTTGACAGCAGATACATTAAAATCCGATAGTACAGCCTTTATTTGGTCTGTAATTAGTATATGCGACAAATATTTGACATTCATTACCTTCTGAGTATTTTGTACGGTAATGGCCGTAATAGCAGCTGCGGCAAATCCTCCCAAAGCCGATATGGTCTTTATGTCGGCCTGTACACCGGCTCCTCCGGATGGATCGGAGCCGGCAATAGTTAGTATGACAGGTGGTTGTTTCATTTTTTGTAATATTGTGTTTAATATATTGCGTGTGGCAATTTATGTTTCACCGGTGTGAGGATGAATGTAAATTCATAATCTCCATATGGAATCCGATACTCTGGCAGTGGCTGTGCACCCCAGCTATTAACGCAGCCTACACCCATCTGCAACTTGTCAATGCAGACATTGGTTAGATTCTCTTTTTCTACTTCCTGAGAATGCATCTGTCTTTTTTCGACACCCTCATCCAGAGACTCAATGGTATAGTGCAAGGCTGAAGCCGAGAATGGCGCTTCGGCTGTTATTTCCAAGCCGTTGCCTGCTATATTAAGGATGCGCAGCCAGCGGAGATCGGTCTTGTTGCCATTTTCTTGAGGGCGGATATATGGATAGAACTGTTCGTCCACACTTTGCCGGTATATTCCAAGGAAAGTATTATTGTTGCGGTCACTGTAATTTTCTATAGGACCACGTCCATAGTATTCTACTGTTTCAAAATTGCCGGGCATCTGCAGTTGCATGCCGAAGCGGAACAAGTCAGATACATTTGTAACATTTTTGTCCGCTGTCATGCGTTGTGTTACTTTTATGGCTCCACAGTTATTTATGACGTATGTCAGAGTTAATTTGCCGAATACCGCAGGAATATTATAACCGGCTTCCACTACGGCCTGTCCATTTTCGATATACTGGTTGAAGGAAGTCAGTTGCATTTCCGGTTTCTTCCAGGCATGATACTTGTTCTGCAAATTTGCTCCAAAGTCATTATCGGTAGGTGCACGCCAAAAGTTTGGTTTAAACAAACTACCCTCTTGGGTGAACAGGATACCATCGGCTTCATACAGACTTAGGAAGCCGTCTCTCTTATCAAATTCAATTCGGAAACGGTTTCCTGTGACGATGAGGTAGTGATTGTCATCATTATTGATGGTCGGATTTTTTGTTTCTTCATTGCTTCCTGTTTTATTGACAAGTGCCATTGAAGGAGCTTTATATTGGGTCAACGCCAGTTGATTACGTGCTACGATATGCCCGGCAGGCAATATGCCATCGTCGGTTTTCAGCTTATAAGATACGTTCAACAGCCATTCGGCACATTGGCATGCAGAACCGATGTCTATCTTGACTGTAGCCGTCTGCTGTGGTGCTACGTCCAGATCATCTATTCGTCCTGTCCGCATTGGTTTTCCATTCTTCAATACTTCCCATTCCATATAGTAAGAAGATAGGTCTCGGAAGAAGTTCTCGTTATAAATGTTCAGTTCTCCTTTGGACAGGTCTTTTGGTGTAGTCCATATATCCTGATAGAAGAAACGTACTTCATAGGCATGCGGGTTCGGACGGCGGTCCGGACCGATAAGCCCGTTGTCGCAGAAATTGAAGTCGCTGGCATCAAACCGGTTGAAGTCTCCTCCGTATGCGTAAATAGTCTTCCCGTTACTGCCAATGGTACGTATAGATTGGTCAACGAAATCCCAGATAAAGCCCCCTTGATATTTAGGATATTTTCTTACTAAGTCCCAATATTCCTTGAATCCGCCTTCCGAATTACCCATGGCATGGGCATATTCGCATTGTATGAGTGGTTTGGTCTTGGACTCATCTTCACAGTAGGTCTGACAACCTTTGTAGTCATAATACATGGGGCAGAAGATATCTGTCTTGCCATTATAAGATGCTTGTTCGTATTGTACCGGACGGCTCGGATCCTCGGCTTTTATCCAATCATAAGCTTCTTCGAAATTCTGGCCATAACCCGCTTCATTGCCCAACGACCAGAATATTATACTTGGATGATTGAAATTACGCTGCACATTGCGTTGGTTGCGTTCAATATGTGCCTGTTTGTAGTCGTCACGTCTGGCTAAGGTTTCATTACCATACCCCATTCCATGAGATTCTATGTTTGCTTCTGCCACCATATATAAGCCATATTTGTCGCATAGATAATACCAATATGGGTCATCTGGATAATGACTGGTACGCACTGCATTAATGTTGAAACTCTTCATAATCTTGATATCCTGCAACATGCGTTCACGCGATATTACATAGCCGCCATCCGGGTCCATCTCATGTCTGTTGACACCCTTGAAAAGTACAGGCTGTCCGTTTACCAGTACTTGGGAGTCTTTAATTTCCACTTTGCGGAAACCTACTTTAACAGGTATGATTTCTGTGGTGGACGAGCCTTCCAGTTGTGCATAAAGGGTATAAAGATATGGAGTTTCTGCAGTCCATTTGTGCGGTGAAGCGACTTGCATTACTACTGTCTCTCCTCGCGTAGTAGCAGAAGATACTTCATTATTTCTTGCATCCATCAGTTTTAGCTGTACCCGTCCACTGCCTTTCAGGCTGACGTTGACGGTAAGGGTGCCATCCTGGTATGCGTCATCAAGTCCAGGAGTTACCCGTATATCTTCGATACGTTTCTTTTCACGGGCATAAAGGTAACAGTCGCGCCCAACCCCGCTGTAACGGAAGAAGTCTTGGTCTTCCAGGTAAGTACCATCACACCACCGGAATACTTGGAAAGCAATCAGATTCTTTTCCCCGGGCTTCAGATAGGACGTAAGGTCAAACTCTGCCTCCAATTTGCTGTCTTCACTATAGCCTACATAACGTCCGTTGACCCATAGATATATATTGGAAGTTACCGAACCGAAGTGGACAATAATATCTTTGCCTTTCCATTCGGCAGGTATTGTGAATTCACGGCGGTATGAACCTACATGATTGTTCTCTATCGGAACTTGTGGAGGATTGTTTTTGTATTGTTCCCGCCAAGGATATCCTATATTAAGATATATTGGGTCGCCGTATCCGTTTAATTCCCAAACTCCGGGGACTGGCATCTCGCCCCAGCCTTTATCGTTGAATCCTGTTTTCCAGAATTCGGTAGGGCGTGCATCAGAATCTTTAACCCAGTAGAAATTCCAAAGTCCGTTGAGCGACATATAGTTTGACGATTTTTCCCGCTCACCTTTAGTTGCTGCCTCTTGCGATTCATAAGCAAAATAATCTGTATGCATCGGTGTTCGATTGACGGCATTGATTCTCGGGTCTTGCCATTCGGTAAACGATTGTGCGCTTGCCGTGAGACTCATGGCGGCCAAAAGACCAGTTGTGAAGAACTTTTTCATTGTGTTTTATTTTAAAAGATGGAAAATATATCTGTAAATCAGGTATCAGGGGTTAATTTTATATTGATTAATTTACATAAGTACTATGTTGAGTTCATCTCTGTTTGAGTTTATTTTTGAGAAATTGTCCTGTATAGCTTGTTTTGCACAAGGCAACTTGTTCAGGTGTGCCTGTCACCACGATATTGCCTCCCTTTTCACCTCCCTCCGGTCCAAGATCTATCACATAATCCGCGCATTTTATGACATCAAGATTGTGCTCGATGATAAGTATGGTATGCCCGCGTAGTATCAATGCATCGAAGGCTTTCAGTAATGTTCGGATATCATGGAAGTGAAGGCCGGTAGTCGGTTCGTCAAAAATAAACATGGTTGGCTCTGCTTTCTCTTGACTCAGGTAATATGCGAGTTTTACCCGCTGGTTTTCCCCTCCGGATAAAGTAGAGGATGACTGTCCCAGTTTGATGTATCCAAGTCCTACATCTTTCAATGGCTGCAGGCGAGTGGCTATTTTTTTTTGTCCGTTCTTTTCGAAGAATTCTATGGCTTGCTCTACTGTCATTTCGAGTACATCGTAGATATTTGCATCGTGGAACTTTACTTCAAGTGTGTCTGCCTTGAAACGTTTTCCATGACAAGACTCGCATTCCAGCACCAGGTCTGCCATGAATTGCATTTCTACTGTAATTGTTCCTTCGCCTTTGCATTCTTCACAACGTCCTCCTTCGCTGTTGAAGCTGAAGTATCCCGGCGTGTAGCCCATCTGTTTGGCCAAAGTCTGTTCGGAATAGAGTTTGCGTATATCGTCGTAAACCTTGAGATATGTGACCGGATTACTGCGTGTGGATTTTCCTATTGGGTTCTGGTCGATGAAGTCTACATCGTTCAGATTGTGAATATCCCCCCCTATGGATATAAACTCCCCCGGGCGTTCACTGCATTCGTTCAGTTCACGTTTGAGAGCACGGTACAGTATATCGCGCACCAAAGTACTCTTCCCTGAACCGCTCACACCGGTGACAACAGTCATAACATTCAAGGGGAAACGTACATCTATACCTTTCAGATTGTTTTCGCGTGCCCCATTTATCTCTATATAATTGTTCCATGGGCGATGTTGCGTTGGCACTGGTATAGTCTCTTCTCCCGACAGGTAACGTACCGTGTAGCTATTGCCAGATACAGGTAACGAATTGTTATTTGTTGATGTCTCTCCTTCCTTGTAGCCAGTATGTGATTTGCAGGCGGAATCCAATATATTTTTCATCTCCCCCTGATAAACTACTTCGCCTCCGAGGCGTCCCGCCTTAGGCCCGATGTCTATGATATAGTCTGCCGAGCAGATTATCTCTTCATCATGCTCTACCACCACAACAGTGTTTCCCTGTTGCTGCAACTGACGTAGAACGTGTATAAGCCTGTCTGTATCACGGCTGTGCAGTCCTATGCTTGGTTCATCCAATATATACAAGCTGCCTACCAGACTGCTTCCCAATGAGGTCGCCAAGTTGATGCGTTGACTTTCACCTCCCGACAGCGAGTTACTCATTCTGTTCAGCGTCAGGTATCCCAGTCCTACATCCAATAGAAAGTGTATTCGGCTGTTGATTTCTGTAAGTATGCGTCCCGCAACCTTATTATCATGTTCATTGAGTTGTAATGTGTCGAAAAAATGTGCCAGTTCAGACACAGGCATGTCCACCAATTCTGATATACTGCGTCCACCTACCCGCACATAGTTTGCCTCCGGTTTTAGGCGAGTACCGTGGCATTCCGGGCAGATGGTCTTTCCTCTGTATCGTGCCAGCATAACCCTATATTGTATCTTGTACTGGTTGTCATGCAGCATCTTGAAGAAATCGTTGATACCTTCGAAATAAGGAGTGCCTTTCCATAGCATGCGGCGTTGCTCATCGGTCAGTTTATAATATGGGGTGAAGATTGGAAATCCGGCTTTTTCAGCCCCGCGTATTACCATTTCTCGCCATATGCCCATCTTTTCGCCCCGCCAGCACACTACAGCTCCTTCATATACGGAGAGCGAGCGGTCAGGCACCACCAAATGTTCATCTATGCCTATTACCCTTCCGAAGCCCTCGCAACACGGGCATGCTCCTACAGGCGAATTAAAAGAAAACATCTGATCTGTAGGCTCATCGAAAGTAATACCATCAGCTTCGAACTTGTTGCTGAAGCGGAATAGGCTCGTACTGCCGTCTTTCTGGTAGAAGCGCAGCAGACATGCCCCGTCTCCCTCGTACATTGCCGTTTCTGCGGAGTCGGCAAGTCGACTCATGGTATCTTTGTCATGTGAAGCTGTCATGCGGTCCACCAGCAGGAAGAGTGTATCTTCATCCTTAGGAATGTAATCTTCCAGACGTTCGGCTTTCCCATTCACCTCTATTCGTGTGAAACCCTCCTTATGGTATATGTCCAGTTGCTTGGTTATGGAACGCCCCTCCCGTGGCGTAATTGGCGATAGTACCGTAAAACGAGTCCCATCCGGATGCTCAAGCATGCAGTCTACTATGTCTTGTGTGGAATGTTTTTTTACTTCGCGGCCGCTGACCGGGCTGAATGTATGTCCGACCCGTGCGTAGAGCATCCTCAAATAATCGTATATCTCCGTTGATGTGCCTACCGTGGAACGCGGGTTACGGCTGTTTACCTTCTGTTTGATTGCTATTGCAGGTGGAATACCCTTTATGTAATCGCATTCTGGTTTGCTCATACGACCCATGAATTGGCGTGCGTAGCTGCTCAGGCTTTCCACATAGCGGCGCTGCCCTTCGGCATAGAGTGTATCGAAAGCGAGTGAAGATTTGCCTGAACCTGACAATCCGGTGATGACCACCAACTTGTCGCGCGGTATTTCTACGTCTATATTCTTGAGGTTGTTGACCCGCGCCCCTTTTATTAATATGGATGAAGATTGCATAGGCATAAAATTCACGATGCTTCCGCTATACATTCAGACTGCAAATATACGTTTTTCCGTTTTATTTGCCGTATATTTGTCCGGTAAATTGTTGAATTCGATATGATAAATGTACTATGAAGGTAAAAAAAATCATCGCTATACTGCTGGCTGTCATACCGGCAATGCATCTGTTTGCACAGGTGATGCAAGGAGAGTCTGAGCTTCATCCTAAGAGAGAATTCCGTGCGGCATGGATACAATCTGTTAACGGACAGTTCAAGGGGATGTCTGCCGATAAGATGAAACGCACCCTATCACAGCAATTGGACGCTCTGCATGAGGCTGGCATAAATGTGGTAATATTTCAGGTTAGGCCCGAATCTGATGCTCTGTACGAATCGAGGCTTGAACCGTGGAGCCGCTTCATGACTGGCGTACAGGGACAGGCTCCATCACCCTACTGGGATCCGTTGGAATATATGGTGGAAGAGTGTCATCGCCGTGGTATGGAACTGCATGCGTGGGTTAATCCTTATCGTGCCAAGACCACTCTGAAGAACGAACTTGCTCCGGGGCATGTCTACCATATACACCCGGAATGGTTTGTTACCTATGGAGATCAGCTATACTTCAACCCGGCCTTGCCGGAAAGCCGCAGACATATATGTATGGTAGTGAGCGATATCGTGGTACGTTACGATGTGGATGGCATACACATGGACGACTATTTTTATCCTTACCCTGTGGCAGGCAAAGATTTTCCAGATGACGAAGATTACAAACGTATGGGGTTAGGCTTCGCATCGAAGGCCGATTGGAGACGCCACAACGTTAATATGCTGATTGAAGACCTGCATTACAAAATACGCGAGATAAAGCCTTGGGTGAAGTTCGGTGTATCACCTTTCGGGATATATCGCAACCGTTCTACTGACCCGTTGGGTAGCAACACCAACGGCCTGCAAAATTATGACGACCTGTATGCCGATGTGCTTCTGTGGGCAAACGAAGGTTGGATAGATTATACTATACCGCAGGTATATTGGCACATAGGACACCCAAGAGCCGATTATGCTGAACTGGTGGACTGGTGGGCTCGTAACACTGGTAACAGGCCGCTCGTCATAGGACAGTCGGTGGAAAATACCGTGAAAAATGTCGACCCTGACAACCCGGCCATAAATCAACTGCCGGCTAAAATGAAACTCACACGCAAGTATCAGACAATAAGCGGGAACTGTTTCTGGCCGGCATCAGCCGTGGTTAACAATGATGGCAGGATAGCTGATGCACTGCGCAGGGAATACCACAAGTATCCGGCTTTGGTGCCCGTGTTTGATTTCATGGATAGCGAGATACCTTCCAAGCCTCGAAGACTGAAGACTGCGTGGACATCAGACGGATATATGTTGTTCTGGACACCTCCTAAAGACGATGGCGATGAGATGCAGAGGGCTTTCAGGTATGTGGTGTATCGTTTCGATAGAGGAGAAGAGGTGGACCTTGACGACCCTTCACACATAGTGGGCATAACACCTTATACCTACTTCAAACTGCCTTACGAAGATGGCAAAACGAAGTTTCGTTATGTTGTGACAGCGTTGGACAGGATGTGGAACGAATCGAAAGGTGTGGCAAAGAAGCTGAAGCTCTGATACAAGGGAGGAGTTATGCCATGCTTCCAGAATATTATTGTTCAGCAGTCCTTAATCCATACTACACTCATTGATTTTCTGGGTATTGCAGGGTTGACTCTTTTAATATAGCAGCAGCCCTGTTGCTCCGCATATAACAATCATCAGTATCGGGTTTACCTTATAACGTATTGTCCCTACGAAGGCTACCGCGAAGATAGCGTAACTTACATAGTTCGGTGAACTGAAATTTTCGGCATTCATCAGCACCAGCGCGGCAGAGGCCAGTAGCCCCACCACTGCCGGGCGCAATCCGGCGAATACGGCTTCTACACTCGGATGCTTTTGAAACTTCAGGAAAAAGCGGCTGACAGCCAGCATCAGAATGAATGATGGCAACACTACTGCCAGCGTGGCTACTGCCGAGCCGGCTATACCCCATGCCATGCTGTAGCCCGCGCCCGTTACGGCCGTATAGCCTACATATGTGGCCGAGTTAATACCTATCGGACCAGGTGTCATTTGGCTTACCGCCACAATGTCGGTAAACTCTTGTGCTGTAAGCCAACCGTAGCGTGTCACCACCTCACCTTGTATCATGGAAAGCATGGCATACCCGCCTCCGAAGCCGAAGAGGCCTATCTTGAAGAATGTATAAAACAACTGTAAGAAAAGCATTTGGGTTGATGTAGTTTTTTTATATGAGTGATACGTGCGTGCGTTGATATATGGAGAATTATTGTGCCAGATTACTAATGTCCTTTAATTCTGCCGTACAGGTATCCACCCACGCCAGCAGCTATGATAATCCATATAGGCGAGAATCCCAACTGCCATATCAGCAATGCCGATATGATTGGAATCCAGACATTGTACCTGTTTATTCCGGCCGAGCGAGCCATGCTGAACGTAGGTGCGGCGATGAGTGCTACCACAGCCGGACGTATACCCTTGAAGATGCGTTCCACCACTTCATTGTCTTTGAAGTTGTGGAAGAACATGGCTATGGACAATATGATGATGAACGATGGTAGTACCGTGCCCAGCGCAGTTACCACACTACCCCTTATGCCACGCATCTTGTAGCCTATGAAGATAGACATGTTGACTGCCAGTATGCCCGGTGCAGACTGCGATATGGCCAACAAGTCTATGAAATCCTCCCGCTGCAGCCAATGCCGCTTATCTACAATCTCCTTCTCGATAAGGGGTACCATGGCATATCCTCCACCTATGGTGAACATTCCTATTTTGAAGAAGATGCAGAATGATTGCCAATATATGTTACCCTTGCCCGGTAATGTATGTGACATGTCAAATAGTTATATTATATACCATATTATTATATACGGGTCTTTCCCGTTAATGCTAAGAACCAACAAAAATAGCTCTTTTGCTTCGAAAAGCAATGCCTGCCGTAGCTAAAAGCCTGTGCCTACTTTCCCTGTTGTTTATATCTTAAGTTGGTCGTAATCGTGGTTTGTCAGCGACTTTTCCAGAAAGCGTTGTAAAAGAGAAGCAGTACAGCAAACATCTCCAGACGTCCCAACAGCATCATGAACGATGAAACCCACTTGGCGGCTTCCGGCAAGGTGCTCCACGAAGATGCCGGTCCATATTGCCCTAGTCCAACCCCGGTGTTGCCGATACTGGATATGGCTACGCTGAATGCCTCCGTGAAGTCTACCCCGAAGAGTATGATGAGTGTCCATCCTACAAGTATGGACAGTGCATATATGCTGATGAAGAAAGCTACAGACAGAACTACGCCCGGAGTCAATGCCTGGCGGTTTATGCGTATCTGCATTATGGCGTTCGGGTGCAACATCTTGCGGAAGTTGTTGCGTATTCCTTTGGCCATTATTAGAAGCCGCAGGTTCTTTATCCCCCCGCTGGTTGAGCCTGTGCATCCTCCTGCCAGCATGGCATATACCAGCAGTACCCACGTGAACGGCGGCCACGAGATGTAGTCGTCTGTTGCGAATCCGCACGATGTGTGCAATGTCACTACCTGGAATAATGCTTTTCTGAAAGCCTTTTCCACGCCATAACCGTTGTCCAGTATAAGGGCTGCGGTTATGATGGCAGTAAGCAAAACTATCGATCCGAGGAAGTAACGTGTCTCCCCGTCGTGCCATACTTTGCTTATCCTTCTTTTGAAGCATGAAAAATAAAGGGAGAAATTGATACCTGCCAGTATCATGAAAACGCTTATCACATATTGTATATATGGTGAGTCCCAATATGCTATGCTGGCTTGCCTGGTGGAGAACCCTCCTGTGGCAACGGTGGCAAAAGTCTGGCATACAGCATCAAACCATCCCATACCGCCGAGGCGTAGCAGCACAGCCAGACTGACGGTAAGTATCAGGTATATGGTCCACAACCAGCGTGATGTGGCACTTACCTTTGGATATATTTTGTCATGCGTCACACCTACCGCCTCGGCCGAGAAAAGTTGAAGGTTACCTCCTTCGCCGAATGCCGGCAGTATGGCTATGGCAAAAAACACGATGCCCAATCCTCCTATCCATTGTGTCAGGCTGCGCCAGAAGAGTATGGCGTGCGGCTGCGTGTCGATGTCGTCCATGATGGTTGCTCCTGTGGTTGTAAATCCGGACATGGTCTCGAAAAAAGCATCTGTTATGCTGTCCACGCTGCCGCTCATATAAAACGGCAGCATCCCGAAGATACTGAACAGTACCCATGTCATGGTGGCGATGCAATAGCCGTCCCGTTTGCTCATCCGGTGTCCGGCACCCCGTCCTGTCAATATCAGCAATATTGCCGCCACGGTTGTTATGCCTGACACGAGCATGAAATCCCGGCATACGGCTTCCTTATACCAATATGCTACGGAGGCACACATCAGGAACATGCACACTTCTACCAGCAACAGTACACCAAGTACACGGAAAATCATTCTGCGGTTGATGAGGCTGCTGTTGCGTTTATTATTGTTTATATACAAACTGTCAGATATAAATCCTTCCATGATGTCTTCAGTATAGTATAAAGAAACTAATGCAAAATCTCATCCCCATGCTTTTCTTCATCATTTTCATTAACCTCTTCCTCGTCTTCTTCACCGTAAAAAGGTTCGGGGCGTTGAGGCCCTTTATCTTTGAATGCTATAGCGCACAACGTTCCTGTGACGGCACCGGACAGATGCCCTTCCCAGGAGGTGGTTGGAAGTGCAAACTGTGGGAACATGTTCCAAACCAATCCTCCGTAAAGAAAAGTTACCAGCAGGGATATTGCTGACAGCGGAGCATATTTCCGCAATATTCCGCTGAAGAACAGGAATAATGCCAGCCCATAGATGATGCCGCTTGCTCCGACGTGCCAGCCCGGTTTGCCGATAATGAATGTAAGCGTCCCGCATCCGGTCCATACGAGCAGCAGGATAGCCGGGGCTATGCTTCTGTAGAAGTAGAACAGGCACCACGAAAGGAAGAACAGCGGCAACGTGTTGGCTGCTAAATGGCCGAAATCGCCATGTACCAGCGGATGGGTGATTATGCCCGATATACCGCGCCATTCCCGCGGATATATTCCCAGCATGGTTAAATCCCATTCCATACCTGCTTCCAACGCGTTAAGGACATACATAACGAACAACAGGCACAGCGGTATGAAAGCGGCGAGTATCATGCGTAGCGTCTCATATTTCATGTTCTGATAATAATTATTATTGTCCAAAAGCCGTGCAATACTACGATTATTTATGCTGAATTTGAAAAAAAAGACAAATTTATTTCATGTGTAGTCATAAATTCGTACTTTTGAAGAACACTTTGTATAACCGAATGGATTAACCTTTAAAAAAATAAAGTACAACTATGAGCTATTTACGATTTGACAAGACTCTCATGATTAACTTGCAGGAGTCTCTGCCTCGGGAAATACTCCGGACGAATAAATCGGGTGCCTATCATTGTACGACCATAGTAGATTGTAATACGCGCAAGTATCACGGCTTGCTTGTCATTCCGGTGCCTAATCTGGATGATGAAAACCATGTATTATTGTCGTCTTTGGATGAGACGGTGATACAACATGGTGCTGAGTTCAATCTGGGATTACACTATTATGGTGGCGGGCACTTCAGTCCTAACGGTCACAAATACATCCGTGAGTTTGATTGCGAGCGTATTCCGGCCACGATTTATCGTGTAGGTGGAGTAATCCTCCGCAAGGAGAAGGTCTTCGTGCACCATGAAAACCGTATTCTTATCCGTTATACGTTGGTGGATGCACATTCTGCTACAACGCTTCGTTTCCGTCCTTTCCTGGCATTTCGCAGTGTGCGTGAATATACCCATGAAAATGCTCAGGTGAACCGTGACTATCAACTGGTTGAAAATGGGATAAAGACGTGCATGTATCCCGGTTATCCGGATTTGTACATGCAACTGAACAAAAAGAACGAATTCCATTTCCAGCCAGACTGGTACCGTGGCATAGTCTATACCAAAGAACAAGAGCGAGGTTACGATTTCAATGAGGACTTGTATGTACCCGGTTACTTTGAGGTGGATATAAAGAAGGGTGAAAGTGTGGTATTCTCGGCTGGTGTGTCTGAAATATCTGTCCGTACCTTGAAGCGCACATTTGAGATGGAAGTAGCTGAGCGTACCCCGAGGGACAGCTTTTATCATTGTCTCAAGAATTCAGCCCACCAGTTTCATAACAAACAGGGAGGGGAGCATTACGTGTTGTCAGGCTATCCGTGGTTCAAATGTCGTGCACGCGACTTGTTTGTCTCTTTGCCGGGACTCACACTTGCTGTCGACGAGCAGAATGAGTTCGAAGACGTGATGAGAACAGCAGAAAAGGCTTTACGGCAATATATGGCAGGCGAACCTTCTTCTTATAAGATTTATGAGATGGAGCATCCGGATGTGCTGCTTTGGGCTATATGGAGCTTACAGCGTTACGCTAAGGCTACTTCCCTAAATCACTGTTACGAAATGTACGGCAGCCTGTTGGAAGATATAATGGCCTATATACGTGGACGCAAGCATGATAACCTTTTCTTGCACGACAATGGGCTTCTCTACACCAACGGTAGGGACAAGGCTGTGACGTGGATGAATTCGACGGTGGACGGGCATCCGGTCATTCCACGTACCGGTTATGTTGTGGAAATAAATGCATTGTGGTATAATGCACTTAAATTTGTAGCAGATATATCACGTGAATGTGGCAATGCGGCTTTGGCCGACATCTTGGACGAACAGGCTGAAGTTACAGCCAAGTCGTTCGTCGATGTGTTCCGCAATGAATATGGCTATCTGTTCGATTATGTAGACGGATATATGATGGATTGGAGTGTGCGTCCCAATATGATATTGGCAGTGGCCTTAGACTATTCTCCGCTGGATAAAGCTCAGAAAAAGCAGGTACTTGACATTGTGACAAAGGAGCTGCTTACACCGAAAGGACTGCGCACGCTGAGTCCCAAAAGCGGAGGGTATAATCCCAATTATGTTGGGCCACAGACTCAAAGGGATTATGCATATCATCAGGGAACGGCTTGGCCGTGGCTACTGGGATTTTATATGGAGGCTTATTTGCGTATCTATAAGATGAGTGGGACTTCATTCGTAGAACGTTATCTTATCGGGATGGAAGAGGAAATGACCAATCATTGTATAGGGACATTACCGGAATTGTTCGACGGAAATCCGCCTTTCACAGGACGCGGTGCCGTTTCTTTTGCAATGAATGTAGCTGAGATTTTACGTATACTTAAGTTGCTGTCTAAATATAACCAATAAGAAGAGGAGGAAATAACGATGAAAGTTTTAATGTTTGGTTGGGAATTTCCTCCCAAAATTTATGGCGGCCTTGCAGTCGCTTCATATGGAATAACGAAAGGGCTTAGCATGCAGGGGGATGTGCAGACAACTTTTTGCCTTCCGAAGCCGACTGGTGAAGAAGAAAAGTTTCTGGGCGTCATAGGCATGAACCAGGTTCCGATAGTATGGCGCGACGTAGATTACAACTACCTGAAATCGCGTCTGGTAGGTGATATGTCGCCGGAACTGTATTACGACTTGCGCAGTCATATCTATGCAGATTTCTCATATATGCATGTCAACGATTTGGGATGTATGGAATTTGCCGGTGGTTATCCTTCCAATCTGTATGACGAGATTAATAATTTCTCGATAATTGCGGGAGTGGTTGCACGCCGGCAGGAATTTGACATAATACATGCCCACGACTGGCTGACATACCCGGCTGGTGTACATGCCAAGATGGTGAGTGGGAAACCGTTGTGTATTCATGTACATGCCACCGATTTCGACCGTTCCCGTGGCAAGGTGAATCCCACTGTTTATGCCATGGAAAAGAATGGTATGGATTATGCGGACTGTATAATGTGCGTGTCAGAATTGACGCGACGCACAGTCATAAACGAGTATCATCAGGATCCGCGCAAGGTATTTGCCGTGCATAATGCCGTGTATCCATTATCACAGGAGTATCAGGATATTCCGCGTCCTGAACATTCTAAAGAAAAAGTGGTGACATTCTTAGGCCGCATTACTATGCAGAAGGGACCGGAATATTTCGTTGAGGCAGCAGCTATGGTATTGAGCCGCACGCGTAATATCCGTTTTGTTATGGCCGGTTCTGGTGATATGCTTAATTCTATGATTAATCTTGCTGCAGAACGTGGCATCGCCGACCGTTTCCACTTTCCGGGTTTTATGAAAGGCAAGCAGGTATATGAGGTATATAAGAACAGTGACGTATTTGTGATGCCTTCTGTTTCCGAACCGTTTGGCATCGCGCCGCTGGAGGCCATGCAGTGTGGTACTCCTTCCATAATATCCAAACAGTCGGGTTGCGGTGAAATCCTGGATAAAGTGTTCAAGGTTGATTATTGGGATATACATGCCATGGCCGATGCCATTTATTCTATCTGTACCAATGATTCATTGTTCAGGTATTTGCAGGAAGAAGGGAAGAAAGAAGTGGACGGCATCACTTGGGAAAAGGTAGCTTGGAAAATACGAGGCCTATATGAGAACGTTTTAAAAAATTATGGTAAATAATCAAACATCATACATTAGAAATGAGAACCATCTGTCTTTATTTTGAAATACATCAGATTATACATCTGAAGCGTTACCGTTTCTTTGAAATCGGCAACGACCATTATTATTATGATGATTATGCCAACGAGATGAGTATTAATGAAGTAGCCGAACGTTCGTATATCCCGGCTCTTAATACGCTCATCGAGATGGTGAAGAAGTCTGAGGGGGCTTTCAAAGTGGCTCTTTCCATATCAGGTGTGGCTTTGGAACAGTTGGAGATACATGCGCCGGCTGTAGTAGATTTGTTGCATCAGCTGAATGATACCGGTTGTTGTGAGTTCCTGGCAGAGCCTTATTCGCATGGCTTGTCTTCTCTTGCCAACGAGGATTGCTTCAAGGAAGAGGTTATGCGCCAAAGTGCCAAAATAATGCAAATATTTGGCAAGTCACCAAAAGTATTCCGGAACTCGAGCCTGATTTATTCAGACGAAATAGGAGCTATTGTGGCCAAAATGGGGTTCAAGGGCATGCTTACTGAAGGAGCCAAGCATGTTCTCGGTTGGAAGAGCCCACATTATGTATATCATTGCAATATGAATCCCAACTTGAAGTTGCTGTTACGCGACTATAAGTTGTCGGACGATATCAGTTTGCGTTTTTCCAATTCAGACTGGAATGAATATCCTCTGTTTGCCGACCGTTATATCAGTTGGATTGATGCATTGCCGCAAGAAGAACAGGTGATAAATATTTTCATGGAATTAAGCGCGTTGGGCATTGCGCAACCTCTGTCGTCCAATATCCTGGAGTTCTTGAAGGCTTTGCCTATATGTGCCAAAGAGAAAGGAATAACATTCTCCACTCCTATTGAAATCGTTACCAAGCTCAAGTCTGTCTCACAGTTGGATGTTCCTTACCCGATGTCGTGGACCGATGAGGAACGTGACACAAGCTGCTGGCTGGGGAACGCCATGCAACGTGAAGCTTTTAACAAGTTGTACAGTGTGGCTGAGCGCGTGCACTTGTGCAATGATAAGCGTATCAAGCAAGACTGGGATTATCTGCAGGCCAGCAATAACTTCCGTTTCATGACAACGAAAAACAATGGTCTTGGCATGAACAGGGGCATTTACGAATCTCCTTATGATGCCTTTACAAACTACATGAACATTTTGGGCGATTTTATCAAGCGTGTGGATGCCTTGTATCCTGTGGATGTGGACAATGAAGAATTGAATGCTTTACTGACTACAATACAGAACCAGGGACGCGAGATTGAAGCCTTGCAGAAGGAATTGGATAAGGCCAATAATAAGCTGAAAAAGCACAAGGAACAAGCAGAAGGCCAAACGGCATCATCAGCCGATGGAATTTCAAAGAAAGCTACTTCCAAAGGTAAGGCAAAAGGAAAGGCCTGACAATGGGTTTTGAGACTGTCTGACGAATCTCATAATCAAACTTACCCAAGTTTACGAAGTTACTACGTATCTTGGGTAAGTTATTTTTATATATAGCATGTATAGGCTGTGAATGGAAGGTCGGATTTTTTATTCACACCAGGTATTGTCATTTTTTTGTTTCAGACTTTTTCCCACGTGCATCTTTCTTGGCCAGCATTATTACGTTGAATACATATTCTGACATCCATTGTTCTGAATATCCCAAACGCTCCTTGTACTGGCGTACGGCAGCTGCTGTCTTGTGAATATCGTCTTTTTTCCATACAAACTTTGTGCAGATGTCGTGCACAGTCTTTTCTGTCATGGCTCGCAGTGTGCCTTTGAATATGGAAGGTATGCGAAATTTCCACAGCATCAGGTTGCTTATAAGCATCATCAGGTCATTGGAAAAACCTTGATACATGAAAAGATAAGACTGTACATCGTTTTGAGTGCGGCAGTGCTTCTTGATGGAGGTGTCGATTTCCTTGAAAAAGTTCTCACTTATTCCATAATCCTTCATCAGCATTTTGCGTGAGGCGGTTTTTTCACCCAGACCAAGGCGACCGCCTTGCGTCGGGACTTTGAACAAACGCTTGAAGTTGGCTACGTCAGGAATAAAACGGATGTTGGTAATGCCTAAATTAACGGCTATTACAGACTGGAAGTAAACGCGTGTTAGCGATACGAAGTCTTCGACATTTCTGGAAGAGCCTTCGTTGCCATTCTTATTAAAGAATTTGGAAAATATCCCCATAAAATCAGATTTTTAGTTACAAACCAATATAAATAATCATCTGTGCAAAAATACACTAAATTTTATAATCCATACAATGTTGCAGTGTGTTTTCTATCTTATATTGGGTTTGCAGAGGGTGTTAAACATTATTTCGCATGGTAATAAAAGCATTGTTGAGCTGTGAGCATACATCAGTGCTAAGAATTATACCGGTAAAATCTGGGGCATGGCCATTATATAATATGAAACCGCAATATCCATCATCTGGATATCGCGGCATTCTGTATCGCTCATCGGGTGATTATATTGTATACCCGGTTACAACGCGTATGGTCAGTGCGGGGATTGTATTACAGGCACATTTCAAATATATTCTCTATATCTTTCTGTGCTAACGGCTTGAAACCAGGCAAAATACTTCCTCTGCAAGCTTTTCTCGCCATTATGGGAAAATCTTCTGGCTTTATACCTACTTCAGTGAACGTACGTTTCAGCTCCAATGTATCGAAGAAGAAAGTGGAGAGCCTTCTGATAGCCTCGTGGGCAATGTCATTTGGTTTCAGCGAAGCGTCAATACCGAATACATTCACACCGAACTGAACGTATCTGGGTAAAGTTGTATCGTCCAGGCAATACTCCATCCAGCGTGGGGTGAGTATGGCAAGCCCCAATCCATGGGTTATGTCGTAGATGGCAGACAGTTCGTGCTCCATAGGATGACAACTCCATGCCTGTTGCTTTCCCCCGTTGATGAATCCGTTTATAGCCCATGAAGATGTCCACATCAAGTTGGCACGTGCCTCGTAATTATCTGGCTCCTTCATTGCGATGGTGGTGTATTTGATGATGGTTCTCATCATACCTTCCATGAAACAGTCCAGCATATATATATCCTTGTTCATATCAAAATAGACCTCTATGATGTGCGACATCATGTCGGCAGAACCGCAAGCCGTCTGATACGGACTTACCGTATAAGTCAGTGTGGGGTCGAGAAATGATACCTGCGGAAGCAATGGTCGGGCGATGCGTCCAATCTTGTCTTTGGTTTCAGGGTTGCTGATAACACCACCTGCATTCATTTCCGAGCCTGTGGCCGAGAGCGTGAGTATGGTTACGATAGGCAGTGCCTTTTCTACCGGTGCCCACTTTTCATTGAAGAAATCCCATGCATCATGTTCCACACAAGCTCCTGCTGCCATCCATTTTGTGGCATCCAATGTAGATCCTCCGCCTACGGCAAGCAATACGTCGATTTTTTCATCTTTGCATATTTGCGCACCTTTTCGTACTGAGCTTATGCGGGGGTTGGGTTCGATGCCTGCAAGCTCGAACACTTCCAGTCCGGCTTTACCCATTTCTGCCATGACTTTATCGTAAAGGCCGCTTTTCTTGATGGAGCCTCCGCCGTAAGTCATAAGTACGCGCTTGCCGAATCTGCTCAATTCTTTACCGAGATGTCCCAGTTGGTTCTCGCCGAAATACACCTTTACAGGTATGTCATATACAAAGCTGTTCATAATGTGATAAGTTATTGTTTGTTATGTGTTAATTTTATGGTTGCTGTATTTCGTTCTGATATAAAAAAACGAGCCAGTTCTCACGAACTTCTCGCCTCCAGAAGAAAAGCCAAATATGGCTTTTCTTTTTAACATTTAAAATGTCACCTAAAAATCAACTTTTCTTTACCTTAAAAAACTTCAAATCCTAATCTGAAAACTTTTTTTAGTCCAATCTTTACCTTTACATAATTACCTATTACTAATCCAAATCTTTAGCCTATGAAAAATTATCTTAACAATTTCTCAATTGCAGTGCAAAGGTAGTATCTTTTCTTTATTACGCAAAATAACGACTCACTTTTTGCGCGGATTATAATATAAATTTACCTTTAGGGGGCTGATTTTACATTTGTAAACGCTGAATGCGTAAATATACATCTTAACAAGCACCACGGTGACGCATTGCTACTCGCATGCTGCTGTTATTCTGCTTTTCTGTTATTTCGCGGAATATTTGTATTCGCCGGTATAATTATTGGACTCTATACTTTAAACAGGTTTCAGGAAAAATCATCACAGATTTCACCTTTTTAGAGGCAAGATATCGGAATCCGGGAAAGCTTAAATTAAAAAATAAATAGGGTTTGCACTATACTTATTTCAAAAAACATTTGCATAGTTAAAATTAATCCGTACATTTGCAACGCTTTTTAAAACCATTCATACATAAACCGACAGGAGAGATGGTAGAGTGGTCGATTACAGCGGTCTTGAAAACCGCCGTGCTGAAA
>CAZYVE010000024.1:0-4264 GCA_964651035.1 uncultured Bacteroides sp.
CCTATTTCTTTTTCTATCAGCACGGTGGCATAAGCAGAAATGCCTTCTTCACGGCCGGTGAATCCAAGCTGCTCGGTCGTGGTGGCCTTGACGGAAACATCATCTGCCTCAATACCCATTACTTCGGCCAAGGTACGTTGCATGTCCGGTATCCGGGATTTCAGTTTCGGACGTTCGGCACACACTGTCGCGTCCACATTGCTTACGGTGTAACCTTTTGTTGCTATCAGCTCCACTGTCTTGCGAAGCAGTATCTTGCTGTCGATACCTTCAAACTCTCCGTCCGTATCCGGAAAGTGATAACCTATATCACGCATATTGGCTGCCCCAAGTATGGCATCGCAAATGGCATGTATGAGCACATCGGCATCACTATGCCCCAGCAGACCTTTCTCATGCTCCAGACGTATGCCTCCCAGCCACAACTCGCGGCCAACGACAAGACGATGCACATCAAAACCGAACCCCACACGTATCTTCTTCATTTTTACCTGATATGAAAGTCCAACAGCTTCATTCCACCCAAATATCCCTGCAGGTGCTGACCTATACTGACGGGACCGACACCGGCCGGAGTTCCCGTAAACAGCAGGTCTCCCATCTTCAACGTCATAAAGCGGCTGACATAAGCAATGATGTCATCCACACGGAACAACATATCGGCTGTATTGCCGCACTGCACGGTCTTGCCGTCTATATCAAGATGGAAGTCCAGTTTCTGCACATCGCCGCCGGCCTCATCCAGCGGCACGAATGTGCCTAATGCCGAGGAGCCATCGAAGCCTTTGCACAAATCCCAAGGATAGCCCTGCACACGGAAACGCCGCTGCATATCGCGGGCTGTAAAGTCGACGCCCACAGTCACCATATCATAATAACGTGAGGCAAAACGTGGCGATATGGCCTTACCCAGACGGCATATATGCACTACAACTTCCGCTTCATAATGTATCTCTTCCGAGAATCCAGGCAGAAAGAATGGCTTACCGTTCTTCAGCAGGGAAGAATCAGGCTTCATGAAAATGACAGGCTCCACAGACGCCGCCTCATGTCCCAGTTCCTCATTATGGCGGGCGTAATTCATTCCTACGGCAATGATTTTCATAGCTTCTTAATTAGTCTGTATCCGCATCCGACCTGTCGGCACCTGCGGACATACATATTCAAAACGGACAAAAATAATGTTTTTCCCTTACACACCACATTCCGACAACAAAAGCTTAACATTATTTCTGCCGCCGGCACCGTCTACCCACAGAAAACCAAGGGCTTGTTATTTTAGTCTTAATAAAATATCGTATCTTTGCCCCGTTTTTACAACATATAATACAAATTTAGCTACAAAAACAACGATCATATGATTAACCGGATAGAACAGCTTTTGAAAGAAGTTGAGAACCTGCAAGCCTCAAACACGGAAGAAATCGAAACTTTGCGTATAAAATATCTCGGGAAAAAAGGCATCATCAACGGGCTGATGGCTGAATTCCGCAATGTCCCTGCCGTGGACAAAAAAGAGATTGGCATGAAGCTGAACGAACTGAAGACAAAAACCCAGGATAAAATAACCTCCATGAAAGAGGCGGCTGCTGACAACTGCACTGACAGCAGCGAACTGGATCTGACACGGACTGCCTGTCAAATCAAACTTGGGACACGCCACCCTATAAGCATCGTACGCAACGAAATAACAGATATCTTTGCACGCATGGGCTTCAACATAGCCGACGGTCCTGAAGTAGAAGATGACCTGCATGTGTACACCAAGCTGAATTTTGCCGCCGACCATCCAGCCCGCGACATGCAAGACACGTTCTTCATTGACACAAACAGGCAAGACGTGACAAAAAACGTCATCCTGCGTTCGCATACCAGCAGCGTGCAGGTACGTACCATGGAAAACGCCCGTCCGCCAATCAGAATCATCTGCCCCGGACGAGTGTACCGCAACGAGGCCATCAGCTATCGCGCCCATTGCTTTTTCCACCAGGTAGAAGCCCTGTATGTGGACAAGGAGGTGTCTTTCGCTGACCTGAAGCAGGTGCTGCTGCTCTTTGCACGTGAGATGTTCGGCAATGATACGAAGATACGCCTGCGGCCATCATATTTCCCCTTCACCGAACCGAGTGCCGAGATGGACATCAGCTGCAATATCTGCGGAGGTAAGGGATGCGCCTTCTGCAAACATACGGGATGGGTAGAGATATTGGGCTGCGGCATGGTAGACCCCAACGTACTGGATGCATGCGGCATAGACAGCAATGTGTATAGCGGATATGCCTTGGGAATGGGCATAGAGCGCATCACCAACCTGAAGTACCAGGTAAAAGACCTGCGCATGTTCTCTGAAAACGACGTACGCTTCCTGCACGAGTTCGAGGCTGCATACTGATTAGTGTTATGAAAGACAAACTCGTAACTTCCAGTTACTGTTTCATACTGGCAGCCAATTTCCTGTTATATTTCGGTTTCTGGCTGATAATGCCTGTGTTGCCGTTCTACCTGTCGGAGGTGTTCAGCGTGGGCAATGCCATGATAGGAGCCGTACTCTCATGCTACACTTGCGCCGCATTGTGCATACGTCCCTTTTCCGGTTATCTGATCGATACATTTGCACGCAAGCCGTTGTACCTTATAGCATATTCCGTCTTCACAGCCATATTCGCAGGTTACATCATTGCGGGCATGCTGACAATATTCATCCTGCTCCGCATCGTACAGGGAATATCATTCGGTACAGTGACGGTAGGAGGCAATACGATAGTCATAGACATCATGCCGTCATCAAGGCGCGGGGAAGGTCTGGGATATTACGGCCTGTCAAACAATGTGGCAATGTCGATAGGCCCTATGGTCGGCCTGTTCCTGCATGAAGCCGGAGTCGACTACCATATTATATTCTGCTGCTCGCTATGCTCATGCCTGACCGGGTTGGCATGTGCATCGCTTGTGAAGACACCGTACAAACCTCCGGTGAAGCGTCCGCCCATGTCGTTCGACCGCTTTATCCTGATAAAAGGAATACCCGCCGGGATTGGCCTGCTGCTGCTCTCCATACCCTATGGCATGACAACCAACTACGTGGCTATATATGCCCGTGATATAGGCCTGCGGACTTCCACCGGGTTATTTTTTACATTCTTGGCTTTGGGAATGGCCGTGTCGAGGCTGTTTTCGGGACGGATAGTAGACCGCGGCAAGGTGACACAGGTCATATCGAAAGGCCTGTATCCTGTCATCGCCAGCTTCTTTCTGCTCTCGGCATGCGTGTACGTCATAGAGTGGAACCACACAGCCTGCGCCGTGCTGTTCTTTGCCATAGCCATCATGCTGGGCATAGGGTTCGGCATCATGTTCCCCGCATACAATACGCTGTTTATCAATCTGGCTCCCAACAGCCAGAGAGGAACGGCAACCTCCACCTACCTTACATCGTGGGACGTGGGCATAGGCATAGGGATGCTGATGGGCGGATATATAGCCGATATCAGCACTTTTGACAAGGCATACGCGTTCGGAGCCTGCCTCACGGTGGCATCCGCGATATACTTCAACAGGATAGTGGCCCCCCATTACAACAGGAACAAACTAAGATGACACAGGATGAACGCTACACGAAGATAATAGGCTGGTTCAAGGAGAACATGCCGAATGCAGAGACGGAGCTGCATTACGACGACACCTTCCAGCTGCTGGTAGCAGTCATCCTGTCTGCACAATGCACCGACAAACGTGTAAACATGGTCACTCCCGGGCTCTTCCGCCACTTCCCCACTCCTGCGGCCATGGCAGCATCGACCCCCGAAACAATATTCGAACACATACGGAGCGTATCGTACCCCAACAGCAAAGCCGCCCACCTGGTGGCCATGGCACGCATGCTGCAGGATGAATACGGCGGACGGGTGCCCGATACGACGGAAGAACTGATAAAGCTGCCGGGAGTAGGACGCAAGACTGCCAACGTCATACAGTCGGTGGCATTCGGCAAGGCTACAATGGCTGTCGACACGCACGTGTTCCGCGTCAGCCACAGGCTGGGCCTCGTGCCGGACACATGCACCACCCCGCTCAGCGTGGAGAAAGAGCTGGTGAGCCACATTCCCGAAGCCTACATATCTACTGCTCATCATTGGCTCATACTGCACGGGCGGTATACATGCCTGGCACGCGTCCCCAAATGCGCTGCATGCGGTCTGCGGCAATGGTGCAATCACTATACCACACACAACGGACGGGAATAGACACCCCAACCTCCGGCATG
>CAZYVE010000024.1:4364-28150 GCA_964651035.1 uncultured Bacteroides sp.
AACACCACCATCCATGTGACGGGCAATAACAGCATAAGCTCAACAGGACAGTCGGGCTTCTTTGTGACTGAGAGCAGCATCATCGAAGTCAGCAGCCGCAACTATATACTTCAGGTCAGGAATCAGGCGACGGTTCAACCACGAACATCGCCGTTTATAAAGGCATGCGGGACTGCTATTCGTATACCTATATCGATGAAAAGGAAGCCACACCAAGTTTCACTTGCCCCTCACTATCCGCTTTATGTCGTTCAGTTTGTTAAGAGCCTCTATCGGCGTAAGGTTGTTGACGTCAAGGTTAAGTATTTCGTCCCTGATTTGACAGAGCACGGGGTCATCCAGCTGGAAGAAACTCAGCTGCATGCCTCCCGCCGAGGCGGCTCCTTCGGTAATGTTTTTTCCGCTTATGGTGCCTGTACGGCGGTTTTCCTCTTCCAGCTGCTTCAATATCTCGCCGGCACGCTGCACTATGCTCTTCGGCATGCCTGCCATCCTGGCCACATGAATACCAAATGAATGCTCGCTGCCGCCGCGTTCCAGCTTGCGCAGGAATATCACCTTGTTGTCCATCTCTTTCACCGCCACATTGTAATTCTTAATGCGCTTGAAGCTTTTCTCCATCTCGTTCAACTCATGATAGTGCGTGGCAAAAAGAGTGCGGGCACGCGCACGCGGGTGCTGGTGTATATACTCCACTATTGACCAGGCTATGGATATGCCGTCGTAAGTGGAAGTGCCGCGCCCCAACTCGTCGAACAACACAAGGCTGCGGGGCGAGATGTTGTTAAGGATGTTTGCCGCCTCGTTCATCTCAACCATGAAAGTAGACTCACCCACGGAGATGTTGTCACTGGCACCCACACGGGTAAATATCTTGTCCACCAAGCCGATGTGCGCACTCTCGGCCGGAACGAAGCAACCTATCTGAGCCATGAGCGTGATAAGCGCCGTCTGGCGCAACAGCGCAGACTTGCCGGCCATGTTGGGACCGGTAATGATAATAACCTGCTGCGTGCCGGTATCGAGATACACATCGTTGGCTATATACTTCTCGCCTATCGGGAGCTGTTTCTCAATGACCGGATGCCTGCCCTGGCGGATTTCCAGAACATCATCATCGGCTATCACAGGACGTATGTAGCAGTTTTCGCAAGCCACAACGGCAAACGACAGCAGGCAGTCAAGACGTGCCAGTTGGGCGGCATCCACCTGTATAGTCGGAATAAAGTCCACGAGCGACTGTACCAGCTCATTGTACAACTGCGTTTCCAGAACAAGAATCTTGTCCTCTGCCCCGAGAATCTTTTCCTCGTATTCTTTCAGCTCCTGCGTGATGTACCTCTCGGCGTTTGCCAAAGTCTGCTTGCGTATCCACTCCTGGGGCACCTTGTCCTTGTGTGCATTCCGCACCTCTATATAATATCCAAAGACATTGTTATAACCGATTTTGAGACTGGGGATGCCCGTCTGCTCGCTTTCACGCTGTTGTATCTGCAGCAGGTAATCCTTGCCCGAGTATGCTATGTGGCGCAGTTCGTCAAGCTCCCGGCTGACCCCCGGCTTTATCACCCCGCCCTTATTGAGCATCAGCGGAGGGTCATCGTTCACCTCGCGTCCGATACGCTCGCGCACGTCAAGGCAGATGTCCAGCAAGCTACCTATATGGTTAAGGCTGGCATTATCAGCATCCATACATGCCGCCTTGATGGGCTCTATGGCCAGCAATGCCACCTTCAGCGCAACCACCTCGCGCGGTGATATACGCCCTACGGCCGCCTTGGAGAGTATGCGCTCCAGATCGCCCACACGGCGCAGATTATCCTCTACGACTTCCCTGAAATCGGGATGGCGGAAGAAATATTCCACCACATCCAGGCGGTCGTTGATGGGACGCACATCCTTCAGAGGAAAGAGCATCCACCGCTTCAGCAGCCGTGCACCCATAGGACTGACAGTCTTGTCCATGACACTGAGCAGACTGCTGCCTCCCTCGTTCATGGGGCATGTCAGTTCGAGGCTGCGCACTGTAAACTTATCCAGACGGACATATTTATCCTCCTCTATCCGTGCCAGGGATGTGATATGTCCGGTCTGAGTATGCTGTGTTATGACAAGATATTGCAATATGGCTCCAGATGCTATTACCCCGTTCTTCAGGTGCTCCACTCCGAAACCTTTAAGATTTTTTACTTCAAAATGCTTCAACAGTTTCTCACGGGCTGTGGCTTCGGTAAACACCCAGTCATCAAGCTCGTAGGTGAAGAACTTATTCCCAAAGCAAGACTCAAACATCTGACGTTTGCCACGCTCGAACAACACCTCCTTAGGGGCAAAGCTATTCAGCAGCTTGTCTACCTGGTCAGGTATCCCTTCGGATGTCAGGAACTCACCCGTAGATATGTCCAGAAATGCCACTCCGCAGACACCCTTCCCGAAATGTACTGCCGCCAGAAAGTTGTTTTCTTTATAATTCAGCACGTTATCGTTGATGGAAACACCCGGTGTCACCAATTCTGTAATACCGCGTTTCACCAGTTTCTTGGTCAGCTTCGGGTCTTCCAACTGGTCGCATATAGCCACACGTTTACCGGCACGTACCAGCTTAGGCAGATACGTATCAAGCGCATGATGCGGGAAGCCCGCCATTTCGATAGTCTGCCCTCCCTTGCCGTTGTTGCGTCTGGTAAGGGTTATGCCCAATATTTCGGAAGCCACTACGGCATCGGTGGAATAAGTTTCGTAAAAATCTCCGCAACGGAACAGCATGATGGCATCGGGATGTTTGGACTTCAGATCGAGAAACTGCTTCATCATGGGTGTGAGAGCTATATCTTCATTCATGGTGTGCCTGCTTTTGATAAGTTAACCGGTACAAAGATACGTTTTTTCCAAGAAAGGGAAGCATCGGCAAACCTGCATTTTGCTGCAGCAGGCAAGTGTGGCACACGTCGGAAGCATGCGTGCAATGCGTCAACGGATATCGTCATGTTTCCTGAACAAAAGGCCGTATAGCCCTCGCCAGTAAAGAGAATAAATTGTTAAGAGAGGTATCTGAATTATAAAATGAGTTACAAAACAGAAAACTTTACGGCAGAAGTTTGCATATTGGAATAAACACCCTACCTTTGCAACGTGTTTTTCATAGTATTAGATTTTAAGGTTAACAAAGGTTGGGCTCAGCGGAGCCCTTTTTTCATGTCTATACCTTTTAAAGTGGCTGAACCTGAGCCGGTAATTTTCACCTCTACGATGTCGCCTACATGATGCGTGCCACGGTCGAACACCACCACACGGTTCTGCTCCGTGCGTCCGAAGAACTGATCACGGCTGCGTTTTGACACCCCCTCCACCAGCACCTCGTATGTACGGCCCACGCAGCGGGCATTGGCTTCTGCCGACAGGCGGTTCTGCAAAGCTATGATTTCATTCAAACGCCTCACTTTCACATCTTCGGGAACATTGTCAGGAAGATGTCGGGCTGCATACGTACCAGGTCTTTCGGAATACTTAAACATGAAGGCAGAATCGTACCCGCATTCTTCCATCAGGCTTAGCGACAGCGCATGATCTTCTTCGGTTTCGCTGTGAAAACCGGAAAATATGTCTGTAGAAAGCCCACAATCCGGTATAATACGCCGTATGGCCGCCACACGTTCCATATACCACTCACGGTCATACTTACGGTTCATCAACTTGAGTATCCGGCTACTGCCGCTCTGCACCGGCAGGTGTATATGCCGGCAAACGTTAGGCTCTTCTGCAATGACGTGCAACGTTTCATCGCTCATGTCCTTTGGATGCGAGGTGGTGAAGCGCACACGCATCTCCGGTGCAGCCTGTGCCACCGTACGCAGCAACATGGGAAAAGTCACCTCATGTCCATCCGGACGAATGAAACGGTATGAATTGACATTCTGTCCCAGCAGGGTAACTTCCCGGTATCCCTTGGCCTGAAGGTCGGATACTTCACGCAATATGCTCTCCACATCGCGGCTGCGTTCCCTGCCGCGTGTATAGGGCACAATGCAATATGTGCAAAAATTGTTGCAACCGCGCATGATAGAAACAAAACCAGATACCCGGTTGCCGCAAATACGCCTAGGCACTATGTCGCGGTACGTCTCCGTTGCCGACAGCTCTACGTTGATAGCCTTCTCACCTGCCTCTGCCGAAGCCGTCAAGTCGGGCAAGGTAAGATAAGCATCCGGACCAGCAACCAGGTCCACGTCATAGTTGGCTATAAGGTTTTCCTTCACACGCTCGGCCATGCAACCCACAACCCCTACAATAAGGCGGGGCTTTTTGCGCTTGAGAGAGCGGAAATACTCCAAGCGGTTCAGCACCTTCTGCTCCGCATTGTCGCGTATGGAGCATGTGTTCAGAAAAACGGCGTCGGCCTCTTCCGGACTTCCCGCCTCATCATATCCCGCCATCTGCATGACGGAAGCTATGACCTCACTGTCGGCCACGTTCATCTGGCAGCCGTAAGTTTCGATGAAGAGTTTCTTCTCTCCATTTGCAGTTGCAGATTTAGAGTCTGCTTCTGTAGCCTTTTCTTTCATTTCGTTCAATATAAGTTAGCCGTGCAAAGATATAACTTTATTTGCATAGATATACAGCATTAAATAAGCGTTTCAGTGAAAGATTTGGGATTACATTTATTAATTAATATTAATGTACAAACTTTTGCTGTTCGTTAATTTGGTATACAGAAAATTTTTTCGTAAATTCGTCTCCTGAAAGAAACATTAGATTTTTTCATAGTTAAGGTTTAGGTTAAAAAGATTAAGGGGAGCTGTGAAGCTGCCCTTTTTTCATGCACGGAGCAGGTATATGCATATTTTTACCTCTACTTTATTATTAATCAGATTTTATTGACTAACTTTGGGCAGGAAAAGTAAAAAGAAGTATGGAAGACATCCTTAAATTCTTGATAGTGGCAGGTATAATAGTTGTGGGAATCGCAAGACAATACAAAAAAGAAGCAAAGAAATATACCAGACAGGATACTGCCATACCCGGGCCACAACCCCCTCCCATCCCGGCAACGGAAACAAGGAAACGGGGAAAAACAATTATCCCTGACATTCATGAAAGAAAAACCGTACGCACTACCCACATATCTCCCCCACCACAATCCTCGTGGAAAGACATGCATGACACGTGCGTGACAGGGACAGAAAAAGAGGATTTAAAGATACGCTCCGTTGAAGATGTGCGCAAAGCTATAGTCTGGGGAGAAATATTGCAGAGAAAATATTAATAAAAAACATGGCTGTATCAGGGCGGCAGTTCGTATACTAACCATCCAAGGAATAGAATCATTTTAATCACATAACACATGGCATTCAATCATATCTCGGCAGCAGAAGCTGCAAGTTTTATCAAGCATGGCTACAATATAGGCCTGAGCGGATTTACCCCCGCAGGAACGGCAAAAGCAGTAACAGCAGAATTGGCAAAAAAAGCAGCGGAGGAACACGCTAAAGGAAATCCTTTCCAGGTAAGCATACTCACCGGAGCATCAACCGGCGACTCATGCGACGGAGTACTGACACGAGCCAAAGCCATCAAATACCGTGCTCCATACACTACCAATACAGACTTCCGAAAGGCTGTAAACAACGGGGAGATAGCATACAACGACATACACCTATCGCAGATGGCGCAGGAGCTGAGATATGGCTTCATGGGAAAGATTGACGTGGCTATAATAGAAGCCTGCGAAGTGACCGAGGACGGCAAAATATATCTTACGGCAGCCGGGGGAATATCACCAACGGTATGCAGAATGGCAGACAAGATTATAGTCGAACTGAATGCTGCGCATAGTAAGGCTGCAATGGGGCTGCACGATGTATATGAACCAAAAGATCCACCATGCCGTAGGGAAATACCCATATACAAACCTAGCGACCGCATAGGAACACCTTACGTGCAAGCCGATCCGAAAAAGATTATAGGCATTGTAGAGACAGACTGGCCCGACGAAGCCCGTGCATTCACCGCTGCTGACCCGCTAACCGACAGGATAGGGAAGAACGTGGCAGACTTCCTCGCGGCAGACATGAAACGGGGTATTATTCCGCAGTCGTTCTTGCCGCTGCAGTCGGGAGTAGGGAATATTGCCAATGCCGTGCTCAGTGCATTGGGACACGACAAGACCATACCTCCGTTTGAAATGTATACAGAAGTGATACAAAATTCCGTCATTGGACTCATCCGTGAGGGACGCATCAAATTCGGTAGTGCATGCTCGCTTACAGTAACCAACGATTGCCTACAGAGTATTTATGATGATATGGATTTCTTCCGCGACAAACTGGTGCTGCGCCCGTCGGAGATTTCGAACAACCCGGAGATCATACGCAGGTTGGGTATAATATCCATCAACACTGCTATTGAGGTAGACTTATATGGCAACGTTAACTCAACACATATCTGTGGAACAAAAATGATGAACGGCATAGGTGGTAGCGGTGACTTCACACGCAACGCATATATTTCTATCTTCACATGCCCGTCAGTTACAAAAAACGGATGCATCAGCGCTATTGTCCCCATGATATCACACCACGACCATACGGAGCACGACGTCAATATAATAGTGACCGAACAAGGTGTGGCAGATCTTAGGGGGAAAAGTCCCAAACAGCGTGCACAGGCCATCATAGAAAATTGTGTACATCCCGACTATAAGAACATGCTGCAAGATTACCTCAACATGACCGACGGCAAGGCACATACACCGCACGCCATACAAGCTGCATTAGGCATGCACGCAGAATTTGCCATGAGTGGCGACATGCGTAATACTGATTGGGCTAAATACATGTAATCATCTAAAGCGGCTCATATTGGAATGATAGCCACAGCAATCATTCTTAACCCTATTCATTCCAGACCCAGGTAATAAAAACTGAAGCTGTCGAAAAGAAAAATGAAACTATTTTCTTTTCGACAGCTTTATTCCGTATATTACAGAGAATACTTACCTTTGCACCATTACTATATAACAAAAATATTATGGGAGCAGGAAAATGGATTGGGGGCATTATCGGCTTCATGGCTGGAGGACCGCTGGGTGCATTGGCCGGATTTGCATTAGGTTCGTTGTTTGATACTGACATCCTTTCATCCTCAAAAGGATATGAATACGAACAAATAGAGGATGCAGGATATTCCGGGCACAGGAATAGTTTCCTTTTTTCCATGTTGGTAATGGCATCGTATATAATACGTGCAGACGGACGCATAATGCACAGTGAAATGGAATACGTGCGGAAATTCCTGCGCGCCAAATTCGGCGAAGTTGCTGTTTCCGAAGGACAACAAATCCTACTAAACCTGTTCGAACAAGCTAAACGGATGGAAAGGGATAACCCACAGGCATTCAAAAATACCATCAGGGATTGCGGAGCACAAATCGCCGCCAACCTGTCTTACGAAGAACGTCTGCAGATGCTGGGGTTCTTGGTCAACATTGCCAAAAGCGACGGACAGATCTGCACCGCCGAAATAGAAGCATTGAAAGAGGTGGCAAACTATATGGGGCTTTCATATAAAGAGATCGAATCGATGATCAACCTCGGAGAAAATTCATTGGAAGCTGCATACAAGGTGCTTGAGATTGCCCCTGACGCCACAAACGATGAAGTTCGTGCCGCATACAGGCGCCTTGCACTGAAACATCATCCAGATCGCGTAGCCACATTGGGTGAAGATATTAAAAAAGCCGCAGAGGAGAAATTCCAGGAAATAAACAATGCAAAAGAACGCATATACAAAGCGAGAAACATGAAATGATTTTCCTCCGGGCAGGAATCGCATCCCCAATATCATAAATAACTGCAGCCTTCGTAATGGAGGAGAAATATAAACAGCTACCGACATGCAATGTTATACTCTTTACGCCCCTGACTGGCTAAATGCGGACATCAGCCTGCCTGCATCCAAAAGCATCAGCAACCGTGTACTGATAATGCACGCCTTGGCACACGGAAGCAATCTTCCCTCAAACCTGAGTGACTGTGATGACACTCGTGTTATGATGCAAGCGCTCAACGAAAAACCAGAAACAATAGATATCATGGCTGCAGGCACTGCTATGCGGTTTCTCACGGCTTACCTCTGTGTGACACCAGGGACTCATGTCATTACCGGCACGTCACGTATGCAGCAGCGCCCCATACGCATTTTGGTGGACGCACTGCGGGAATTAGGTGCACATATAGAATATACCAGCAATGAAGGATTCCCGCCGTTACGAATAACAGGGACGGAACTTACAGGTGGCACAGTGATACTCGACGGAGGAGTCAGCTCACAATATATTTCCGCATTACTTATGATAGGACCGCTGCTGCCAGAAGGCCTACGGCTGCTACTGACAGGCGATATCATATCCCGCCCATACATAGACATGACACTACAACTGATGCATGAGTTCGGAATAGAGGCTGGATGGACATCGGGCAATTGCATAGTGGTAGAACACGGGAGCTACACAGATACGCATTTTAATGTGGAAAGCGATTGGAGTGCAGCTTCTTACTGGTACGAGATGGCTGCATTATACGGGATAAAAAAAACAATTTCGGGAATAAGAACCGCCCCCCAAGTAAACTTGTACGGACTATTTAAACATAGTTATCAAGGAGACAGTCGCGGTGCGGAACTTTTCGCACACCTCGGTGTGAATACATACTTTACTCCTCAAAGGATATCGCTGACGTTAGGAGAAAAGCATGCAGAATATCTCGATGCAAATTTTGAAGACATACCCGACCTGGCACAGACATTTGCAGTCACATGTTGCCTTACTGGCACTCCTTTCCGTTTCACCGGCCTGCAAAGCCTTAAGATTAAAGAAACAGACCGCATGACTGCGCTCATCAGGGAATTGCATAAATTAGGATTCGTATTGCACAGCGAACAAAACAGCATACTAAAATGGGATGGCAAACGCTGTGAGCCAGAAGCCTTTCCGATAATAGACACTTATAAAGATCATCGTATGGCAATGGCTTTTGCACCGGCCTGCCTCGTACTGCCATACATCAGAATTGCCGATCCGCTTGTGGTATCAAAGTCATATCCTCGTTTTTGGGAAGATTTGCGCTCGTCCGGATTCCTCATTAAGGAAGTCTGAGATACACATAACGGAAGACGACTTCCTCCCTCTCGGAATTACTAATAACGAGTGAAGAAAAGATTAAAACAGTGATTGTTTAGCAGAGACTTTAAAACATACAACACAGCCAACTAAAACCAATAAAGAATTAGTTGGCTGTGCGTTTACAGTTTCTTCAGAATATCTCCCTTACATTTAAGTAAGCATATTCTCTTTTGTCTTACTTTAGTGCCCTTCGTTAGCGATTCCTTCCAACGCAGTTTTGGCAAGTGCATCGTTCGGAGAAAGTTCCAAAATCTTGCTCCAATAGTCTTTGGAAGTAGAATAGTCACTCTGTAACAGATAATAATACCCCAGATACTTATAACACTCTACGATCTGAGATCTATAACGGGACGAATTATCAGAAGTGAGCAACATTTCAAGTGTCTTTTCGTAATAAGGCTTAGCCAATCCCAATGTAGTCTCCGGATCCATAGCCGAACGTGTACGCGCACGCCAGAAATTCCCCAGATAGCTCTCCGGAGCCTGTATGGCCACTTCTGCAAATATGGTATCAGCCTGCTGCAGGGCAGCCTGACGCATCTCCATTGTTACTTTGACGCTGTCCGTGGATGTACCTTCACCATAATACAAGCGAGCCAGCTGAAATGTATTCTGCATGCTTGTTTCCTCCAATGCATCACAGTATCTTTTATAAGCATCTATGGCCTTTTCATAATCATTATTGCTGGCGTATGCATCTGAAATCAATGATAACAGCTCAACTTGTAATGTATCCATCTCCAGAGACTTTTCATACTGCTCTATGGCTGCTTCATATTGCTTTTGTTCATTCAGGAGAGCACCATAATAACGGTAGTCCAAACTGGAGTAATTGACATCTCTCAATTTGTTAAAGAACACATCTGCTACAATGAGTGCTTCATCATAGCGTTTCATGTCAACATAATTATACATGGCAAGACGATTGAAAGTAGCACTTTCGGCATTCTGTTGCAAACCTTTATTGGCTATCTCAAGCGATGCCTCAAAATCGTGATTCATGAAAAGAGCAAATGCATATTTCATTATATCACCTTCTGTTGCAATATCTGTATGGATAAACTTTTCATACGATCTCACAGCCTCGTTGAAATCATTCTTTGCATAATATACATCGGCCAATGTGCGATAAGCCGGCATATAGTCCGGAGCTTTTTCCAACAGCTGGTTCAGTCTTTCTATAGCCAACTGAGGAGAAGCAGACTTATAAGCCTGTGCATATTTCAGATAAGCCTCATAGCAATCTGCATCAAAAAGAATTGCCTGTTCGTATGCCTGCGTTGCAGCACCGACATTCTCGCGTGACAACGCAATATCGCCTTCCAACAAGAAAGCCTCAGCCGACCTGCTATCAGCCTTTTTTGCTCTCTTTATCATCTCTTCTGCACCATCCAGATCCTCAGCGTCCCAATATGCACGTGCAAGTGCAATGATGAGCTCCACGTTTTTCTTATTCTTGCCTTTCAATAAAGTGTTCACTTCTTTCAAAGCAGCATCGGGATCCGACTTAATCAACTCCTTAACCTTGTCTACTCCAGCCTGCCATTCGGGCGTCTGGGCTTGTACGCACAACATACCGGCAAAGAGCATGCTGACGCAACACAACACAAATCTACATTTCATCTTCATTTACTTAAATCTATTTTATTGATCCTTTATATTCACTATACGAACCGGCTGGGTAGCAGGCACCAGTCCGGATTTCAAGATGATACGCTGTCCACGATCAGAGGCCATAAAACTTGAAAAGCCCCAGCACAAACCATTTCGAGGATCGTTCAGCAATACATAAATATTGCGTGCCAATGGGTAATCGCCATAATATAAATAAGCCTGATATGGCTTGAAACTGTTTTCAAGCGTCGGGCGCGCTGCTCTGCTGACCGACATCACATGCACCTCTTTTCTGAAAGAAAGGCCGGTGCTGTCATTGCGGTCTCCCAACCAATTAACGCCTATGATACCTATGGCCCCACGATTTTCCGACACGAAACGTATCACTTCCTTATTTGTCTTCAAAGCACTGACATTACCGGCCAATTGCTTCCCCCTGCAGATTGAGTCGATGGCAAATCGCACCGTACTCGAATTTTTGTTGTCGAACACCAATTGTATCTCTCCCAATCGAGAATCAGGATAAATATCTGTCCAGCGGGTCTTTTCTCCCGTTAAAATTCCCCGGATATCATTGACAGAAATAAGTGTATCCGGGTTGTCCAAATTAGTTATAAGAGCCAAGCCATCCGTGGCAATTTTTATTTCCTGCGGATAAAACTTACGGCTATGAAAAGAGTTCATCTCTTCAGAAGTCAGCCTGCGGCTGGTTACAGCCAGCCGCAGGCTATCTTTTAGCAAGAGATTGACAGCTTCAACCTCCGTAACGTAACGAGGAACGATGCCTGCCATCGGGAAAAGAGCCTCAAACACATCTATCTCTTCTTGTACGATAGGTTCAAAACTCTCATCTGCAGCAATCTCAACCACTCCCGATACATATGTATCTGTACGTCCATCCTTTGTCTTTTGCCTGCATGAAGCGAATGTCAGCAACAATACCAGGCAAAATACATGTACAATAAGCTGTCTCACTCTCACACTATTACTATGCATTTTATCAAATCATTGCAACCTGAACGTCACGGGCAACGTATACTTCACTGATACAGCCTTACCGTTCTGACGACCGGGAATCCATGCTGGCATGGACATGATAACTCGCAAAGCTTCCTTGTCAAGCGAAGGATCCACACCACGAAGAGCCACTGCGTCACGCACCTTACCATCGGCTCCGACGACAAACTGCACTACGACACGACCTTGCACTCCATTTTCCTGAGCGATGACCGGGTAACGAATGTGCTCATTTATATACCTCATCAACTCGGTTTCTCCACCCGGATATTGTGGCATCTGTTCCACCATATCAAATACTTTTTCTTCTTCTGGAGCTTCGGTGACGATTTGCTTCAGGTCAGCAATATCCATTCCGTGTTCTTCATCGTTACCTTTAACGTCGGCGATAGAAATTGTAACCTTACTCTCGTTCAATTCCTCCTGGCTCTTCAGCTGGTCCTCATCAGCGACCTCCTCATCTTTCTTAATGACAGGAGCCGTAAACTTGATAGAACTCTTCAGTGCAGGAGGAGGAGGAGCCACCGGTTGAACCTGTTTGAACTCTTCCTGTTTTACTTCAGGCTCTTCCAATTGCGAGAGTGTCGTAACTTCAGTCATAACTTCCTTCTTCTCCGGTGTTGCCATCCTAATGAGAGTAGGGATTGAGAAGCCCACAGCCGCAATAATGATAACCATTACAACAGAGAAAGTAAGACGACGTGGAGCGCGCGCTCTCATTTTATATGCGCCGTATTCCTTATTCCGGCCTTCGAATATAAGTTCACACCATTCGCGCGAAGTCAAATCTATTTTTGCCATTTTTCTACGATTTTAGGTGTTACACATTAATCAGCCAGATTTTCGGCGCCATATACTCCTTGGCTTTCGTAATTCTTCAACAAGAATTCATCGCCTTCGGCTATATCAGCAATCACGTACTTTCCAATATTGCATATCTGCATTTCATCAAGAGCGTCAATCAGATTCTTGTACGAAGCGTCATCCGTCGCCTTTATAATAACGGTAGGAGTGTCATTGCCACTCTTTATTTCGGACACCTTCTTCGAGTACTCTTCATCTGATATCGTTAGTTCCAGTTTCTGTCTTTTCAGTTCGTTTACAGCCCTCACTGCAGCAGCATTACGACGTGTGAGCATGGCCCTCAGGCCGTCTGCTTCATAAGAAGTCTCCTGCAGTGAAGTGTAATCCTCATAATTCGGTTCTCCTTCGTAGTAATACAATTTATTATCTCCGGCCAACAACAAGGTTATGGCTTGTGAGGCCTTCACCTGTGAACGTTGCTCGTCAGTGATATCCTTGTCATTACTAGGCATGCTTATCTCCATTGTCTGAGGTTTGCTCAGCGTGGTACAAAGCATGAAGAAGGTAATCAGCAGCATGTTCATGTCCACCATAGGTGTGAAATCCACCCTGACGGTCATCTTTTTCTGCTTGTTTTTTCCACCTTTCCTATCACTATTGGTACTTTCTTGTACTTCAGCCATAAAAAATCCTTTCCTTTATTCTTCAATGGTCTTCAACGAAGTTATCAGATTATACCTGTTCTCGCGAAGGTCTTGAAGTGAGTTCATTACATTCTTAATCACATAATAAGGAGTAGTCGCATCGGCTTTGATAGCTATCCGCAGGTCTCTGTTTATGGAACGTGCATTACGCATCCAGTCCTTGAACTGATTATTCACACTATCGCAGGGAATGCCAGCATCAGCTGCTTGCAACAATTCGCTTTGTTTATCTTCCGGCTGGTCGAGGAAAAGTCTCATCTTTTCCATTGGTACGCCGAATGTGCTTGACAGCATGAATTTTTTCGTCTGTTCAGCCGTAAAGCTGATTCCATACTGTTCTCCCATGGCACCCAGGAGCTGCTCCAGGTCGCCCTGCTTGTCCAGACTCATGAACACCTTTCCGTTCGGGGAAATCAAAATCTGGAGGATATCTGTTTCCGGGATTTTGATTTCGGATACGGAAGACGGTGTATTGACCTTTACCGGTTCCGACTTCACGAACGTGGAAGTCAACATGAAGAAAGTAAGCAGCAACACGGTCACATCACTCATCGCCGTCATGTCGATGAATGTGCTTTTCTTTTTTATTTTGACTCTGCCCATACTTGTAAATTTAAAAATTGAGAATATAAACCGATAATAACCGGCGATGCAGCAGTAAGAGATAGTTTCCCCTTACCTTAAACGCCGCCAATCTCCAATTTACTTATGTGTAGCAGCAAATGTCTGTACGATAGAGAAGCCTACTTCGTCGAGGGCGAATGTCAGTTTATCAATCTTGTTCGTGTAATAGTTATAAGCGATTACAGCCAACGCACCGGTCAAGATACCGAATGCCGTGTTAATAAGGGCCTCGGATATACCTTGTGACAGAGCCATGGAGTCAGCCGAGCCACCGGCAGCCAAAGCGGCGAATGAACGGATCATACCGATCACAGTACCAAGAAGTCCCATCAACGTACCAAGCGTAGTGATAGTACCGATTATAGGCAGGTTTTCCTGCATCATAGGCAACTCGAGCGCTGTTGCTTCTTCCAGTTCCTTCTGTATAGCCAGCTGCTTCTGGTCTTTGGGCAGTTCTGTATTACGATCCATCTCTACATATTTCTGCAGTGTAGCTCCCACTACATTGGCAACAGAACCACGTTGCTTGTCACACAGATCCTGTGCAGTCTTCATATCGTTGTTTGCCAGAGCGACCTTGATATTTGCCACGAATTTGGCCAGTGAACCTCTACCGAAAGCCGAACGGATAGCGAAATAACGTTCGATAGACAATGCAATAACCGTCAGCAAAAGAGTCTGGATAACAGGCACTATGAAGCCACCTTTATAGATAGTTCCCAAGAGATTGCCTGGCAGTGGGTGGTTGTTTGGGTCATTGTTCATGAAGTTTGAGGGATTACCCAATACTTGCGTGTAAATAAGAACAGCCACAACAAAGCAGCAAACGATTACAATCCAAGCAGACTTGATTCCTTTGAAGCCTACATTCTTTTTACTAGTTGTTTCCATAACAGATTAGAAAATGAGTTTAATAATAAAATAATTAATAAAAAGTTTCATTTAACAAAAAGTCCCGCAGGCATAACTTTCTCCCGCTCAGACGCAATAAAACAGCCGGCTGCATCCTACAATGAACAAAACCTGACATGCAAAGAAATTGCACATTCATACACTTTTGCTTTACACACACATTCATTGTCTTATACTGAGAGCTATTTATTTTTATTATTTAGTACTTCTTAAGGCTTAAATCCCTTCTCCATGTTTGCTTGCCAGCAGTCAGGCTACGGCCTAAACCCATACTAAATTGTGGCAAATATAAACCAAAATTTTCAAGAGATAACCTGCACTGTGAATACTTTTTTGCAATATAGCATATTTTAACGCTCCAGCCGTGGTTTTCCGATTTCTTGTCTCGCTAATTTTGACATGTAACATTTGCTTGACCAAGGCAAGAAGCAAACACACAAAAGGCATGCATATCTCTCCGGCAAAGACACATGTTTCCGGTATACCTGCAACATACTCTACAGATACCGGCAACAGATTTTACACCTGCCTAATTCAATAAGAAGTTTATAGTTCTGAATTCGTGCGACTTTTTACTATTAATTATTATTCATAGTCACCTCTAAAGTGGTAAACTAAACGTGGAAAATCTTCATATTTCTTTCCATCAACCCATAATTCCATAGGAGATATATTAAACATTATGAAGTTCTGTCCGACTTCAGCGTCGCCACCAAAAGTTTGAGCAAATACAAGACGAATGGAAGAAGGTGCTCCATATCCACCTAATATAGTGACATCTTTGGGATATAACACAAAGTGGATAGTACTATTGTCCATCTGTAAAAAATCATATCCGGCCATAACCGGCACTTCATCTATTTCACGCAAACATTCTGCAATAGTTTCATCTGAAATCAACTCCGATAGGGGAAGTTATGACATATTGAATTGAAGTGAATCGCGTGAGACAGCTATTGCATTCTGAAGTTCTGTTATATCTGAACCGTGATAATAGGCTACTTGTACAGTGCCATGATAGGTTCCTTTCATGTCAAATAGAGCTTGCTGTACTTCTTCTTTAGAAAATCCCTCTTCGTCTTTGTTGCAACTTGTAAGGCTAAGCACACTAAGGAATAATACTAGTATTCCGAATAAGCTCTTTGTTTTCATGTTTTTACGTAAATTAGTTATGATAGTTCCAAGGGTATATATACACATGGGAAAATGGAAAGAACTTTTTACCAAACCGTAAACGGGAAGCCTTCAGTCTGGCTGCCTTCTTTCTATTCCTCAACCTTTTGCTTCCTGGTACATAAAACGTTTGATGCTTTTCTTTGCCGTCTTTTCAAATTCCTCGAAGTGTATTTTCACCTTAGTTATCTGTGCATACCCCGGCAGCTGCTCATTCAACTCCTTACGGTTGTTTTCCATGATTTCAACCATGTCACTTCTTTTGATACCATTAGCAAAAGCCTCATCCGGGTCGGGATAGACCAATGCTACCAGCTTCTCGTTTTGCAGTACTATGAGCGATTCTGACACATAAGGCATATTGTTGAGCTTGCTTTCAATTTCTTCCGGATAGATATTCTGCCCGCTGGCCGTGAGCAGCATATTCTTGATTCGCCCACGTACTGTGATGTAGCCTTGCTCGTCCATTGTACCAAGGTCGCCTGTATGCAGCCAGCCATCCTTGTCAATGATTTGCTCTGTCGCTTCAGGATTCTTGTAATATCCCAGCATCATGTTCGTCCCCCGGCATATAATCTCACCCGCCACACTTGCAGGGAATGCTGAATCTATCGACACTTCCATCCGGTCGGCTGCCTTCCCGCACGAACCAAGTTTGATGGTCTCCCAACGGCTTGAGCATATTATGGGTCCACATTCTGTCATTCCATATGCAATAGTGTAAGGAAATCCTATCTGTTTCAGGAAGCGTTCCACATCGGCATTGAAGGGTGCCCCGCCAATAATGATTTCGTCAAACTGTCCGCCGAAAATTTCCATGGCCTCCTTGCGTGCCAATGTCCTGATGCGCTCATTTATTATCGGCAATTTCAACAAGAGCTTACCTATCTTATTGTCTACACGAGGCAGAATATTCTTCTTGATTATCTTCTCAACAATAAGCGGCACACATGATATGACGCGAGGGCGTATTTCAGCAAAAGATTGTGCTATGACTTTCGGAGAAGGCATACGGGTAAGGAAATAAAGATGTGCCCCAGCCGAAAAACCATACAAGAAATCGTACAACATGCCGAACACATGTCCTAACGGCAACATGGAAACTATGTTGTCTCCCGGACGGACAGGCATCATGGACTGGCAATAGGCGATATTGGACCACAGACTGCGATAGGGCAACATGACTCCTTTTGAATACCCAGTCGTTCCCGACGTATAGTTGATGACGGCCAATTCTTCCGGCGATGCTTCCATGCGGTAACGTATATGTTCCGCACGGAAATACTTGGGATAGCGGGAGCCGTATATTGCATTGCGGTGTTCGATAGCTTCTATCAGCTTATCGTTGCGGCATACTACAGGTGTAAAATCAGTCAGCAATATCACCCCTTCCAACAATGGCATTGCAGATTCATCAAGCGATTCCCACACTTGGTTGCCGACAAACAGCAGTTTTGCCTCCGAATGATTTACAATGTTATGTATATTGTCCGCCTTGAACTCATGAAGAATTGGCACTATGACTGCGCCGTATGTCACCGTGGCCAGAAAAGTAACAGCCCAATGTGCGCTGTTGCGCCCACAGACGGCTATTTTGTCGCCGGGCTGTATACCGGAATGTTCCAAGATGATGTGGAATTTTGCAATTTTACGTGCCACATCCTTATATTGCAGCGTTATGCCTTTGTAGTCAGTAAGTGCGTTTCTATCCCAGTTATTTATGATGCTTTGTTCGATGTAACCGATAAATGTGGATGCCCGTTCCATATATATTAATCCGTGTATTTCTTATAAGACCTCGGCAAAGATATAGCTTATTTATTTCTCTTTTTCAGAAATAAGTAACAATTTATCGCCTATTTGTAGTCTAAGACTGCCGTTTGGTATAAGATATTCTTCCCCGCGCTTTACAATCATCACTAATGTGCCTTTGGGAAGATTCATTTCTTTCAGCGTATTGCCCTTGGAGAGAGTGTCCTCTGTCACGGTCATGTCGCGCAGTTCGGAACCTATATCATCCGGCAATTCCACACCAAACGTATTGCTTGTCTTCTGCATAGGGGTAGCCAGTCCCAACAAACGTGCCACATAAGTGACCGTGGTACCCTGCACAACAAGCGAAAGTATCGTAATGAAGAACACAATGTTGAAGATGACTTCGGCACCGGGTACTCCGGCTACCACAGGGTATGTGGCAAAGATTATGGGAACGGCTCCACGCAAGCCTACCCATGAGACGAACAGCTGAGACTTGAAGCTGATACGGCGGCCAAAAGGCAGCAGACACAGGAATACACTCAGCGGACGACCCAACAATATCATAAACACCCCTATAAGCAGGGCTACGGATGCCATCTCGAGCATTTCATGCGGATTGACAAGCAGTCCGAGGCACAGGAACATTATGATTTGCGATAACCACGTTAGTCCGTCCATGAAAGTATTTATCTCCTTGCGGTAGATTATTTTGTGATTGCCCACCATAATACCGGCTATATACACTGCCAAATAGCCGTTTCCTTTAAACATATCCGTAGCCGAGAAAATAAAGAAAACGAAAGCCAACAACAGTATGGGGTAGAGAGAATGGTTGCCGATATTGAGCTTATTGAGAATGATGATAGCCAGCTTACCGAACAGGTAGCCTGCCGCACCACCTATAAAGAATTGGATAAAAAACGAGACCACTATATGCCAAACACCCACTTCGGCCGATGATTGCAACACCTGTATAAGCACAATGGTCAGCATGTAGGCCATGGGGTCATTGCTGCCGCTCTCCAATTCGAGCATGGGGCGGAGGTTATGCTTGAGGTTGACCTTCTGGGAACGAAGTATGCCGAATACCGAAGCTGAATCTGTGGATGACATGGTAGACGCAAGAAGCAAGGCGCCTGCAAATGGGAAATATATATTGGTCCACGACATGCCCGACAACCACCAGATGAACACCCCTGTAAGCAATGCCGTTAGCAAGACACCGGCTGTAGAGAGCACTATGCCGGGAGCAAGGACAGGACGTATACTGTCGAACTTGGTATCCATACCACCCGTAAAAAGTATGATGCTGAGTGCCACCATACCTATAAACTGAGCTTCGTCGGCACTGTGGAACTGCAGCCCAAGGCCGTCGCTTCCAAAAAACATGCCCACCAACAGGAATATCAAAAGAGCCGGCACGCCGAAGCGGTAGCCTGTTTTGCCCACCAATATGCTGACAAATAGCAGAATGGAGCCGATAAGAAGAATGTTTTCCGCACTGAATGCCATAATTGTATTCGGTTTTTAATTTTATTGATATCTATTTGAGGGAGCATACATGCTCACGCCTCACTTCTGTCTTAAAAATATATTGATAGGTGTCCCTGAGAAATTCCACTTCTCTCGTATCTTATTTTCAAGGAAACGCTTGTAGGGTTCTTTGACGTACTGTGGCAGGTTAGCAAAAAAAGCAAACGATGGAACACGCGTGTTTGCCAGTTGTGTAACGTACTTTATCTTGATGTATTTGCCCTTCAGCGAAGGAGGCGGATATGCTTCGATAAGCGGCAGCATCTCTCCGTTCAGGTTAGCGGTAGAAACACGGCGTGTACGGTTACCATAAACCATGCGTGCTGCATCCAGCACTTTCAGGACACGCTGCTTGGTGAGTGCCGATGCAAAAATGATGGGAAAGTCAGTGAAAGGAGCAAACCTCTGGCGTATGGCATTCTCGAAGGTATTGATAACTTTCACCGTCTTCTCTTCCACAAGATCCCATTTGTTCACGACCACCACCAGGCCTTTACTGTTACGCTGTATCAATGAGAATATGTTCAAGTCCTGTCCTTCCACCCCACGCGTAGCATCCAACATCAATATGCACACATCAGCGTTCTCAATAGCCCGTATCGAGCGTATGACGGAATAGTACTCCAGATCCTCGTTTACCTTGTTCTTCTTTCGTATACCCGCAGTATCTACAAGATAAAAGTCGAAACCGAACTTGTTGTATCGCGTATATATAGAGTCACGTGTGGTGCCGGCAATATCGGTCACTATGTTGCGTTCTTCTCCTATCAATGCATTGATTATGGATGATTTCCCGGCGTTGGGACGTCCCACTACGGCAATACGTGGTACATTATCATCTACATCTTCTCCCGTTTCCTTCTTGAATGAAGCTACCACGGCGTCCAGCAAGTCGCCCGTACCGCTGCCCGACAGTGAAGACACGCAGTAAGGGTCCCCCATTCCAAGAGCATAGAACTCCGCAGCATTGTACCGCCAGTCATTGTTGTCGGTTTTGTTGGCAACAAGTAATACCGGTTTTTGGGCACGGCGCAATATCGCTGCAACATCCATGTCCAAGTCGGTGGTCCCGGTCATTACATCTACCAGAAAGAGAATCACATCAGCTTCCTCTACGGCCAGAATCACTTGCTTGCGTATTTCTCCTTCGAATATATCATCCGAGTTTATCACCCATCCTCCGGTATCCACCACCGAAAATTCATGCCCGCACCATTCACACTTGCCATACTGGCGATCACGGGTAGTACCCGCCTCTTCATTCACTATTGCCTGCCGGGTATTGGTCAGACGGTTAAACAACGTAGACTTTCCCACGTTCGGGCGTCCTACTATAGCTACTAAATTTCCCATAATCTCGCACTCTTTTAAATGCAACCACCAAGTCGACTGTTGTAGTCATTAATCAGACTGGTAGCCGAAATTCCTCAATTCCTTGTCTGAGCTACGCCAGTCCTTGTCCACTTTAACAAAAACATCCAAATATATCGTCTTACCGAAGAAACGCTCCAGTTCGTGACGAGCTTCCGTTGCCACCCTCTTTAGAGCATGGCCTTGCTTACCAATGATGATGCCTTTCTGCGACTCTCGCTCGACATATATCACTGCATTTATATAAATCTTTTTTCTGTCTTCCTTGAACTGCTCCACCACAACCTCAACAGCATAAGGCACCTCCTTATCGTAATACAACAGAATTTTTTCACGAATTATCTCCGTCACGAAAAAACGAGCAGGCTTATCAGTCCACTGATCCTTACCAAAATAGGGAGGCGATTCTGGCAACAATTCTTTCACACGCTTCATCAGATAGTCTATGTTAAACTTCATCTTTGCAGATATGGGTATAACTTCGGCTTTAGGTAATGATTCCCTCCAGGCATCAGCCATGTCAGCCAATTGCTCCTGGGTCGTCAGGTCTATCTTGTTTATGAGCACCAACACAGGTACGTCCATCTTCCCCACCTTTTCCAGAAAATCGTCATTTTTCTCCCTTGCTTCTACCACGTCAGTTACATACAGCAAGATGTCAGCATCTGCCAGAGCGGAGACAGAGAAGTTCAACATCGACTCTTGCAGCTTGTAGTTCGGTTTAAGTACCCCCGGTGTATCCGAAAATACTATCTGCATGTCATCCGTATTGTATATACCCATGATACGGTGACGTGTAGTCTGCGCCTTGAATGTAGCTATGGAAATCCGTTCACCCACCAAAGCATTCATCAGAGTGGATTTACCTACATTAGGGTTCCCAACTATATTCACAAAACCGGCTTTATGCATATCTCAATCATTTAACTTAGACAAAAAAACGCATCGAATTTGGATAGGATGCGTTTTTAAAGACTTTCGGCCATTACCAGTATCATTACGACTTTCTATTTCCATCGTATCCCCATTTCACATAAATGGCTCCCCATGTAAACCCAGCTCCGAAAGCTGTAAAAATAATATTATCTCCTTTCTTCAGCTTATCCTCGAAATCCCATATACAAAGTGGGAGCGTCCCTGCACTTGTATTACCATAATGTTCAATGTTAATCATCACTTTTTCAATGGGAACTTCCAGACGGTGGGCTACTGCATCTATTATGCGCAGATTAGCCTGATGAGGAACAATCCAGTCTATGGTATCCTTTGTCAATCCATTACGTGCAGCTATGGCCTCACTTACTTCTGACATATTGGATACGGCATACTTGAATACAGTGCGTCCTTCCTGATAAATATAATGCATATGATTATCTACCGTAAAATAAGACGGTGGACATACCGACCCTCCGGCTTTCATATGCAGAAAAGGAAGGCCTTTACCATCAGTACGCAATATGGCATCCATTATACCGACATCTTCCGTAGTGGGTTCTATCATGAACGCTGCAGCACCATCCCCAAAGATAGGACATGTTGCACGGTCGGTATAATCTACCATGGATGACATTTTGTCTACTCCAACGATAATCACCTTCTTATATCTCCCGGAACGGACAAAGGCTGCAGCCGTTTCCATGGCATACAGGAAACCACAACATGCAGCCTGCAAATCGAATGCATAAGCATTCTTCAAGCGCAACTTATCACACAAGATAGAAGCTGTCGATGGGAAATGGTAGTCCGCTGTTGTTGTAGCTACAATGACCAAGTCAATATCATCCGGATTGGTACCAGTACGTTGTACCAACTGCTTGGCTGCCTTACGAGCCATATACGAGCTGCCCAATCCTTCTTCATTCAGTATATGCCGTTCTTTCACTCCGATACGAGTCATAATCCATTCATCATTGGTATCCACCATTTTGGATATTTCATCGTTCGTCAAGATGTAATCCGGCACATAGCCACCGACTCCTGTAATTACTGCATTTAATTTTTCCATCAAATCCGGTTTACTTACAAATATCTAAAAAATCCCTAATAAAGTCCGCCAAAAGGTACGAACAAAATATTTTCAGATAACCGATATTCAAAAGAATAATATACCGCTATTATACAGCAACCTCTTTTTCTATAGCCAACTTACCCCTGTAATAACCGCATGAACCGCATACTGTATGATATACATGCCATTCACCGCAATTCGGACAAATAGCTAAAGTAGGAGCTACCGCCTTATCATGAGTTCTTCTCTTTGCAGTTCTCGTCTTAGACTGTCTTCTTTTAGGATGTGCCATTTTTTTAAACTTTAATTGTTATCAAATAATTTCTTTAATTCACTCCAGCGCGGATCCATCATCGACTCCGAATTTTCAATAGCATCCGCAATATCTACGATATCAGACTTTTCAAAATCCTCACTATATGATACATTACAAATATGTTTGCGCAATTCTTCACTCATGGTACTGTTACATTTACCAGAAGCATGTACGTGCCTCAAAGGAACGGCTAAAACCACAAACTCGTAAATTAACCCTGCCACGTTCAAAATGCCACTATCATCCGGAACAATGATAAGATTGTCTACCTCTTCTGAAGCTCCCCGTCCGAATTTGACGCATATCTTTTCTTCTGAAGTAATAGACAAGTCCACATCATCCAAACAACGATCACAAGGCACCCGCACAACACCATCAATATGAAAATCCAACTCAAAAGTACGGGAAAGTCTCTTGACACTCAACTGCACATTAACCTTGCCTTTCTGTAATTCTGAATTATCAAAATCAGCAAAGAAAGAGTCATCCAACAGGAAATCATAGCTGACATCCGCCCCGTGCATGCCTTTCAAATCGATATTATACTTATCGAACCTTCCCAAGGTTACTTCATATTTTATTTATTCAGACTGCAAAGATACAAATAATTATCCTCATATGCAGCATTTAAGCATGAAATATAAATTTTGAGACCCGTTTTTCACGGTAAGTATATCCTCCCGGGTGCGGAGGGGGCATGGCGGCACAGGCAAAAAAAGTGAGTCCCCCAGACCGGCAACGGAAAGGGGGACACACACTCACAATCAGAAAAAA
>CAZYVE010000025.1:0-27623 GCA_964651035.1 uncultured Bacteroides sp.
GCGTTTCATGCCATAAAGGTACGAATTTTAATGCTATTAACGACACTCCCCCCCCTTAAGAGTTTTGCAGAGGTCTCAATATGTCTATCAGGCTGTAAATAAAGAGTCTGCAGAAAATGAGCTTCTCAAGTTGGAAGAGAAATGGGGCGAACAGTATCCTGTCGTCATCAGATCCTGGCAGGACAACTGGGATAAGCTGTCCGAATACTTCCGGTATACTCCGGCTATCCGCAAGCTTATATATACCACAAATACCGTTGAGGGGTATCACCGTCAGATCCGTAAGGTAACAAAGAACAAGGGCGTGTTCCCGTCGGATACAGCCCTTGAAAAACTGGTTTATCTTGCATACCGTAATATACGGAAGAATGGACTATGCCACTGGCCAATTGGGCTACAATCGTTTCCCAAAGAAGCCTTGTATCAATGTTATGAGAACTATTGACACACAGCTTGCATTGTTCTGAATTCGTCGAGCTCACGTTATAAGAAAGGCCGTACAACCATTGCAGGTCACCGGCCTTCTATGTTATTCGTCCTAGGGAATCTTTCTTTAATTCCCGATAGCCATACTCTTATATCATTGCATAAGTTTTTCTATCTCAGAAAATTCTTCTCCCATATCCAGATTGTAGTATACTCTGTATAAGCCATTCAACCATAACTCTTTTTCATCCGGCTTCAGTTCTCTTGCCTTTTCATAACATGGTTTGGCTTTCTCGTAAAACTCCTTCAACGTGACTTGCTGTTCCTTGTAAGCCGGGTCGTAGACATTAGTAGGCATAGTTTCGGAGAATTCTTGTGCCTGTATGCAATATACCAGTCCTAAGTTGGAATAAGCCTCTGCATAGGTCGGATCGGCTTCAGTTGTCTTCACATAATAATCAATGGCATTGTCGTAATCTTTCATATTATGGTAGAGATAGGCTTTTACGTACAAGTAGAACGCATTGCCTGAATCCATAGCCAGCATATCGTCGGTAAACTCCATTGCTTCATCAAATTTGTCGTGGTTGCTGTAATAGTCTACTAGATTGCCGAAGAATACCGAGTGTTCCGGATATTTTTGCATACCTTCTTTCAAAGAAGCAATCCATTGGAGTGTATCCCCTTCTGCCTTCAGAGCCGTAGAAATGAATTCCATGGCATATTTGCCGACTTCCTTGTTGTCTTTTGCATACGGAGCATATTTCAAGATACTGGGATAGTCTTCAATCTTGGCTGCGGCCAGGCTTGCATAGTAAGCTATTTGCGGCAAGATTGTATCTGTCTGCAAGAGGTTTTCTTCTTCGAACATCGGGAGTGAGGCCATATCTACATAAGTACCAAAAAAATCGAGTGCTTCTTTACTCCTGTCTTCATTGAAGTACTGTATGCCGCCATTAATCAGATTTCCGCGTTCTCCCATTATTGAAGAGGCATTGGCTTTCCTATATTTGTTTTTGATTTTTCCTTTTTCATCGGGAATCTGTGCAAGTTCGTCACATTTAAAATAATACTTGCACATGTTTAACACGCTGTTGTATACCAATAAGGTATCATATGACTGACGCAAGTAAGCTTTCTTTATTTCTTCTTCACTCTTTTTCTTTTGTATAAGTCCTGCAACGTTCCAAGTCTCAGCCAGGTCTTTGGTCTCGGGGTTTTCCAATGCTTGGTTAATCAGTTCCTCAGCCTTGGCAAAGTCCGGGCTTGTACTATTGGCAATTTTTCTTGCTTCTTTCAAAGCCTTTTCTTGGGCGAAAACGAAGCTTGCCGATAATAATAGAATCAATGAAAATAAAACTTTCTTCATAATCAACAGATTTTTAGATTAATATTTAATGGATGTCTATTCTATTCTTTTTTATGATTTCTGTTCATCTTCCTGGAAGAAGGCTGTTTCTTCATTTTCGGAAGTCACCTTACAAACTGAACCTATTTCATCATTACGCTTTTCAAGATTTATCAAGCGGACGCCTTGGGTTGCACGCCCCATGATACGGATATCTGCTACTTTAAGACGAATGGTTATGCCCGATTTATTGATAATCATCAGGTCGTTAGTATCTGTGACAGACTTTATCGCAACCAACTTGCCGGTTTTTTCGGTTATATTCAAGGTCTTGACTCCTTTTCCTCCTCTGTTAGTTTTACGATAGTCTTCTATATCTGAACGTTTACCATACCCCTGTTCTGATACTACCATTATGGTTTCCGTCTTGTCTTTTATGCAAATCATCCCGACGACTTCATCCTGTCCGTCATCATCCAAAGTCATCCCTATGACACCTGTGGCTGTGCGTCCCATTACGCGTACCGCACTTTCATGAAAACGTATAGCCCTGCCGTTGCGGTTGGCTATGATTATTTCATTATCACCATTGGTCATACGTACAGCTATGACACGGTCATCCTCTCGTATGGTTATGGCATTTACTCCTTTCTGGCGAGGACGTGAATATTGTTCCAACAGTGTTTTTTTAATAATACCTTTGCGCGTACAGAATAGTACATAATGTGTATTTATAAACTCTGTATCATTTAAGTTCTTTACACGCAAATATGCATTTACTGTGTCATCCGGTTCTATGCTTAGCAAATTTTGGATAGCACGTCCCTTCGAGGTTTTTGCACCTTCCGGGATTTCATAAACCTTTAGCCAATAGCATTTGCCTTTCTGGGTAAAAAACATCATGGTATTATGCATCGTTGCCGGATATATATGCTCAATGAAATCTTCGTTACGGGTGTCTGTTCCCTTTGAACCTACTCCGCCACGGTTTTGAGCTCTGAATTCACTGAGGGGAGTACGTTTGATATATCCCATATGTGAAATCGTTATGATCATTTCATCGTCTGCATAAAAGTCCTCCGGATTAAATTCTTCTGAGGAGTATACGATCTTGGATCGCCGTTCGTCACCATATTTTGTTTTAATTTCAATAAGTTCTTCTTTTATGACTTTACGGCATAAATCGTCATTTGAAAGGATTTCTTCAAAATATGCTATTTGCTTCTGTATCTCTTCATATTCTGCATGAAGTTGTTCTTGCATGAGTCCTGTCAGTTGACGTAGTCGCATTTCGACAATGGCACGCGATTGCACTTCCGATAGTTGGAAGCGTTCCATTAAGCTGCTGATTGCTTCATTGGGATTCTTTGCGGCACGGATAATCTTTATTACTTCATCGATATTGTCAGAAGCTATTATCAAGCCTTCCAGTATATGTGCGCGTTCTTTTGCCTTTCGTAAATCATATTGCGTTCGTCGTATTACTACTTCATGGCGGTGCTCGATAAAATACCTTATTAAATCTTTAAGGTTCAATAAACGGGGACGGTTGTGTACCAATGCTACATTATTGACGCTAAACGAAGTCTGCAATTGCGTCATCTTATATAGCTTGTTCAGAATTACATTGGCATTTGCGTCACGTTTCACATCAATGACTATACGCATCCCCTCGCGGTCTGTTTCATCATTTACGTTAGATATGCCTTCGATTTTCTTTTCGGTAGCAAGGTCTGCGATATTCTTTATCAATTCGGCCTTGTTTATGCCGTAAGGTATCTCCGTCACAACTATTTTATCATGGCCGGCTTCTGATTCTATATCAGTCTTGGCGCGCATGATGATGCGTCCACGTCCGGTAAGATAGGCTTCACGGACTCCACTCATACCGTAAATGTATCCTCCGGTCGGAAAGTCTGGAGCCTTGACATAATTCATCAGTTCTTCAATAGAGATGTCATTGTTGTCAATATATGCAACACAGGCATCGATTACCTCCGACAAATTATGTGTAGGCATATTGGTAGCCATCCCGACGGCTATGCCTGAAGCTCCATTAATCAGGAGGTTGGGAATGCGTGTGGGCATTACCGTAGGTTCTTGCAAAGAATTGTCGAAGTTGTTTTGCATGTCGACCGTCTCTTTGTCAATATCCTGCATCATATCTTCTCCAATTTTCTGCAACCGGCATTCCGTATAACGCATTGCCGCAGCATTGTCGCCGTCTACGGAACCGTAGTTGCCTTGGCCGTCAATCAGGGTGTAGCGCATGGCCCAAGGTTGTGCCAGACGTACTAAGGCCCCATATACTGACGAGTCACCATGAGGATGATATTTACCCAATACCTCGCCTACGATTCTTGCAGATTTTTTATATGGTTTGTCTGACGTGTTGCCTAATCCCATCATGCCAAACAAAATTCTTCTGTGAACCGGTTTGAAGCCGTCCCTGACGTCGGGCAATGCGCGCGATACTATGACAGACATCGAGTAGTCGATGTATGACGACTTCATTTCTTCTTCAATGTTGATTTTTATAATTCTATCTTGTCCAAGCATTTAGAAAAATATTAGTTGATATTGTCACGTGTACGTGAAAAACAATGCTAAAGTACAGCTTTTTTATGATATATAAAAGTTTTTGTCCCATAAACTTTGCGCCCCTTCTGTTGCCGCATGCCGTGCTGCAATGCGGACGTGGGCTGCGCAGGGAGGCTGCCCAGATGCGATATATCTGCAGTGCCAAGCCGCAGGACAGGCTATCAATCAATGTACAGTATTGCAGGAAAGCCATGCCTGATGTAATGCCTGCCACCTCCTTATGCAGCAGTTGTGCCAGACAAGCATCTTTTGTATCCAGGAGATATATAAGTCGTGATTTATGCGTATTTTTGCGGAAAAATTTATATATGCGTATCGACATAATAACTGTATTGCCGGAAATGATAGAGAATTTTTTCGATTGTTCTATCATGAAACGCGCACGCGACAAAGGTTTGGCCGAAATATATATCCATAATCTGCGCCATTACACCAAAGATAAATATCACAGTGTGGACGATTATCCGTTTGGCGGGTTCTCCGGTATGGTCATGAAGATTGAACCTATCGAATGCTGCATCAATGCATTAAAAAGCGAACGTGAATATGACGAGGTTATATTCACCACCCCCGACGGAGAGCAGTTCAAACAGTCTGTAGCCAATGAGCTGTCTCTGAAACAGAATCTGATTATATTATGCGGACATTTTAAGGGGATTGATTTCCGTATCCGGGAGCATCTGATAACAAGGGAAATAAGCATAGGAGATTATGTGCTGACCGGGGGCGAGCTCGCTGCGGCTGTAATAACAGATGCTGTAGTAAGGATTATTCCCGGTGTTATTTCTGACGAGCAGTCCGCTCTGTCCGATTCTTTTCAAGACAATCTGTTGGCAGCCCCGATATATACCCGTCCTGCCGATTACAAAGGCTGGAAAGTTCCGGATATTTTACTGTCCGGGCACGAGGCAAAGATAAAAGAATGGGAACTTCAGCAATCCATTGAAAGAACGCGCAAGTTGCGTCCGGACTTGCTGGAGGAATAGAATTAAAAGGCAGAGACCTTATATATCTGCTTAATATGTCCGAATCTTTTCCGTATTATTTAGTAACCTTATATTTATTCCAATGGCTTTAGCACGCACATGGCCTCCATCAGCATGCAACCTGTAAGGTGCGGTGTCAGTCCTACGGTTTCATCATCACCCGGAGCTTTTCTCCATCGTCCGCCATACAGCATTGTGTTATGATTTACGCCTTCTTCGGCCATTATCGTTGCCAGTCCGGTAATATAATCATGATATTTTTTCCGTACATCGTATTCCAATGTTTCCTCATTGGCCAGTTTGACAAAATAGCGGAAAAATATACCATGAAACAGTCCGCCGTCGCCGGATGTGGCGTCGGATAGTACACCGTTCTCTGTGAGGCGGTTTATTACATAATCGGCTGCCAACATTGCATCGTCCAGATATTGCTTGTCACCGGTAATCTTATAAAGCTCATGTGCAGCCCCAAGAAAGGTTCCGGCATTGTAGGTGAATATCCAGTTTTTCTGTACCCGGCCATTTTTATTGATATTATCATATACTGCACCGGTGCTGCGGTCAAACAAGAAATTCTTTTCCCATGTGTAGATTTTTATAGCCTCATTAAGATAAGCATTTCTCTTCTTGTTGCCATTAAATACGGCTTCATCATAAAAGTTGTACAGGCGGGCTGCTATTATGGCGGCAGGTCCGTTGGAACATGCGTTTTTGGACTTTTCCACATCAGTCTTCCAGGTTATTCCACCGAACCATGGCGCTTCATTTTCTGGTCCCCAGGTAGGCCAGATCCAGTCGTCATACATCTGACGTGCCTTGGCTATGTATTCTTTGTTGCCTGTACTTTCGAACATGCGTATTTGTGCCAGTACAATCCACTCCATGTCATCCACGAAAACATTCCACCATGGGTCTTCGGGATTCAGCCCGTTTGCAAAGTTGAAGCGTGGTGCACCCTCCCACCAAAGAGGGAACAGGTCGGAATAAAGTTTGTCGCCAGTACGTAAGTAGGCGTCTACAAGTACATCCATGGCATGTGCCTGCGGCCAATAGTGGCTGGTACTCATATCTGATAGCCTGCTTCCATAATTGAAGTAATACCGCTTTTCGTAACCTTCGAAGTTTGCTCCCCAGAAATCTCTGATGAGGGCTTGTGACATGCCGTCTGCCATCCAGTTCCAGAAAGAGACATCTTTTTTTTGTGCCAGGTTGGGCAAAGCCATGCATATAGCCAGGATAATAATAGCTAATCGTTTCATCGTTTCTTATTTGTTTATGTTAAAGTAATGTCGTCATAAGCCAGCTTTTTCTTCTTTGTGGAGGTATTCTTCATAAGAAATCAGTATTCCTACCATTTGTGAATAACTTTTCCGTCCCCCCTTTACATGATTTCCCTTAAGATAAAGGTCGTACACAAAATCCTGTATCCGGCCTATGGCAGGGCTGTATTTCTCTTTCCAGTGTTGTTGGTTGTCAAGTGCTATATCAAGTATTTCAGGACGTATTTCCTGACATAGGGCTTCATATTCATCGGCATCCAACAGTTGTCGGGCATTGTTCAGGACATGTGGCAAGGCAGACAGATAACCGCTAAAACGTATCCCGCTTATTGACGAACGGGTGCATACCCGGTAAGCATAAAAATTGGCTTCCGCTTCGTTTGATATGCCAAGTAAGTGAGCCAGTTCGTGGGCATAGGTAGATGGATATTCTGTCGGCATGACATCGGAATTGATTGTAAATTCACAGAAAAAAGGTCCCATGCTGCCTTTCACGCCTGCCATAGATGCCAACGGACCGAACAGCATGGTCTTGGCCTGCGGAGTATTGTTGAAAGGAGTGTGTATTCCCAGATTGTCTCCTATCATACGGTATCCTTCCATCACTTCCTGCACCAATACATCGCGGTTGACAGAACCGGCATGCCTGAATGAGTCATTCAATAAGGACACATAATTGTGTATGAAATTCCTGAACCCGTCCGATGTGTATGCGGCATGCGGAATGCCTGTCCGCTGATAGAAATCGGATTGTGAATAGTTCAGCCCCCATGCCATGTAGAACCATATATATACCCACAGCAAATATTCCGCCACGCTGCCAAGGGCATGACGCCATTTCTTCTTCTGACGGAAGTGTGCATGTAAAGGGTATATTATGATGCCGATAATACTGAGAAAAATGAACAGGTCACCCACGGCGAAAGGAATCATGCCCGACAGTGATGACAGTGGCCCGGCTATTGTAGGATAGATGTCGGAAGAATAGAAATCACCCCATCCCGGCACACTTTGTACCAATATGACGGTCAGCAACAAGGCTGCCGCTACCGACAGCCTGATGATTCTTATTCTTTTGCAAAGCATGTTTAGGAGACTATTGTATATTTGTCTGCAAAGTAACGGATTTTACTTTAGTTTTCCTACTTTCCTGCGAAACATTTGGAGAATGGTGCCGGCCATAAGACGTTTCTCACGTACGTATATACATGTACTGTTACGGATGTTCTGAATATCAGATGATTGTGGCAGACAAAATATCTGCATGTGCAAAACATGTATTGCATACGTTGCAAACATGTTTCCGGTATCAGTTGCACAAAATGAATCTACTGCTTTTATGTGTAGTTGATTGTATGTAAACAATGTTTGTGGCTCATACAGTCCTTTGTTTCCGTGAAATTGGTATCTGATTAGCGACGGTTTCCTATGCCTAAAGCCACATTCATGAGTGAGGTGAGCATCGGCCTGTAACCTTCATTCCGGGATGTCTTTATTGCAATATGCTTTGAAGAAGTAGCGGAGCATTTGTTGTGATGAAGTCAACTTCCTGTTCTATTAGCCATTCCATCATTTCGGCATCGTTTACGGTCCAGGCATTGACTTTCATTCCAAGCTCATGGCACTGTACAATCCATTCGGGATGTTTTCTCAGCACGCTGTAATGATAGTCGGGGCCGGCACATCCCCATTCTTTAAGTTCCTGTGGCGTCATATCTCCATTCAGATAATATACAGGAGTGCTGTCGGGTGACAGGCGTATTAATTCCTTGGTGGCATGTTGTGAGAAAGATATATATTCAGTTCGTTCTTCCAACCCCATCTCTTTTACCATCTTTATTATTTCTTCTACGGCACGTGTCTCACGTTCGGGTGTCCTGTGCGGCTTCAGCTCCAGTATCAGCCGGATGTTCAGTGTTTTGGCTTTCTCAAGATACAGACGTAGGGAAGGGAGCTTCTCTCCATTATCCAAGTTAACGGTAGCGCATTCGGCCATTGTGACATCTTGCATGTGTATTCCTTTGAATTTCTCATCATGGTTCACCACCAGACAGTTGTCTGCTGTAAGCCATACATCGAACTCTGAGCCGTAGCATCCTATTGAATCGGCCTTGACAAGAGCTGCGACAGAATTCTCTGCCGAGCCTTCCGTATCCCAAAATCCTCTGTGAGCGATGACTTGTGTCTTTTGTGCCACGGCGGTAGTGCATGCCATGATTAGCATCAATGTTGTGCAAAGTAAGTGTTTCAGTCCCATGGTCAGATTATCTTTTTGTGTTTATAATTACTGATAGAAATAAATATGCAATGATACTTAACTGAGTAAATGATTCCGATGTAAGACAAGGATTATATCCTTACGTACCAATTATATTTTAAATAGCATCCCTCCAATGTTGTCTTTGCTTGCCCCGGTTACAGATGAGAGACAACCCGATTCACCGGCCATGTAAAGTGTGCCAAGAAAAGCGAATATGACAGCCTCCTTATATTCTATCAAGTTCCGTTCGGGTATGGATAGCCGGCAACGGCATAAATCTGCAATGCGTTCTATGAGAAAGCTATTGAAAGCTCCCCCTCCGGTGACAAGCATAGTGTCGCGCCCAGCGGCTTGAGGATGTGCTTGCACCACATGTGCCACCTGCCGTGCTACATGTTCGTAGTATGTACGCAGCTTGTCTTCAATGCTGATAGTATAACGTGCCATCAAAGGGTAAATATTGCTCTCAACCCATTCACGTCCTAAAGACTTGGGACCTTCCGTATGGTAATATTCAATTCCGTCCAGCTCCTCCAGCAATGGCATACATATCTGTCCCGAACGGGCTGTTTCGCCATTGCTGTCAAAATCCCTCTCCAGCTCTATACGGCAATAATAGTTTATGACATAATTGACGGGACAGATGTCGAATGCCATACGTTGCCCGTATTCCTCGAATGAGATATTTGAAAAACCACCAATGTTAAGACAATAGCCGTAATCGCCAAACAGCAGGCGATCGCCTATCGGAACCAACGGTGCTCCCTCTCCACCGAGCATAATATCCAATCGACGAAAATCAGAAACAGTACTGATACCAGTCTCTGCTGCTATTGCCGCCCCGTCGCCTATCTGAAACATAAGTTGCCGGTGAGGTTCATGGAATATGGTGTGGCCATGTGATGCAATAATGTCAGGCCTTACCAAAAATTCTTGAATGAACTCATTCACACATTTGCCCAAATATCTGCCATATTCACTGTGGAAAACCACGAATTCTTTTGCATTCATATCTTGTGCTGTCGTACCCAGCTTTTTTCTCAATTCATCTGGATAACAGTATCCTTTGGCTGCATCTATGCTGTATGTCCAACGATCATCCTGCCGTGTAAAAGTGCAACAGCAGATATCCAATCCATCCAATGAAGTCCCGGACATAAGGCCTATGGCCTGCATACTGAAGTTTTTCATCTTGTATATGTTGGTATTTGAGAAGAGAAGCAAATATACGGAGAAAGTTACTATGTTTGCAAGCATCTACAGCAACTTCTCCGTATGAATCGGTAAAAGATAGATTTTAAGGCAAGATTCATTCTGCTTCCAGATAAAGTACCCGGCTAGCATAATCATTCTGTTTATGATAATCAACCTGATGATTATAAGGTAAATCCAGCCCGTTTTCCATCAGGTAAGCACCGCTATATGACTTTCCTTCAAAAGGTAAAGGGACGTTGTCTATGCGATTCAATTCGTGTATCTTGTATATCTTGTCTGCCTGTAGTCCCGCCATCTTAACGCGCGGTAAATGCTGATTAACGAAATGTTCAGTTTTCCACCAATAAAACACAGCTTTGTCCTTCTCCGTGGACACATACATTAAGGAGGCTGCCCCATGTTTGTCATAAGGTGATAACAAACGGTATATATCCCCCAGCTGTACTACGGGACGAATCATTTTATACTCGGCAATAGCTTGTTTGCATAAAGACTTTTCTTCTTCTGTCATATTCTTGGGTTGTATTTCCATGCCAAGTCTTCCGCTCATGGCCACGTCAATACGGTATTTTAGAGGTATTGAGCGGAATGTCTGATGATTGGGGGCAGCACTGATATGCGAAGCCATGGCTATGGCTGGGAAAAAGTAGGAAGTTCCCCATTGCATATACACACGTTGCAAGGCATCAGTATTGTCACTAACCCAGAATTCATCAAAATAAGGCAATACTCCATAGTTCGCCCTTCCACCTCCACTGGCACATGCTTGGATAATGAGGTCTGGATATTTCTCGCGTATGCGCTGGCAGATACGCTCGAATCCGCGATGATATTCTATATACATATGGCTTTGCTTGTCGGCAGGCAAATAATTTGAGCCATGGTTCATTATGCTCATGTTGGCATCCCACTTTATATAAACTATCTCCGGATATTCTGAAATCAAATTATCCACGACGTTAAATACAAAATCCTGCACTTCCGGATTAGATAAATCAAGTACTGCCTGCGTTCCGCCACGCCCCAATACAGGATCGCGTTGTGAAGCTTTCAAAATCCAGTCAGGATGCTTTTCGTATAGTTCGCTTACTGTATTTGTCATTTCCGGTTCAATCCATAGGCCAAACTTGATACCATGTTTTTGTGCATCGGATAATAAACCATCAATGCCTTCGGGTAATTTTACTCTGTCTACAGTCCAGTCTCCCAGCGAAGAACTGTCATTCCGGCGAGGATATTTCTCTCCGAACCATCCGTCATCCATAACAAACAACTCTCCACCCATTGCAGCAATATCCGCCATCATTTGATCCATTCCTTCCTGATTGATATCGAAATATACGCCCTCCCAGCTGTTGAGCAAAATGTCGCGTAGCGTAGTGCCATGAGCCAACTTGTACTCACGTGCCCAACGGTGGAAGTTACGACTGGCGCCACTCAGCCCCTCGCCACTATAGGTTAATGCCAAAGCCGGAGTAATAAACGTCTCACCAGACTCTAATGCATAAGCTGAATTTTCTTCATTGATGCCTGCAAAAAAATGATGGTATTCATCATCATTCGTATCAATACGCAGTTTATAATTGCCGCTATAGCAAAGAGCCGCACCTATAACTCTACCATTATTCTCCTGCGGTTTCCCATCGAGTGAGAACATCACCTCTGCATGTGCTGTATGTGAATTACGGACACCATCTTTGTTTTTTATTACTTCCATTCCCGGTTGTAGCGGTTCCTGCACAAGTTGTCCCTCGTTAGCCCACGAGCCATGAAGGTGAGACAGCCACACATTACCACGACGGATAGGCAGGTATCCCGATGAAAACTGGTTGAGTACAACTGCCTTTGTCTCCTCATTGCGGATTTCCGTCCATTCCTCTATTATATCAACATCTTTATAAGCACGGTAGCAAACATTCACATAAAATGGATATACTTTGTCTTTCATTTCTATCACGCTCTCCACAGTGTCATCGGTATCTGTAGTAAGTGCCCTTATCACCTCCAACTGTAATGTCATATTGCCGTCTGCATGCGTCACTGCCAAAGCTACTTCTGTTGGACAACTCAGGCCATATACAGGATAACCGGACTTGCCAGTTTCTACGGCATCCAACTCCGCCAGGTCTTTCTCTGTCAATCTGGCACCGTAATATAGCTGCTTCAACTCGCCGCCTGTAGGCGCAGAAAGGACGAGTGAAGTGTTCGAGGTGGACACACATACTTGTTGGGCTGCCATACCGCTGGCCATTAGACAGGCCCCAATCAGCAAGTTCATTCGTTTCTTACTCATATATTTCTTATTTTTAAGTTATTATTACAGAACAAAAATAAGCCATTCAAAAGAAAGATTTTTGGATTATGTTATCTTTTTATGATACGAAACGTATTATCTCTGCATCTCTACAGATGCTTTTTCTCTACTTTTTAGTATGGTTGCCATGAACTTATATACGAAAGATATTGCGCCGTTACTTTTTTTATTAACTTTGCCGAAATTATAAATCAAAATTATCTGCTATGATTAAAAAGACTGCTATAATTGCCGCTATCGGATTGATGACTTTGCCGGCAACTGCACAGGACAAGCCAAACGAAGAGGGATTTGTTTTCACCACAGTAAAAGAAAATCCTATAACCAGCATTAAGAATCAAAACCGTTCCAGCACATGTTGGAGCTTCTCAGCACTTGGTTTTATTGAAGCGGAACTGCTGCGACTCGGCAAAGGAACGTATGATTTATCCGAAATGTTTGTAGTTCATCACACAATGACAGACCGCGCAGTCAACTATGTACGTTACCACGGTGATGCCTCTTTCTCACCAGGAGGGAGCTTTTACGATATAATATATTGCATGAAAAACTACGGACTTGTACCACAGGAAGTTATGCCGGGAATCATGTATGGTGATTCATTACCTGTACATAATGAACTGGATGCTGTAGCTGAGGCTTATGTACGTGCCATTGGCAAGGGACGTTTCAGTAAACTGACTCCAGTATGGAAGCAAGGATTGAGCGCAATATATGATACTTATTTGGGAAAATGTCCTGATACTTTCACATATCAAGGACAAGAATATACTCCGATGAGCTTCGCTGAATCATTAGGCATCAACCCCGATGATTATGTATCGCTCACCTCATACACGCATCACCCTTTTTATACACAATTTGCTATCGAAATACAAGACAACTGGCGTAACGGCCTTTCCTATAACCTCCCGATTGATGAACTGATGGCAGTTATGGACAATGCCATAAATACTGGATACACATTTGCCTGGGGAAGTGATGTAAGTGAAGAAGGTTTTACCCGTGATGGCATAGCAGTAATGCCGGATGCTGCCAGAGGTGCAGAACTGACAGGCAGTGACATGGCTCGTTGGACCGGGCTTACTGCTGCAGACAAACGTAAGGAACTTACTTCAAAACCCCTACCTGAAATAGAGGTTACACAGGAAATGCGCCAGACAGCTTTCGATAATTGGGAAACTACTGATGACCACGGTATGGTAATATTTGGTATAGCTAAAGATCAGAATGGAAAAGAATATTATATGGTTAAGAATTCTTGGGGAGAGAGCGGCAAGTATAAAGGTATCTGGTATGCTTCAAAAGCTTTTACCGCCTATAAAACCATGAACATATTGGTGCATAAGGATGCTCTTCCCAAAGATATCAAAAAGAAACTCGGGCTGAAATAATCATAATGATGTACTAATAAAACAAGGCAGGAGGGATAAGGGAGAACTATTCCTCTTGCCTTGTGCTTTAAGTACACAAAACCATAGCAATACCCTTTATAGAAAAGTCCTGCATAGAGGAGACTGAAGCCAATATGCCTTATGCGCAAATATTATTGTTGATGTAAGCCAATATTTCTTCTTGTTGGGACGGGTGAAACCAATGTATACTATTGTCCCGTTTGAACCATGCCATCTGCTTTCGTGAGTAGATACGTGAATTTTGCTTTATTTTCTCCACAGCAAAAGGCAGTTCCCACTCACCGTCCAGGTATTTGAACAATTCCTTATAACCTACTGTGTTAAGCGCATTGCAGCCTTTGTATGGATATACACGCCGGACTTCTTCCAGCAATCCGTTTTCCATCATCCAGTCTACCCTCTGATTTATACGTCTGTACAAATCATTACGGTCACGTAGCAGTCCTATTTTTATAATGTGAAAAGGACGTTTCTTGGCCGTCTGCATACGATATGATGTATATGTCCTCCCGGTCATATAGCATATTTCCAAAGCATGTATGACACGTTTATGATTTTTCAGATCCACAATTCTGTAATATGCAGGGTCAAGCAGTTTCAGCTCGCTGCACAAGTGTTCCAACCCCTCTACTTTATATTTCTCCAACAACAGTTCACGTGTTTCTGTATCTACAGTAGGCATGTCGTCAATACCTTTGCATACGGCGTCGACATACATCATTGACCCGCCCGTTAATATAACGGTATTATGTGTAGTAAACAATGTCTGGAGTAAACACAAAACCTCTGTCTCATATTGGGCGGCACTGTAATAATCCGTCAGTTGCAATGTTCCTACAAAATAATGCTTTGCTCTTGCCAATTGCTCCGGTGTGGGGGCTGCGGTACCAATCTTCAAATCAGAGTAGAGTTGTCTTGAGTCAGCTGATATGATGCTTGTGTGTAATGTCTCGGCTAAAAGCAGGCTGAGTTCAGTTTTCCCGACACCAGTCGGGCCAATCAGCGTGATGAGAGTATTCATTCTTTACCCGAAGGTTAATATCTGTCTTCATCATATGGATTCTGCCCACTTCCCTCATCAAATCCTCCGAAGCCATCCCTGTCGAAATCTTCCAAATCGAAATCCTGATCCCCATAGAAATTCTCATCCATATCCATAGCAATAGAATTGGCTTTAGCATCAAACTCGTTGAAATCCATTAGTTGCTTTGGGGCAACTCCTTCTTTTTTGGAGCATTTGGTTCCCTTGATATATTTGCCGGTTATAATTTCAGACAATTCGATGAAGAAGCAACGTTCAGTCATATAGTCAAACACGTAAATCAGTTTCTGCTTTTCTTCTTCAACCAAGTCATTGATGACTGTATCGCGCATTGTCCAACTATCTAACTCCGGATTATCGTCCATCTCTTCGAGTGTGATTTCCTTTTCCTTTTCCCAATTTTCATCGCAGATGAAGAAAGAAGTCATCTGATTGTCGGAATATCCTACAGACTTTATGATAGCCTCATGTAAGTCATAGAAAGTAGCCTCGGGATCTATCTGAATTTCTCTGATGAAATCATCCACTTCGTCCGATATTATTGTAAACCTGTATATCATAGTTGTTGTATATTTGTATTTCAGGATTTCTTAAGTGGCAGTTCAAAGGTTATCTGCGGGATATAAATTTTGTTTGTTGTTTATCAACATTCCCCTGTTATTTCCCTCCCGGTATTATACCTCGTGCAGATTCTTTTATGAATGTTATTATGTAGTTTATTTCAGATGTTATTTCCATCTCATCTTCTATTTTTTTTAAGGCATCGCTTGTATTTAGTCCGCTTTGGTAGATAATACGGTAAGCATTATGTATATGTTCAATAGTTTCGTTAGAAAAATTACGCCGGCGCAATCCTACGATATTAATACCTGCATAGCATATAGGGTCTCTTCCGGCTATGATGTAAGGAGGAATATTCTTGCTGAAACGGCAGCCACCTTGTATTATCCCATATCCGCCTACCCGGCAAAATTGGTGCATCAGTACACCGCCGCTTATTATAGAATTGTCATCAATTATTATCTCTCCCGCCATTTTTGTTGAGTTTCCTATGATGCAACCGTTTCCCAATATGGCATCGTGGGCCACATGTACACCTTCCATTAACAGGTTGTTATTTCCAATAATGGTTCTTCCTTTGGCTGCTGTACCACGGTTTATTGTTACGTTCTCGCGTATGGTATTATTGTCTCCTATCTCTACTGTAGTCTCTTCTCCTTGGAATTTCAAATCTTGTGGGATAGCGCCGATGACGGCTCCCGGGAAAATTGTATTCCCGTTTCCTATCCGTGAACCATACAAGATATTGGCATTCGGCATGATTTTGTTGTTGTCACCGATAATAACGTTTTTATCAATATAAACAAAAGGAGCTATTTCGACGTTCTTTCCTATTTTTGCCTCTGGGTGAATGTATGCTAAAGGACTAATCATATTATAGAATGAAAAATTAAAAAATGAAGAGTTTTTTATCAACCGCGCAAATAGTAAATGTCTTCATCATATATTTACTTATTCTTTATTATCTGTGCCATAAATTCGGCTTCGCAGACGACTTTTTCACCTACAAATATGTAACCTTTCATTGTGGAAATACCCCGTCGTATAGGTGCCATCAGTTCAACCCGAAAGACGAGCGTGTCTCCCGGCACCACTTTGTGACGGAATTTAACGCCGTCAATCTTTAAAAAATACGTGGAATAGCGTTCCGGCTCGTCAACGGAGTTGAGTACGAGCAACCCGCCGACTTGTGCCATAGCTTCAATCTGCAAAACACCCGGCATTACAGGTTCTTGCGGGAAATGCCCTTGGAAGAACGGCTCGTTGGATGTAACGTTCTTCACACCTACTATATAGTTGGCTCCCATCTCTATAACCTTGTCAACAAGTTGGAAAGGATAGCGGTGTGGCAATAATTCACGTATACGGTTTACATCCATAATGGGAGCACGGCTGCAATCATATACTGGGGCTTGTATCTCATGCATACGTATTTCCTTACGCATCAGACGTGCAAACTTGTTGTTTATGGTATGTCCCGGTCGCGTGGCTATTATACGGCCTTTGATAGGCTTGCCGATCAAAGCCATATCGCCGATGACATCCAACAGTTTATGCCGTGCACATTCATTGGGCCAGACCAGTGGCTTGTTATTGATATAACCTAATTGTTTGGCATCCATGTGAGGCACACCCATAACATCAGCCAGCTTATCGAAATTCTCTTGAGACATTTCGCGTTCGTATATTACAATCGCATTATCCAAGTCCCCCCCCTTGATTAATCCGGCCTTAAGCAACGGTTCTATTTCACGCACGAATACAAAGGTACGACTTGCTGCAATTTCATCTCTGAATTTTGTCATGTCCTCCAATGTTGCAAATTGGTTGGGGATAATGGCAGAATCGTAAGACACCAATACATTCAAACTGAAATTTTCATCCGGCAAGACTACTATGGATGAGCCGCTCTGTTCATCGTGCAATTCAATCTTGGACTTAATTATGTAGAAATTTTTAACGGCATTCTGTTCTACAGTACCTGCTCGCTCTATTTCATCTACATAATATTGTGAGCTCCCGTCCAATATCGGGAATTCCGGACCGTCTACCTGCATAAGGCAGTTGTCTATGCCCAATGCATAAAGGGATGCCATGGCATGTTCCACTGTGCTTACTTTCACCCCGTTTTTTGCGAGTACCGTGCCTCGTGTGGTTTCAACCACATTATCTGCTATCGCCTCTATGACGGGACATCCCTCCAGATCCATGCGCTGTATCTTATAGCCGTGGTTCTCAGGTGCTGGATTGAAAGTGACCTGCAGGTCAAGCCCCGTATGAAGGCCTTTGCCACTAAGTGTGAAACTGTTTTTCAGGGTTTTCTGCTTCAACATCGATTACTTATTTATTTAATTGTTTCTTTAGTTCGTTCAATTCTTTACGCAGTGCGGACAGTTCGAAATACATATCCGGCAATTTGCGGAAGATGGCATGCGACTTGAAGAATGGCTTTTCTTCCATGGGAGGCGCTCCGATGAGCCGCTGGTCGCTCTTTACACTGCTCGGAACGCCTGATTGTGCCCCGAATACTACCCGGTCACCAATTTGAATATGTCCGGCTATACCAACCTGTCCTCCGAACATGCACCATTCCCCCACCTTGGTCGACCCTGCGATTCCTACTTGGGCTGCCATCACCGTGTTAGAGCCAATCTCATTGTTATGTGCTATCTGTACGAGATTATCCAGCTTGACGCCTTTATGTACTATGGTAGCCCCCATAGTGGCACGGTCTATACAACTGTTTGCTCCTACCTCGACATCATCTTCCAAGACGACTATTCCTATTTGTGGAATCTTTTCGTATCCGTCGTCAGTTGGGGCAAAACCGAATCCGTCTGCTCCCACTACACACCCGGCATGCAGGATGCAGCGGTCGCCTACACGGCAGTCATGATATACTGTAGCGTTAGCATAAATTATACAGTCGTTGCCTATTTTTACACCTTCACCAATGGTTACGTGCGGGTATATTATGGTTCTATCTCCTATTTCAGCATTCTCTCCGATGTATGCAAAGGGGGCAATCCATACATCCTTGCCTATATGCGCCGTCTTGGCTATAAAAGCCAACGGATCTATGCCGGACGGTTTGGGTCTGTTCTGTTCGTAAAGTGTCATCAGACGGGCAAGGCTGTCGTATGCATTGTCCACTTTTATAAGTGTTGCGCTAATATCATGCTCTGGTACGAAATCTTTGTTTACCAATACTATACTGGCCTGCGTCTTATATATATAAGGAGTATATTTAGGATTGGACAAGAAAGTGATGGCACCTGGCATTCCATCCTCGATTTTTGCAAAGGTGTGAATCTTTACATTCTCATCTCCTACTATTTCCCCTTGGATGAAAGAGGCTATTTGTTTTGCGGAAAACTCCATGTTTCTGCTCCTGTTAGATAGTTTCAAAGTACAAATATCGTACTTTTTTTTGTATTTCCATATACGGGGATAGATATTTTAATTGACTGGATAAAATTGGTGTATATTCACCAAGCTGATATGTTTCCTCTTTATGCGAGAACATATACAGCGTATATGCAATACATGTTTCCCGTATGCCGTACACACATTTCCGGCAGATGCAGTATATGTGATGTGGATGTGAGTAGTTACTCAGACTGACATGGGGCGCTTTCGTTTCCACAACGGTCTATGGCTGTCACGGCAAAATACATACGTTCCTCCCACGGATAGATAGGTATGTATGTATAGCTTGTCCCCCGTATACCGGTGGCTATTATGTTGGCAGGATTTTCTGTGTCCACCGGCTGTACATCCGACGCATATATGGTATATAATGGTTCATTGCGGTCGTCGTTGTCTGTAGATTCCTGCCATGCAAGGGAACATTCTCCTTCCGGCAAGCGTTTTACAGTCAGACCTGTCGGGACAGTCGGAGGCTGGTCATCGATCCAAGGCATGGATGGTTGTAATGCCGGTGCGGTATAGAAATGTCCATACAACAGGCTGTAAATATTACCGGTATTCTCCATCAGGAACTCAGCGCGGAAATAAGCCTCTCCTTCCAATTCCTGTCTACGGATGAAATGCAGTTGACGCTCTATCTCATCCAATGTCCAGTCTCCCTCGCTAGGATGCAGGAAGTAAATCCCCAGACCGGGAATCACATGGCGACCGTTGCTTTGCTCCTGCCAATCTATGGCAAACGGGTAGAAATTATTGCCACGAAAATACATCATTGGGTAAATCTGGTCTTGTATACCTTCACCTAACCAGCCCTGAACATCTTGATATACCGCATTATAGGCGTTCCAGCCACGGGTAGTGTAACGGTTGGTGTCGCGATATTTTCCTACGGGACAGGTGCTGACTTTTACCCATGGTTTCAGGTCTTTTACACCTTTGTATATATAGCGTACAATTTCTGTCAGATTATCCCTGCGCCATTGACTGAGGTCGCGTCCTTTGGCAAAACTACGGTATTCATACCCGTCGGGAAAACGGCGTGCTCCGTCAGGATAACGCAAGTAGTCGAGATGGATACCGTCAATGTCATAATTCTCCACTACTTCCTTGATGAGACTCATCAGATATTCTTTTGTCTCAGGATGCCCGGGATTAAGGTAATAATGCCTTTGGAATGTTACACACAACTCCGGCTTTTGGGCTTTTATTGATTTCTTTCCTAATGCTTCCACATGTCTACGGTTTCCCAATGGTATTGCCACCATCCAGGCATGACATTCCATACCACGTTTATGGCATTCATCTATGGCAAATGCCAAAGGGTCGTAGCCGGGATTCCCCCCGATTTTCCCGGTCAATACAGCGTCCATAGATTCAATCTCCGAATGATAGAGTACATTGCCTCTCGTTCGTGCCTGGAACAGTACCGTATTGAAATTGGCTTCTTTAAGGCGATCCAATATCATTATAAGCTCGTCTTGCTGTCTTTTCATGCTTTCTGCCGATGTTGCGCGCACCTTAGGCCAGTCCAAACCATACGCACACGTTATCCATGCAGCCCGCACTTCACGTTTTGGTTGGGCTGTTGTATGTACCACCGGGAACAACAACATGCAAGCACATGCCATCAAACGCGTCACTGCAATGTTTATTTTATTCATATAAATGTCATTTTTGCGGCGAAGTTAAACAAAAACACTTGATAATTTCATGTAATTATCAAGGAAACCATTACTTTTGCAAGTATAAGACGTAAAGCATAGAATGCAATTATTTACTTTCAACACATTTGTACAATGAAAAAATATCTATTGTTGGTATTCCTACTCATGGGAACGGTATGTGCGCATGCCCAGTTTGAAAAAAGCAAATGGGTCGTGAACCCTTCGGTCACAGGATTAGGACTTTCTTATGATACCGGTGTAGACAAAGCATCTTTCGGCCTTGGCGTGAACGGTGGAGCTTTCCTCATGGATAATGTGGCTTTACTTTTGCGCGGGGGCGTGTCTTGGAATGAAGGGGGCAGTGACATGAACCGTTATTATGTCGGTGTTGGTGGCCGTTATTACTTTGACAAAGTGGGAATCTATCTCGGCGCAAATGTCAATGTGGACCGTTGGGACGGTTCATCCTACGATGACACCAAATTCTCATTTGGCATGGAGGCCGGCTATGCATTTTTCGTGTCTAAAACGGTTGCTTTGGAGCCTGCCGTGTATTGGAATATAAACGGTGATCGCTCTAAATTCGGCCTTAAGGTCGGCTTCGGATTCTATTTCTGACTTATTTTTGCAGGAGCTATTGCTTCAATTCCAAAAGGACAACATTTTCTACATGGTGCGTGTGTGGAAACATATCAACCGGCTGCACAGCTTCCACTTTATATTTGGCATCTAACAGTTGCAAATCCCGTGCTTGTGTAGCGGGATTGCAGCTGACATACACGATTCTGCGTGGAGCAGTCTGCAGAATGACATCTATTACACCTGGATGCATACCTGCACGCGGAGGGTCGGTAATGATGATATCGGGATGGCCATGCGTAGCTATGAAATCTTCTGTAAGAATGTCTTTCATATCTCCTGCGAAGAACATTGTATTATCTATACCATTAATTTCAGAGTTTACTTTAGCGTCTTCAATGGCCTCCGGGACATATTCAATTCCAATGACACGGCGGGCTTTGGAGGAAAGGAAATTGGCAATGGTGCCTGTACCTGTATATAAATCATATACCAGTTCCTGCCCTGTCAGTCCGGCAAAATCTCTCACCACCTTATAAAGTTTATAAGCCTGTGCGGAGTTTGTCTGATAAAAAGACTTCGGACCGATTTTGAAACGCAAACCCTCCATTTCTTCGAAGATATAGTCCTTACCCTTGAATGTATATACATCAAGATCTGTTATGGTATCGTTACATTTATTGTTGACAACATACAAGAGAGAGGTTATTTCTGGGAATGTATCGGCAATATATTGCAACAGACGCCTAAACAACTTCATTTCTTCATTTTGCACAATTTTACATATCAATATGACCATGAGTTCACCTGTAGTAGATGTGCGTACTATCAGATTGCGTAACATACCCTCATGGGTACGTAGATTGATGAACGGATAATTATATAGGCATGCATAATCGCGTATTGCATTGCGTATACGATTGGAAATATCGTCTTGCAGCCAACACTCTTTTATGTCCAACACCTTATCGAATGCACCGGGTATATGGAATCCTACTGCATTCATCTGTCCGTATACAACATTTTGTGAGATTTCCTCCGAGGTAAGCCACCGTTTGTTGGAAAATGTGTATTCCAACTTGTTACGATAGAATTCTGTTTTTTCTGAACCCAATATGGGCAAAATGTCAGGCAAGTCAATCTTACCTATACGCGATAGGTTATCCGTCACCTGCTTCTGCTTATACTTAAGCTGTTCGGAATAAGGAAGAATTTGCCATTTGCATCCCCCACACACACCGTAATGTCGGCAAAAAGGGACAGCCCTGACAGGCGAATATTCATGAAACTTTACCGCATCAGCTTCAGCATAATGATGTTTTTTCCTCTTCACCTGCAAGTCAACCACATCACCTGGAACCACATAAGGTACAAAAACCACCAAATCATCTACCTTTGCAATAGCCTTTCCTTCAGCAGCTACATCCGATATCATAATATTCTCCAACAAAGGGAGTTCCTTTTTTTTTCTTGTCACTTTTATTCTTTTTATGTTATAATGTGGCAAAAATAAGAATTTTTCCTCATTTACTTGATTTATATCTTGCTAATAAATAAGCAGAACATATATACGTGATTCGTGATTCTGCAATAGTGATTCAATCTCTCCTCAAGTAGATATTTCTTTGGCAAACTGAAAAATGGCACAGATTTTGTTATATAAACTGAAGTCATTCATGGACATCTTTTATAAATACGTATCTTTGCAGACAAATAAGTAGCTGTATATGAATAATCAATTTACACAAGGATTTTCGGACATATTGAACTACAGTAAGGAAGAAGCCTATCGGCTCGGCAATGATGCCATAGAACCAGGGCATCTGTTGCTTGCCATATTGAGGGAGGGTAAAGGTAACGCTTTCGACATAATGGTAAAACTGAATATAAATATTATACAACTGAAGGCAGCATTGGAAAATAATCTTACTCAAGGGAAAAGAGACTTGGTACAGCCCGGACAGGATATTCCATTCTCTCCTGTCACGTCAAGGATATTAAAAATATGTATGCTTGAAGCAAGGCTGCTGAAAAGCAATGTCATAGGCACAGGACATGTCTTATTGTCCATACTGAGGGATGATGATAACCAAGCAGCATCAATACTGAAAGAAAACGGAATGGTCTATCAGATGGTTTTCGACCAGTTATCAATAAAATCTACAAACCTAAATGCAGGAATGGGGGTGCCGGAAGAGGAAGAAGAGGATGATGATATCCCGCAATATAAAAAGAAAACTGAATCAGAATTATCGTCGGCACAAACCTCATCATCAAAAGTGGCCAATGACACTCCAGCCCTCGACACTTTCGGGATTGACCTGACACGTGCCGCAGCAGAGGGGAAATTGGATCCAGTTATAGGCCGTGACAAAGAAATAGAACGTGTGGCGCAGATATTGAGTCGTCGCAAGAAAAACAATCCCGTACTAATTGGAGAACCGGGTGTAGGTAAATCTGCAATTGTTGAAGGACTTGCCTTACGCATAATTGAAAAGAAAGTGTCACGTATCTTGTTCAACAAGCGCATAGTGATGCTCGACATGGCATCGGTTGTAGCTGGCACAAAATATAGGGGACAATTCGAAGAACGGATTAATTCCATCATACACGAGTTAAGAAAGAATCCGGATATCATATTATTCATTGATGAGATCCATACTATTGTCGGCGCAGGCGCAGCTGCAGGTTCCATGGATGCAGCCAATATACTGAAACCGGCATTGGCGCGGGGAGAAATACAGTGCATAGGAGCCACCACACTTGATGAATATCGGAAAAGTATAGAGAAAGATGGAGCATTGGACCGTCGTTTCCAGAAAATCATAGTTGAACCTACTACGCCGGAAGAAACGCTTCAGATTCTTAAGAACATTAAAGAAAGATATGAGAACCATCACAATGTTATATATACCGAAGAGGCATTGGACATGTGTGTCAAATTGTCAGACCGTTATATAACAGACCGTTATTTCCCCGATAAGGCCATAGATGTCCTGGATGAAGCTGGGTCACGGATTCATTTGACAAATATAAATGTCCCAAAAGAAATAGAAGAGCAGGAAAAATTAATAGAAAATGCCCGAAATATGAAGGCTGCTGCTGTGAAATCTCAGAACTTTGAATTGGCTGCGAGCTATCGGGATAACGAAAAGAACTTATCTGCCCGTTTGGATAAGATGAAACTAGAATGGGAATCTACCCTGAAAAATAATAAACAGATTGTAAATGAAGATGATATTGCAAATGTCGTATCAATGATGTCCGGCATACCAGTTCAACGTATGGCACAAGCCGAAGGCGTTAGATTAGCATTGCTGAAAGAAACCTTGCAGTCGCAAATTATAGCCCAAGACATTGCCATAGAAAAATTGACAAAAGCTATAATCAGGAGCAGAGCAGGCCTGAAAGACCCTAACCGACCAATTGGTTCATTCATGTTCCTCGGTCCGACCGGTGTGGGTAAAACTCATTTGGCCAAAATGCTGGCAAAATATTTATTCGGTTCGTCTGATGCCTTGATACGCATAGATATGAGTGAGTATATGGAGAAATATACAGTGTCTCGAATGATTGGAGCAGCGCCCGGATATGTAGGTTATGAAGAAGGCGGCCAACTTACTGAAAAAGTACGCCGTAAGCCTTACTCTATCATTTTGCTGGATGAAATAGAAAAAGCACATCCCGATGTATTCAATATACTTTTGCAAGTACTTGATGAAGGACGTTTGACAGACAATTATGGTCGTACGGTTGATTTTAAAAATACAATTATGATATTGACATCCAATATCGGTACCAGACAATTAAAGGATTTCGGTAAAGGGATAGGCTTCTCTTCTAAAAACCGCACGGATGACAAAGATTATTCCCATAGTATAATACAAAAGGCTCTTAACAAAACTTTTGCACCGGAATTTCTGAATCGTCTTGACGAAATCATAATTTTTGACCAGCTATCATTAGATGCCGTGATCAAGATAATAAATATTGAGCTTAGTGAAGTCTTAAAACGTATAGAATCAATCGGATATAAGATATATATAGATGATGAGGCCAAAACTTTTCTGGCAACCAAAGGATACGATGTGCAATTTGGTGCTCGTCCATTAAAACGAACCATCCAGAAATATTTGGAGGACAAACTTTCAGAACTGATTATATCATCCGAAATAGTTCCGGGAGATACACTGCAAGTATCTTTAAATTACAATAATGACGGTTTGGATATAAATAAGTTATGAGAAATGTGTCATATATTGTCGACAAAATGTCAGCATCCCGGTGCTGGCATTTTTTTTGCTTGTTAACTTCTCGTATAATACTAAAATCTTAATATAATGCAAAAAGGAAATATTGGGGTAACAACAGAGAACATTTTCCCCGTCATTAAAAAATTCTTATATAGCGATCATGAGATATTTCTCCGCGAACTGGTTTCTAACGCAGTGGATGCAACTCAAAAACTAAAAACACTGGCATCTATCGGAGAATATAAAGGTGAACTGGGTGATTTAACCATTCACATTTCTTTGGGAAAACACACAATTACTGTATCAGACAGAGGCTTGGGATTAACAGCCGAAGAAATTGATAAATATATAAACCAAATAGCTTTTTCCGGTGCCAATGACTTCCTTGAAAAATATAAAAACAATTCGAATGCAATAATCGGACATTTCGGATTGGGCTTCTATTCAGCTTTCATGGTAGCCAAGAAAGTAGAGATAATAACAAAATCATATAAAGAAAATGCACAAGCTGTCAAATGGACCTGCGACGGAAGTCCTGAGTTTACGATAGAAGATGTAGACAAAACAGACCGGGGTACAGATATTGTACTATATGTTGATGATGACTGTACCGAATTCCTTGAAGAAACACGCATAAACTCTTTATTGAAAAAGTATTGCGCTTTTTTGCCCGTCCCTGTCGCATTTGGCAAAAAGAAAGAATGGAAAGAAGGGAAGCAGGTTGAAACCGCTGAAGACAATATAATCAATGAGACTTCTCCAATATGGATGAAGAAACCCAGTGAACTGAAAGACGAAGATTACAAACAGTTTTATCGCAGCTTGTATCCAATGGCCGACGAGCCGTTATTTTGGATTCATCTGAATGTGGATTATCCTTTCCATCTAACAGGGGTATTGTATTTTCCCAAAGTAAAAAGCAATATAGAGTTGAACAAAAACAAAATACAGCTTTACTGCAATCAGGTATATGTTACAGATTCGGTAGAAGGTATAGTACCAGACTTCCTCACTCTGCTGCATGGGGTGCTTGATTCACCGGATATTCCATTGAACGTATCACGCTCTTATCTTCAAAGTGATTCGAATGTGAAGAAAATCTCTACCTATATAACAAAAAAAGTGGCTGACCGATTGCAGACTATTTTCAAGAATGACCGTAAACAATTTGAAGAAAAATGGAATGACCTGAAAATCTTCATCGATTATGGCATGCTTACTCAGGAGGATTTTTATGAACGTGCCAAAGATTTTGCTCTTTTCACAGATACAGATAACAAATTCTATACCTATGATGAGTACAAGAATCTCATAAAGGGCGAACAGACAGATAAAGAAGGAAATATTATATACCTGTATGCCAATAATAATAGTGAGCAGTATATATATTGCGAAGCTGCAAAAAACAAAGGGTATAACGTACTGTTGATGGATGGACAGCTGGATATCGCATTGATAGGAATGCTGGAACAGAAATTTGATAAGACACGTTTCACGCGTGTGGACAGTGATGTTATTGACAATCTGATTGTAAAGGAAGATAAGGCCGAGAACAGGCTGGATTCCGAGAAGCAGGACGTGTTGGCGGTTATGTTCAAAAGTCAAATGCCGACGATGGATAAGGTGGAATTTAACATAACAACCCAACCGTTGGGAGAAAATGCTTTTCCTATTATCATAACGCAAAGCGAATATATGCGCCGCATGAAGGATATGAGCAATATCCAGTCAGGAATGAGTTTTTACGGCGAGATGCCAGATATGTTCAACTTGATATTAAATTCCGACCATAAACTTGTGAAGGATATACTGGAAAATGAATTCAAGGAATGTAATGGTTCTATATCGCCACTTCAAAAGGAAATAATTGAGACTGAAGGTTTACGTAGTGCTTTGCATAAAGAACAGGAAGGTAAAAAGTCTGAGGATATTCCAGACGAAGAAAAAGAAAGATTAAACAATTTAGATAAAAAGCTGACGGATCTGAGACAGAAAAAGGAAACAATACTAACAGAATATGCTTCAAAGAATGTTGTTATAAAACAGTTGATAGATATCGCCCTATTGCAGAACGGTATGTTAAAAGGAGAAGAACTTAACAACTTTCTGAAAAGGAGTATTGAATTGATACGATAAGCAGAGTCTGTCGGATATTATGTCAGGTCATCCCGGTTATTTCTCCAGGAAAGTAAGGATGTAAATTAAACTGTGTCAGCAAAGAGTAAAATATTAACTTTGCCAACACAGTTT
>CAZYVE010000026.1:0-27315 GCA_964651035.1 uncultured Bacteroides sp.
CGCCGGAAATCAGAAAAATAATCTATACCACAAATCTCATTGAGAATCTGAACGGGAAAATCAGAAAGTACACAAAGGCCAAGCTTTCATTCCCTTCGGACGATGCCGTAAAAAAGACCGTGTATCTCTCACTTATGGAGATTGAAAAGAAATGGACAATGCCTATTTCAAACCGGGGATTGATTATGAACCAGTTTATGCTTATGTTTGAAAACAGAATCCAGATATAAGAAGATACTTACAACTGAATCCTGTTTCCATTTACACACAATTTTGAACTGTGTCGTCCGGTACAATACCGAACTCTTTTCATTACGGGATAATGTTTAACATGTCCAACTTTGGGGGCACTTCAATTTGAGACAGCCTATTTCTGTTACTTCAGCTCTTTAGGAAGATGTTTATTCTGCAGCCCCTTCCGTTGCCTCAGCAGATGCATCTGACGCTGCTTCAGTAAGTTCTTCTAAAGCAGCCTTTTTAGCAGCCTCTTCTGCAGCTTTCTTTTCAGCTAACAGTTTTGCTTTGGCCTCGTTTTTCTTTTTCTCTGCATCCAGACGTACTTTAGCCTCAGACTTTCTGGCTTCTTCGGTCTTGTTTTTCAATTCGTCAAGCTTCTTTTGCCTGTCATTCTTCCAAGCTTCGAATTTTGCCTCGGCTTCAGCTTCGCCAAACGCTCCCTTCTTCACGCCTCCCATCAGGTGCTTCTTCAGGTAAACACCTTCGTGAGACAAGATACTGCGCGCGGTGTCAGTCGGTTGTGCTCCTTTCAAGACCCAGTCAAGTGCCCGGTCGAACTTCAAATCTACTGTGGCAGGATTGGTATTCGGGTTGTAAGTACCAATCTTCTCGATAAATTTACCATCACGTGGTGCTCTTGCATCTGCAATGACAATGGCGTAGAAAGCATATCCCTTACGACCACGTCTTTGCAATCTGATTTTTGTTGCCATTTGATAAGATATTTTTATTAATGATTTGAATAATGCCGTTAACTCGTAACGGCGGGTGCAAAGTTACTTCTTTTCTTTTGATTGACAAAGAGGTTATGCTTAATGCAATGAAAGAAATTTTAGCCGGCCGACTCAAAGTCTGCCCCGAAGAGCATTGACATGCTTTTACAACAGGTCTGTTTTACGCTTTTTATGAACATGTACACGGCTTACGGGAAGTACGTTCCCGGCATGAACGAGACATGTCGTGTGCGTGTACTCCCCTAACCGACTCTATCCTAACAGTGGATTACCTGCATATTCTTATACCAGGTGTCCTATCCACTCGTCGCGTTCGCCTGGCAGTAAGTCTATTACCGGTATTTCTATCATAGTGTAACAACCCGGTTGTTGACGCATAGAGGCTCGTGCTACACATACCAGTACCTGGGCGGTAAGAGCCGGGTTGTTGATGCGCATGTTGAATTCGAACAGCTGGTTTTGAGTTATACCTGATACGCCCTTGCGCAGCAGATTTACGCCATGCCCCATGTCGAGAAGGGCATCAACACAAGGCACAAGTTCGACATATGTTTCATCGTTCACGAAGTAAGGATCAGCCTTGATTGCTGAGGCCACAGTGTCAAAATCGTAACCGTCTTTAAGCTCGATGTACACCATGCGCCTATGTATGCCGGTACCCGTTGGGATAGTCATCGACAAAGCTGCTTTCACACCCGGCACGGCTTTCACGGCGACGGTGTGTCCCATACTCATACCCGGACCGAAGTTGGTGTATGTGATACCTTTCGGAGCTATAGCCTCCAGCAATGTGCGCACTACAGAGTCGCTTCCGGGATCCCATCCTGCAGATATGATTGATACTGTATCATTGGCTTTTGCCACCTCATCCAACGTACGACGCAGTACGGGAATATCGGTGTGAATGTCAAAACTGTCCACAGTGCGTATGCCAAGGGAGAGTATTTCTTTGGCATATTGTTCCACACTGCGGGTGGGAGTACACAATATGGCTACGTCGACATCGTCCAACTCACCGACATGTTTTACTACCTGATAATCACGCAACTCCGACGGACAGTTATCAGCACCTGCACGGCGCACCACGCCGGCCACTTCGAAGTCGGGTGCAGCCTGCAACGCCTGCAACACGTAATGCCCGATATTGCCATATCCTACTATGGCAGCTCTTGTCTTTCTTATACTCATAAATATTTAACTGTATTTTATATTAAAAACATTGCAAAAATAATGTATTCCTATACTCAACAATGAATATGATGTTTTTTTAACAGAATATTGCTATATTAGCAGCGCGATAAATACATGCACATCGTATCGTATAAATATATATGTGCATGAGATGCAGTTGCACTCATTTTTATTATTCTTTATCCGATATGATAGAATATCTCAAAGGGACACTTGCAGAACTAAGCCCGGCAACCGCAGTAATAGACTGCAACGGTGTGGGGTATGCCGTAAATATTTCTCTTAATACCTATTCGTCCATACAGGGCATGAAAGACTGTAAACTGTACATTTACGAGGCCATACGTGAGGATGCCTACGTGTTATACGGCTTTGCAGACAAACAGGAACGTGAGTTGTTTCTGCTGCTCATCTCCGTGTCGGGTATAGGGGGAAATACGGCACGCATGATTCTATCCGCTCTCACCTCTGCCGAGCTGGTGAATGCCATTTCCAACGAGAATGCCAACCTTCTGAAGACAGTCAAAGGCATAGGACTAAAAACTGCCCAACGCATCATCGTGGATTTGCGTGACAAAATCAAGACCGGTGTTTCGATAACAGCTGCCGGGAATACAGGAATACTGCCGACAGCCGCTAATACCGAGGTGCAAGAAGAAGCTGTGGCTGCACTTACCATGCTGGGATTCGCGCAGGCAGCTTCACTGAAAGTAGTTTCCGCGATACTGAAAGAAGAACCTGATGCCACAGTGGAACATGTAATAAAACTATCCCTCAAACGCCTGTGATATCTGTTGTCATCCAATTACCGCAATATTATTAATGTGTGGTCAGAGTTTCAGCACTCTACCCCAGTAACCCGGTACGTTGAGTTGCATAGGAGTTGAAGAGCAGAAGCTGATTCGCAATACCTCTCCAGACAACAAGTCGTGTGCCTCACAGTCATCTTTCTCCTCCATACCGAGGAAACTGAAAGCGTGAGAAGGCAGATTGACTGCTGTATGAACGGGCTGTGGATCGAAGTTGACTACTACCAACAATATATCGTCATTGTACTTGCGAATGAATGCATACATACGTCCGGTGTTGAACCCGGGGGCAGTTGTGTTAACGTACATCAGGTCAAAGAAATTTCCCTGCTTTATAGCCTCCTCTTTGCGGCATATGGTAAGAATCTTGCTGTAGTCCTCCTGTAATGTTTTCTCACTATCATCCAACATTTTCCCGTCAAACTTTCCCCCATTGCGCCAACACCGTATGGTGGGCACACTCCAATAGTCGAATATGGTGGTGCGTCCATCCTTTCCGCTGAAACCTTCGCTATCCATGCCTCTCTCACCCAGTTCCTGTCCGAAGTACAGCATGACAGGATTATTATTCATGCATGCACAGACTATGAAAGCGGGCAAAGCCATGCGTGGTTGACCACAGGTAAAAAAGTCGGATGCTATACGCTGTTCATCATGGTTTTCAAGAAAGTTCAGCATGTGGTTTTCTATTCCTCCTAAGCTTTGCCAACAAAGTGTTATGTCGGTTGACGGGCGGTTTCCACACACCACGGCCCGCAGAGTGTCGTACAATCCCACCTTGTCATACAAGTAGTCAAAATGTCCACGGAAAATATAATTGCGATACTCAGAAGGGTTATATACCTCTGCTATGAAGATAATGTCCGGGTAGCTTGCTTTGATTTTCGGTATCGCCCAGTTCCAGAACTCTACCGGCACCATCTCCGCCATGTCACAACGGAAGCCGTCTATATTCTTACCTGCCCAGAAGAGCAGTATGTCGAGCATCTTTTCCCAAGTATCGGGTATAGGATGAAAACGCAACACTCCCCCTGCCATGTAATCCACTCCGTAGTTCAGTTTCACGGTCTCGTACCAGTCGTTCACACCCGGATATGGATCGAACCTGTTGTTTCCAGTGGCCTTTGCCGGATATTCGCGGTATGGTTCGGATGCCGTACCTCTCATATCGAAAGAACCTTGCAACTCCTTTCCTGGTATGTAGTAGAAGTTATTCTGTGCACTGAATGCTTGCTGAGGATTATCTCTTTCTCCCAGTTGGAAGGTACCTGCCGGCTGTACGTCGGAATGGTATTGCCTTGCAACATGGTTTGGAACAAAGTCTATAATCACTTTCAGCCCTGCACGATGCGTGCGTTGTATGAGGTTTTCAAATTCCTTCATTCTGCCCGGCACGTCTCTGGCCAAATCGGGGTCTATATCGTAGTAATCCTTTATGGCGTAAGGAGAACCGGCCCGACCTTTCACCACAGCCGGATGGTCGGGACGTATATCATAACGTCGGTAGTCAGTCTGCGTGGCATGTTCTATAATGCCCGTGTACCAGATGTGTGTTACACCAAGTTTTTTTATCTCACCCAAAGCCTTGGCATTGAAGTCTGCCATTTTCCCGCATCCGTTGTCGGCCAGGCTGCCGTTGTTGATGCAACGTCCGTTATCATTGCCAAACAGACGGGGTAACACCTGATAGATAATCAGTTTATTATCATTATCCATAATTATTATGCGTTCACCATTATTGTTTTATATGAAACATGGCATACTTATGCCGCTACGAATATAGGCATTTTATCGCACAAGGTAAGTTTTTTTGATATTTTTAATGAAGCACAGACATAATACAAGAATGGATAAAATAAAACCGGGATATGACTGAACCTCCACTATATTGTGGATAACTCCAGCATCTCCCGGAAACAATTATAAGGATGAAACAGGTTGACTTATATCCTAGCAATAAGCCTCAGCAAAGCATATCCGCCTATCCACTGTATCAACATGCCAGGCATTCCCATGCGAAAATCCTGCACAGCGATGTAGAAATCTCCAAAGAAAATCCACTCAAAAGCTGTTCCAAACAGTTGGTAAAAGAGTACCACACCAAGCATGGCCGGCAAGGATATCTGTTTGGTAAAGCGTGCAGCGAGAGCGGCGGCGACAGCCAGCAGACACGACTTGAACAGTATGGGCAGAAGAACTGCTGCTGCAGGCATGGCAAACAGCAGGTGGTTGATCACAGGAGATAAGACAGCCGTAAGTAATCCAACATGCAAGCCATATTTGTATGCCGCAATAAGTGTGAAGAAATATATAGGCAGGAGCATGGGACCGCCATAAGGAACCATGTGGCAGAGTTGCGGAAGGATGATATTACCTGCCACAAACAGCACTGCAAACAAATATGTCTTTATATTGTACAAAGACAGGGTGTAGAGCTTTACTGAAGTTTCCATATTTATTACAATTTAATGATTGAATATTATATATGTGTTATATTGCTATTACTTCAAGTGTTCACACTTTTATCAGCTCGTATTTCATGGTTCCGATGCCTATTTTCTCAGCATGCCGCAATCCTACCATCCAGTCTGTATCAGGATGTATAATATGGAATTTGTCGCAACCACACAGAGCATTGTTTTCGTACTTCTGCCCTAAAACATTATTGCCTTGCAATATTGGAGCCTGTTTTACCAATTCTGCACATGCCATGTCCAATGCTACAGGGTCGGCAGAAGCCAATATACCCAAGTCTGGCACAATAGCTGCATCATTATGGCCCCAGCAATCGCAGTCTGGCGATACGTTCATTATGAAACTCACGTGAAAGTGCGGTTTGTCTTTCAGCACAGCTTTGGTATATTCTGCAATCTTACAGTTCAATCTCTCCGAGGTATCCCAGTCGCTTACTACTGCCGCTTCATGCTGGCACAAAGCGACACATTGCCCGCATCCCACACATTTGGAATAATCTATCACGGCTTTGTGTGAGTCGTTCAGATGGATAGCATCGTGTGCACAATGCTTTACGCATATGTTACATCCTATACAGTTGCCGGTGTCAATTTTTGGTTGGGACGATGCGTGCAGTTCCAGTTTGCCTCCCACACTGGCACATCCCATTCCAAGATTCTTCAGCGCTCCGCCGAATCCTGTCTGTTCATGCCCTTTGAAGTGGTTCATGCTGATTATGACATCAGCATCTGCTATGGCCGCACCAATCTTGGGAGCAGGACAATACTCCCCGTCTATAGGAATCTCACGGTAATCAGTGCCTTTCAGCCCGTCCCCGATTATAACCTGACATTGGGCCGAAATAGGATTAAAGCCATTTTCCATAGCACTCTGCAGGTGGTCCACGGCATTCGAACGTTTTCCTAAATACAGTGTGTTACAGTCTGTAAGGAAAGGCTTGGCACCGTAAGCCCGCAACAAGTTGGCCATCCGTGCCGCATAATTATGACGGATATAAGCCAGATTACCAGGTTCGCCGAAATGTATCTTGACAGCCACGAAACTGTCTTTCAACGGCAGGGCTGCTATGCCGGCACGTTTCAGCAGACGTTCCATCTTATCAAGCATATTGGATGTCGGCGAGGTCCTCAGGTCAGTAAAATATACTTTTGCTTCAACCATGATAATACCACTTTTATGAGCAATGCAAATATAAATGAAATAATCGATAAAACTTAGTGCAGATAACTCTAAAATGTAATTTGGGTAGCATTATATGTAATCTGTCTTAGGCAGAAGGCTGTAGAAGAACAGACGGGAACAAGCCTGTGATTTATACAGGATTGCCCCCGTCTTGATGTTCGTGCCGGTATCAGATGATGCCGTGTGCCGTGACGGTAGAATCAATTTTCTTGATAAGTCCCTGCAGCACGGAACCCGGCCCGCATTCGGTAAAGTCTTTGGCTCCGTCAGCAACCATATTCTTTACGGTCTGTGTCCAGCGTACGGAGGATGTCAACTGTGCTACAAGATTATTTTTGATTTCTGCAGGATGTATATGCGGAAGTGCATCCACATTCTGGTAAACGGGGCATTTGGGCGTATGTATTTCGGTAGCCTCTATGGCAGTCTCCAGTTCCAGTTTGGCCGGTTCCATCAGTGGCGAATGGAAAGCACCTCCAACCTTCAGGGGCAACGCACGTTTGGCTCCCGCAGCCTTCATCAGTTCACAGGCTTTGCTTATACCCTCCATAGATCCTGAAATCACTATTTGCCCAGGACAGTTGTAATTGGCTGCTACACATACATCTCCACCGGCACTTACCTGTGCACATATTTCTTCCACCTTCTCCTCGGACAGTGCTATGATAGCCGCCATTGTAGACGGATGAATCTCGCATGCTTTTTGCATGGCCATGGCACGTGCATAGACCAGTCGCAATCCGTCTTCAAAGCTCAAAGCCCCGGCTGCCACAAGCGCGGAAAATTCGCCGAGAGAGTGGCCGGCCGTCATCTCCGGCTTAAAGTCATCACCCATGCAGAAAGCAGAAATGACAGAGTGCAGGAATACGGCAGGTTGCGTCACTTTTGTCTGGCGCAAATCTTCGTCCGTGCCGTCAAACATGATGTCCGTAATGCGGTATCCTAAAATCTCATTCGCTTTCTCAAAGTAATCTTTGGCCAATCCGGACTTCTCATATAAATCTTTGCCCATTCCTACGAACTGGGCTCCTTGTCCCGGAAATACAAATGCTTTCATCAGATGTTTTTGTTTTTAATTGTTTAAGAATGGGGCAAAGGTACTCCATTTTCACTAAAAAACTATCGGGAAGCAAAGATTATTCAGAGGAACCATATCAAAAACCCCATAAGAAGCCACTTGCATTGCAATTGCCCCACGCATAGAATATGATTGGTATCCATGCGTGGGGCATAACAAGAGGCTGGTAAAGCCCAACCGTGGAATACGGTTATATAGGGCTATGAGTCTCTGTGATTCAGTTGTTCTCCGGACGCAATTTGCGCACCGTCACAGCAGTCTGCCACATCTCGCTTTCGCGCAAATCCTTGAGTTCAGCATTCAGTTTCTCGCGGTAATCCGGTTGAGAATTACTGTCGATGGAAATCTGCGCTTCGTTACCGGACTTCACACTTTCATACAATTCCTGCATTACCGGTTTGATAGCATCGTGAAAACGTCCCATCCAGTCCAAAGCTCCACGTTGGGCAGTGGTAGAACAGTTGGCATACATCCAGTCCATTCCGTTTTTGGCGAAAAGAGGCATAAGCGACTGAGTCAGTTCTTCCACCGTCTCGTTGAAGGCCTCAGAAGGGGTGTGTCCGTTCTCGCGCAGTACTTCATATTGCGCCAGGAAAAGTCCCTGGATGGCTCCCATGAGAGAACCTCTTTCGCCTGTAAGGTCGGAATAGACTTCACGTTTGAAGGTTGTCTCGAACAAGTATCCAGAGCCTATGCCTATGCCGAATGCCAATGTACGTTCAGTAGCCCGTCCTGTAACATCCTGATATACGGCATACGAGCTGTTTAACCCACGCCCCTCGAGGAACATAGTCCGAAGCGACGTGCCAGAACCCTTTGGAGCCACCATTATGACATCAATGTCGGCAGGAGGTATAATGTTTGTGCGTTCCTTGTAAGTAATACCGAATCCGTGCGAGAAATACAGCGCCTTCCCCGGCGTGAGATATTTCTTAATCTGTGGCCATACAGCTATTTGGGCTGCGTCGCTGAGCAACATACATACTATTGTACCTTTCTCTGCCGCTTCTTCTATGGAGAAGAGAGTTTCTCCCGGTTTCCATCCGTCGGCTACGGCCTTGTCGTATGTCTTGCCCTGCCGCTGTCCGAGAATGACTTTGAAACCATTGTCACGCAAGTTACAAGCTTGTCCGGGTCCCTGCACACCATATCCCAATACGGCTATGGTCTCATCTTTCAAGATTTCACGTGCTTTTTCCAAAGGAAATTCTTCCCGTGTGATAACATTTTCCATCACACCACCAAAATTCATCTGTGCCATTGTTTTCTGTTTTTTTGCCTTCCCCGGCTCTCCTTCCGGCAAGAAGGACATGCATATTGAGGATAAAGGCAAGGTTTATAAATAAATAAAATTATGTTCCGATAATGGAGTAGAAAGCTGCTCCGTCATTGCTTAGCAGAACCGTATTTTGGCCCTGCATACCGTTCCGGAGTTGTCATTCTGTATCTCCACGCCGTAAATGTCCTGGTTTTCATCCTGTTCAACATAGAATGACAGTACGTCACCATAAAAACTTTCTGCCACATAAGCAATCTCAAAGCGACGGATGCCTTTTTCCTTATACATATCCGTAGGGAAAAGGTCAAGAATATGTTCGATGTAACGGATACTGTTCATGTGCCCGTTCATGTCAATATCGCCATACCGCACTTTCATGGAATATGCAATCTTGCCGTCATGCACTTTTATATGTGAAAGTTTATCTATGGGACATGGATTGTCACTGATATAATTGCAGATACTGCCTCCGTTCACACTCAGCAGGTCAACAGGCTTGCGAGTATTCATATCGATCATAGCCCAAACGGAACGGGCATAACCGATAGCCTGTCCGTTATCGTCTGTAACAGCAAAATTACGGTTCGTAAACAGGCGATATACATTCTCTATCCATGTTTGTATGGAGAATCTATCGTGCAGGCGGGGCATTCTCTCTATCTCTATTGCCAGGCGAGACAATACCCATATATAATTGTCTTTACCAATTGCCGCCATTCCGAAGCCGCGCTCATCAGCATGGAATCCGGCACTGTTCAGCATGTGGTTTCCCAGTAAGCCAATAGTCAGATGTCCGGTGAAATCCATTTGAAAAGGCTCGACAGCAAAGTCGTATGAACCGATTTTGTTTTCACTCATAGAGATTGCTTTTTTTACTTTGACGATATTTGGCTTCTCTTTCTGTAAGGTATTCGTTCACACGCTCCACAAAATCCGTGGTAATGGCCACACGGCCTGAACGTGCAAACTGTATTACACATCCCAACGGTTGCATTTCCTCATACAGATGGGTTATTTCTTCGCTCATCCCATTCTTTTCCATAATTGAGAATACGGGATTCACTTCCACAATGCGTGCATGATGCTTACGGATAATCTTTGACACAGCCGGGTTCTGCTCCAATGCAGGAGTGGATAATTTGTAAAGAGCTATTTCGTGTTGGTAAATATCATTGTCGGTAAAATAGTTGGCTTGCAGCACATCTATCTTTTTCATTATCTGCTTGACAACCTTTTCTATTGTATTCTTGTCTGCCCAGACAGTAATAGTGTACTTATGTACCCCTTTAATGGAAGAGGCAGACACATTCAGACTTTCTATATTTAACTGACGCCGTGTAAAGACTGCTGTCACCTGATTGAGCAGGCCGGCAAAATTTTCCGAATGGACTATGATAGTATATAATGTCTTGTTCATAATCATTTTAACATTTTAGTGAGGAATCAGATACTTGAGTATGAAGTTGTCCGGATTTCAACACGTACTGCGTCTGCACAATACATGTAGCACGCACGCCGTTCACATATTCCCCGCATGTGCGGTACATGTACGCGGCAAAGGCAGAAAATCTGCCACCTTCCGGCATCTGATAAATCCTCAAGACGTTCTCACCTGATTCTGCTTTCATATAAATATATTATGATCAACATTCCAACAACATCTGGTTGACAGAGCCTCCCGGAGGCGTCATCGGCAGAACGTTACCTTCTTCTATAACACAGACTTCCAGAAGGAAAGGGCCTTTGGTTGCAAGCATCTCATCGATAGCTTCCTTCAAATCTTCCCGTGTAGAGACACACCGTGCCGGGATGTCATAAGCTGCGGCAATCTGAAGATAGTCCGGATTAAGCATAGGAGTAAATGAATAACGCCTGTTGAAAAACATTGCCTGCCATTGGCGTACATTCCCAAGGAAATTATTGTTCAGCATAATCATTTTGACCGGTACCTGCTGTTCCATTATGGTGCCCAATTCCTGTATATTCATTTGAAAACCGCCGTCACCCATGAATACGCATACCGTACGGTCGGGACATCCGAATGTCGCACCTATGGCCGCGGGAAGTCCGAATCCCATTGTACCCAGGCCGCCGGATGTTACAATACTGCGTGCCTCTTTATACCTGAAATAACGTGCTGCCATCATTTGGTTCTGTCCGACGTCTGTCACCAATATAGCTTCATCATCCGTGGCGATGCTGACAGCACGTACCACCTCACCCATATTGAGTTCCTTGGCAGCCGGATACAGTTCCGGACGTATTACTTTTTCTTCTTCTATTTCTTCGTAATGACGGAAACTTGCCACCCATTCTTCATGCCTTGCAGGTGCAAGCCGGGCAGTGACAGCCGGCAATGTCTCCTTGCAGTTTCCCAATACGGCAACGTCAGTTTTGATATTCTTGTCTATTTCCGAGGGGTCGATATCAAAATGGATGATTTTCGCCTGCCTGGCATATGTCTCAACATTGCCTGTTACGCGGTCGTCAAAACGCATTCCCACAGCAATCAGCACATCACATTTGTTGGTATTGATGTTTGGGCCCAGGTTGCCATGCATGCCTAACATTCCTTTATTGAGCGGATGTTTGGTAGGCAAAGCCGATAACCCCATCAGAGTGCCGGCCGCGGGTATTCCTGCTTTTTCGATGAAAGCGCGTAATTCTTCTTGCGCATTGCCCAATTCCACACCTTGTCCAAACAGTACCATGGGACGCTCTGCGGCATTTATCAAATCGGCAGCCTGTTGGATTGCATCCATATCCGGTTCCGGAACAGGTAAATAGCTTCGGATATAGTCTACTTTTACCACGCTGTAAGCAGTCTTCTCTGTCTGTGCATTTTTTGCAAAATCCAACACGACCGGTCCCGGGCGCCCGCTCCGCGCTATATAAAATGCACGTGCTACGGCCCATGCCACATCTTCAGCACGGCGAATCTGGTAACTCCATTTGGTTATTGGTTGTGTAATGCCTACAAAATCTACTTCCTGGAAAGCATCAGTCCCCAGAAAACCGGTACCTACTTGTCCGGCAATGATTATTATTGGCGTACTGTCTATCATTGCATCAGCAATGCCCGTAATGGTATTTGTCGCTCCCGGGCCGCTTGTCACCAGGCAGACCCCTACTTTGCCCGACACGCGCGCATAACCTTGTGCTGCATGTGTGGCTCCTTGTTCGTGACGTACCAATATATGGTTTAATGTATTACGATGGTCATATAGGGCATCAAATACCGGCATTATGCTGCCTCCGGGATAACCGAATATTGTTTCCACTCCTTCGTGTTCCAATGATTGCATCAGAGCCTCGGCTCCTGTGATGTAAATCTCACCAAGTTTCCCCTTCTTGGAAAATTCTTCTTCTTTTGTCTTATTGGCAATATCCATACTATATTGTTACGGATTTACAGATATCTTTTAATCGGATGGTTCTTTATATAATCCTCACTCCCCCTTTGTCCGCCGAACTGACCATTGACGCATAAGCTCTAAGGGATTTCGAGACTTCACGTTTTCTGCTTAATGGCATCATCGGTCGTGCGGCCAGTTCCTCGTCACTCACTTTCACATTTATAGTGCGTGCCGGGATGTCTATCTCGATAATATCTCCATTTTTAATCTTCCCGATGTTTCCTCCGGCTGCGGCCTCCGGTGATATATGGCCAATACTCAGTCCGGATGTGCCGCCGCTAAATCTCCCGTCCGTAATGAGTGCACATTCCTTGCCAAGATGGCGCGACTTGATGTACGATGTAGGATACAACATCTCCTGCATGCCCGGCCCGCCTTTCGGGCCTTCGTATGCAATGACAACGACATCGCCACTTGCTACCTCTCCGTTCAGGATACCTTCACAGGCAGATTCTTGCGAGTCAAAAACCTTTGCCGGCCCTGAGAAACGCCAAATGCTTTCATCCACGCCGGCTGTCTTTACTACACAGCCGTCTTGTGCGATATTACCTTTCAGCACAGCCAGGCCTCCATCTTTACTATAAGCATGATTTAAGTCGCGTATACAGCCTGTAGCACGATCCGTATCCAGTTCTTTGTAATAATTGTCCTGAGAGCCAAGTTTCAGATTGAAACGGCCTCCAACGGCCGAAGCGTACCTTTCCAAAGCTTCCTTGCTGACATTCGGACTCATTATACTGTATTTGTCTATCGCATCGGCCAATGTCATTCCGTCTACACGTTTCACTGACGTATCTACCAATCCGCCTTTAGCCAATTCATGCATTATTGACAAAATTCCACCGGCACGGTTAACGTCCTGCACATGGTATATTGGGGTGTTCGGTGCCACCTTGCATAAGCATGGTGTCTTGCGTGACAACTTGTCTATGTCATCCATGTTGAAATTAACCTCCGCTTCATGGGCTATAGCCAGTAAATGCAGCACAGTATTGGTCGAGCCCCCCATAGCTATGTCGAGAGTCATTGCATTCCTGAAAGCTTGCCGTGTAGCAATGCTTCGTGGCAACACACTATCATCGCCTTCTTCGTAATACTTACGGGCATTCTCCACTATAAGGTGTGCTGCGTCACAGAACAGTTTCTTACGGTTGACATGTGTAGCAACAATAGTTCCGTTGCCCGGCAGTGCCAATCCGATAGCTTCATTGAGACAGTTCATCGAGTTGGCTGTGAACATGCCTGAGCAGCAGCCACACGTCGGGCATGCATGCTGCTCAATCTGCTCCACTTCACTATCATCCACACTTTCATCGGCAGACTTTATCATAGCATCTATAAGATCCAAGTGCTGTCCGTTCCATTCGCCTGATTCCATTGGTCCACCGGATACAAATACCGTAGGAATATTCAGACGCATGGCAGCCATTAGCATACCCGGTGTAATTTTGTCACAATTGCTGATACACACCATCGCATCTGCCTTGTGGGCATTGACCATATACTCCACACTGTCGGCTATGAGGTCACGTGACGGAAGAGAGTAGAGCATGCCGTCATGCCCCATGGCTATGCCGTCGTCGATGGCGATTGTATTAAATTCGGCAGCAAAGCATCCCATCTTTTCTATTTCCTCTTTCACGTACTGCCCTATTTCATGCAAGTGTGTATGCCCCGGTACAAACTGTGTAAATGAATTGACTATCGCTATAATAGGTTTGCCCATATGAGCCTTCTTCATACCGTTTGCAACCCACAATGCACGTGCTCCGGCCATACGGCGGCCTTGTGTGCTGAACGAACTGCGTAACTGATGCTTCATTATTTAAGTAATTTGTTTTATTGAAGGAGCCTTTCCCACCGTGGTGAGAAAGGCTCCTTCTTTTCTTCTTGTCTATGGCAAAAGATGATGTACATACACAACCTTTCTCACGCTCTTGATGGCACCACCACGACGTGAATATGTAGGACTGTCAGGTTGAAAATATGTAGATTCATCATATCGGTCACTTAATTATGCCGCAAAGGTAAGTGCTTTTTTATAAATAGCAAACAGATTGAAGGAAAAAAGAGAAAAAAGTTAATAAACGTAAGGAAACAGGCTGATATAATCCGTTTTTATCATAATTGCATTCATCCAACTTATGTTCAACAGATTCATTCGAATGAAATCAAAACAGCTTCTAAATGACGGTCAGACTAAAGACTCAATCTTTTTGTAAGCCAAGAACAGCAAGACGATTACCACGATAGCAAGTGAATGTATGTCTACCTGCATTTCCGCTCCATGCTCTGCCACGGTGTCTATAAATTCCACAACAGTCTCTTTGGTGATTTGCAGTCCGTCCAAAGATATAAACAGTACTGCAGCCAATACGAATCCAAGCACGTTCAACACTTCAGATATGAGGAGTGGTTTCCGTTCCGGCAGATTACGCATGACACGGTTGCTGAAGCCGTTGTCTGCTATTTCCCGACGTCCGGGAGAAAGGAACTGTTCTATCAGTTTATCATCATTTTCCATCATAACCGTTTTGTTTTAAGAAGGTAGCCAATTTGTTTTTTGCCCGTGAGAGATTGCTTTTTACCGTTCCGGCCGGGCACCCCGTTATGCCTGCAATCTTATCAATGCTCTGGTCTTCCATATAAAACAATGTGATGCACGTCCGTTCAATCTCCTTTAGCGAAGCAAGGGCACGGTAGATATCCATTTCCTGCCCCACATCTTTCTGAATGGTGCTGTATTCGGCATCGACCTGACGTGTATCAAGCTCTTCTGTTACTTTCCGGTTGCGAATATAATCATAAAACACGTTATATGCAATACGGTATAACCATGTGGAGAAACTCGACATACTGCGAAACGAGGATATGCCTGTATAGGCTCTAATGAAAGTATCCTGTGCCAAGTCATCACTCAGTTCGCTGTCGCCGCAAGTCTGGTGCAAGAAAAAACGCCGTATCGGCGACTGGTATTTCCTTACCAGTCTGTCGAATGCCTTTGTATTATGAAACACCTGTACTTGTGCTACCAGAGATATGTCATCCAGCAGGTTCATTCATCCGAATTGTTGTGGCTCTGCCCTGTACCCTCTTTTTCTTCCGGTGTCTGGCGTGTACAGCCATACTCTTCTTTTCTGTCATTGCTTTTTGGCCGCGTATAGTATATGGCCAGTTGTCCCAAGCCAATGAAAGCAATGAGCAGCCCGACACAAGCTATTGAGAAACCCAAGAATGCCCATATAAAAATGAACAGTCCTAATCCGAGAAACAGATTCTTGAATCCCTTAGTGCGAGAATCTTTAATTTTAAGTATATCACACTTGTTGGATGGAAGAGGATACCCTTTGGCTATGGCTTGCTCGATAATTTTATATTTTGCCTTGCTGTTCTTGTAGATTAGACACAGTATGAATATGAGTATTATGAACGGCAATACAAATATGCCTATGACAAGGATGGAGGGGAGAAATAAGGCTCTCATGATTTCTGCTATCTCCGACAGTACATGTTCGTCGTCATAATCCAAATATTCTGAACGTAATACCGAAGAACTTTTCCTGTCGGCCGGCAAACTGTTTACGTATGTTGTTATGCTTAGCGTATCCGTAACTGTCTTACCGTTTATCACCGTGTCGTTCAACTCTATAATCCGTTTAAGGTTTCCCTGACTGTCATTTTCATTGACTATCCTGTATTTTCCTTCCATCGGTATACATGATATCACAACAGATATCAATGCAAATACTATACTTTTCTTCATTTTCAATTTTATTTTTGTTATCTATGTGTATAGACGGATTGTATATCCATAAAGTTGCAAAGAAATGAATATTTTTTGCTTCTCACATATTCCCGACGCATTGAATTTATTTCTCATCCATTTGCTTATTATACTGCTAACGTTTATCTTTGTTGCCGTAGTTTGAATAAGCCGAACAACAGATGAAGGTCAGAAGATGCATAGCATACGTGTTGTTTTTTGTCAGCATAATAACGCTGTCTGTACCGGTCTTTCCACACCACCATCATGCAGACGGGATGCTGTGCATGAAGGACGCGGATACGACAGGTTGCAGCCAACAGCACAACACAATGCACAGCGACTGCTGTTGTAATACCGGCTGCGTTACGACACACTTCTTCCAGAAAGCCCATACTACAAGCAACACAGGTATGCAACCTGCACCTTCAGGTATAATATTCCTTTTGCCGGCTGCCGCACTGAAACCCGCATTGCCACTTGAAGATAAAAGCATACTCTACAAATATATATACATAGAAACGCTGCACGGCACATATACAGCACGTGCCATAGGGCTTCGTGCCCCTCCCACACCACTGTATTGAACGCAGAGAAAAATCTCTCCCGAACTCTCATTCCATTCATGCAATCCGGTTGCATGGTATATGCCATAACTTTGCAAGCGGAATGACTATCAACAAACTTTATCAAATTCAATAAAACAAACACATCTATGAACAAATCACTATTAACATGTATAGTAGGTACATGTATGCTATTTTCATGTAATAACCACTCTGAAGAAGGGCACAAAGCTCATTCTCATGATCATGCCACAGACCTGCACAAGCACGAAGCCTATTCTCATGATCACGACCATGACCATGACACAGACCTGCACAGGCACGAGGCTCATGATCATGACCACGACCATGACACAGACCTACACAGGCACGAGGCCGTTGCAGACGAAGAAGTACATGCGGACAATAACGAAATATTGCTGCCACCGGACAAAGCACGGGCTGCAGGAGTAGAGGTGAGCGAAATCCAACCGGGAAATTTCAGGCAAGTCATCAAAACAAGCGGACAAATACTGACAGCCCAAGGTGACGAGAACATGGCAGTAGCCACGGTGGCCGGCATCGTGTCCATACAAAACAAGGTCATTGAGGGCATGAGCGTCAACAAGGGCACACCGCTGTTCGTTCTCTCATCAAAGAATATGGCCGAAGGTGACCCGGTGCAGAAGGCATTCATTGCTTACGAAACAGCCAAGAAAGAATATGAACGTGCAAAAGCCCTTGTGGAAAACCGCATAGTATCGGAAAAAGAATTTGCACAGGTCAAACAGGCATACGAGAACGCACGTATCAGCTACGAAGCCGTGGCACAGAACCAGACAGAGAAAGGGCAAGTTGTGGCTTCACCCATCAATGGATACGTCAAGGAACTGCTGGTGAAAGAAGGGGATTACGTATCGGTGGGACAGCCCTTGGCCAGCATCACGCAGAACCGCCGCCTGTTCCTGCGGGCCGATGTATCAGAGAAATATTACAAAGAGTTGGGCAATATAGAATCGGCCAATTTTATGACACCATACTATGACAAGGTTTATTCACTGGATGGTATGAACGGCCGCCTGCTGTCATACGGTAAGTCTTCCGGCAATGACGGATATTATATACCGGTCATATTCGAGTTCGATAATAAGGGAGATGTGATACCGGGCTCGTTCGTGGAAGTATATCTGCTGGGTAAACCGATGCAGGGGGTGATAACCATACCAGAGACAGCCCTTACGGAAGAACAAGGAAGCTACTATGTGTACAGGCAGTTGGACGAAGAATGTTACGAGAAACAACTTGTATCCATCGGGCAAGACGACGGTCTGCAAGTACAAATTCTGGACGGAGTACAGGCAGGAGACCGCATTGTGACCAAAGGGGCTTATCAGGTAAAACTGGCATCGGCTACCAACGCCATACCTGCACATACACACGAACACTAAATTTCATATACATCATTACATCTTTCTTCATCAAATGTTGAACAGAATTATACATTTTTCGCTTCATAACCGCATCCTGGTACTGGTGGCTTCAGTACTATTGTTGATTGGCGGTACATATACGGCCATGCATACGGAGGTGGATGTATTCCCCGACCTCAATGCCCCTACTGTAGTCATTATGACCGAAGCCAACGGCATGGCGTCGGAAGAGGTTGAACAACTGGTCACCTTCCCCGTGGAAACGGCTGTCAACGGAGCTACCGGCGTGCGCAGAGTGCGCTCATCGTCCACCAACGGATTTTCCGTCGTGTGGGTGGAGTTTGACTGGGATACAGATATATATCTGGCACGCCAGATTGTCAGTGAGAAACTGGCTGTGGTCAGTGAATCGCTACCCACCGGCGTGGGCAAGCCCACACTGGGACCACAGTCGTCTATCTTGGGCGAAATGCTTATTGTGGGACTGACAGCCGACTCAACTTCCATGCTCGACCTGCGTACCATAGCAGACTGGACAATCCGCCCGCGCCTACTTTCCACAGGAGGCGTAGCACAAGTGGCGGTGCAGGGAGGAGATATCAAGGAATATCAAATTCAGTTGGATCCCGAACGTATGCGCCATTACGGTATCACCCTCTCCGATGTATTGGATGCCACCCGTGACATGAACCTCAATGCCAACGGCGGTGTGCTTTACGAATATGGCAATGAATACATCGTGCGCGGTGTGCTGGCCAGTACCGACGTGGCACAGATAGGGCGTGCCATAGTGAAAGCCGATAAAACACCCATTAGGCTTGAAGACATTGCCGATGTATGCATCGGAGCCAAACTACCCAAACTGGGTACTGCCTCAGAGCGGGGGAAACCGGCTGTGCTGCTTACAATAACCAAACAGCCCGACACCAGTACCCTTGACCTTACCGAAAAGCTGGAAGCCTCACTGAACGACTTACAGAAAAACCTTCCTCCTGACGTGCGGGTCAGCACCGACATTTTCCGTCAAAGCCGCTTCATTGAAAGTTCTATCGGAAACGTAAAAAAGTCTCTCTTTGAAGGCGGACTGTTCGTCGTGGTAGTGCTTTTCCTCTTCCTGGCCAATGTACGCACCACGCTGATTTCATTGGTAACCTTGCCCCTTTCGCTCATTGTTTCGATACTGGCTCTGCACTACATGGGTTTTACCATCAACACCATGAGTCTGGGCGGTATGGCTATAGCTATCGGATCGCTGGTGGACGATGCCATTGTGGACGTGGAAAATGTCTATCGCCGTCTGCATGAGAATCGCCTGAAGCCTGACGGACAACGCCTGCCCGTACTGGAGGTGGTATTCAATGCCTCGCGCGAAGTACGTATGCCTATCCTCAACTCAACACTTATCATCATCGTGAGCTTCGTGCCCCTGTTCTTCCTTAGCGGCATGGAAGGCAGGATGCTTGTGCCGCTGGGCATTGCATTCATTGTAGCATTGGCAACCTCGACTGTGGTAGCACTGACTGTGACCCCGGTACTCTGTTCTTACTTATTGGGGCGTGATAAGCAGAAAACCGGCAAACGAAGCAACGGCGATTCCCTTGTTGCTCATAATATGAAGCAATGGTATGCTGCCGCACTGGCCATAGTACTGCGTCATCCACGGAAGGTGCTGGGCGGAACAATCATACTGTTTGTAGTGGCTGTGGGATGCTTCTTTACTTTAGGACGATCGTTCCTACCCCCGTTCAATGAAGGCTCGTTTACCATCAACGTATCCTCGCTGCCGGGCATCTCGCTGGAAGAGAGTGACCGTATCGGGCAACAAGCCGAAGAATTGCTGCTATCCATCCCCGAAATAAAGACTGTGGCCCGCAAGACCGGACGTGCCGAATTGGACGAGCATGCACTGGGAGTGAATGTAAGTGAGCTGGAAGCTCCATTCGAACTGAACGGACGCTCACGTAATGAACTCATGGCAGAAGTGCGCGGGAAACTGAACACCATCGTCGGAGCCAATATTGAGATAGGGCAACCCATCAGCCACCGCATAGATGCAATGCTGAGCGGTACGCAAGCCAACATTGCCATCAAGTTGTTCGGCGATGATCTGAACCGCATGTTTGCCATCGGGAACCAAATAAAGGCAGCCATACAAACTGTACCAGGCATAGCCGACCTTACCGTGGAACAGCAGATAGAACGTCCGCAACTCATCATCAGCCCCCGCCGTGAGATGTTGGCACGCTATGGCATCACCCTGCCCAGATTTGCCGAGTTTGTCAATGTCTGCCTGGCCGGCGAAACCGTTTCGCAGGTATATGAACAAGGCAAGAGCTTCGACCTCACTGTACGGGTGCGCCATGACTTGCACGACCGCATAAATGAAGTGCAGGATCTGATGATTGATACCGGCGACGGGCAGAAAGTACCGCTCTCCTACGTGGCTGATATTCGCTCGGCAACCGGTCCGAACACCATCAGCCGAGAGAATGTTAAACGCAAAATCGTGATCTCCGCAAACGTGGCCGAACGAGATCTGCGGAGTGTTGTAAACGACATTCAAGCCCGCATAGACAACAACATTTCCTTACCCGAAGGCTACCACGTAGAATACGGGGGACAGTTTGAAAGCGAGCAAGCCGCCAGCCGCACGCTTATGCTCACATCGGCTATGGCTATCGTGGTTATCTTTCTGCTACTATACCACCAGTTCCGCAGCACATGGGAAAGTGCCATAATACTCATCAACCTGCCTTTAGCATTGATAGGAGGAGTATTTGCCCTGATGTTAACAACGGGTGAGGTAAGTATTCCGGCTGTCATCGGCTTCATCTCACTGTTCGGCATCGCCACACGAAACGGCATGCTGCTAATCAGCCACTACAACCACCTGCAGCAAGAAGAGGGATATGGCATACGTGACAGCGTGATGCAAGGTTCATTAGACCGTCTGAATCCTATTCTTATGACGGCACTGTGTTCGGCATTGGCACTTATCCCATTGGCACTGGGCAGCGAACTGTCTGGTAACGAGATCCAGAGTCCTATGGCCAAAGTCATATTGGGCGGCCTGCTGACATCTACTTTCCTCAACGGATTCATCATACCCATAGTGTATCTTATGATTCATAAGAATCAAGTAAAAGATAACGCACTTGCTGCGCAGCCTTAAAAGAAAAATATAACTTACATAACAAATTAATATGAACAAAACAACTATTATCATCTGTATCTGCACGGCCTTTCTTATAACCGCCATCCCCGTACGGGGGGAAGGTAATGCAGATGCCATAACCAACCTGCTGCAGCAGATTGAGGCCAACAACAAGTCGCTCAAGGCCAAAGAGCATCTTGTTTCTGCACAGAAGCTGGAGAACCGCACGGCAAACAACCTCCCAGACCCAACCCTCTCATATGCCCATCTTTGGGATTCGGACGACAAGAGCATCACCGCAGGCGAACTTGTCATTTCGCAGAGTTTCGATTTCCCAACACTATATGCCACACGCAGCAAACTGAATCGTATAAAGGGCAACGCTCTCGATGCGCAGGCCACCGACTTCCGTCAGGCCCTGCTGTTGCAGGCCAAGGAGGTATGTCTCGACATAATCATGTTATACCGGCAGCAGCTTCTGTTGGATGAACGGCTTAAGAATGCCGAGGAACTGGCTGCCATGTACGACCAACGCCTGCAGACCGGAGATGCCAGTTCCATAGAAACCAATAAAGTCAACTTGGAACTGCTGAACGTACGGACTGAAGCCCGCCTAAACCGCAGTAGTCTTGACAACAAGCTGAAAGAGCTTATAGCACTTAACGGCAACTGTCCCCTGCAGCCTGACATTACCTCCGAAAACGGGAAGGCTGTTGACGCAGCAGCACTGGGACTGACAGACTATCCATCCGTACCTCTGCCTGCCACATTCGATGCTCTATGCGACGAACTGCTGGCAGCAGACCCGGCTATTCAGGCTCTGAACGTAGAGAACGATGCCGCCCACAAACAGATAGCAGTAGACCGTCAGGGTTGGCTACCAAAGCTGGAACTGGGGTATCGCCGCAATACAGAAGACAGGCACCCGCTTAATGGTATTGTAGTGGGATTCTCCTTTCCTTTGTTCGAGAACCGCAGTAAGGTGAAAAAGACACGTGCTCAGGCATTAGTCACCAGCCTGCAGAAAGATAATGCCATTCTACAGGCTCGCTCTGCCCTGTGGCAACTATACGAGGAAGCCCGGCAGCTTCACGCTTCCATGGAAGAATACAAAGTGACTTTCGAACACCAGCAGGATCTTAAATTGCTGCGCAAAGCACTAGATAGTGGACAGATCAGCATGATAGAATATTTCGTGGAAGTATCTGTGGTATACCAAAGCAAGACTAACCTGTTGCAACTGGAAAACCAATATCAAAAGGCTATGGCACGAATGTACAAGAACCGCCTTTAATGCACATTCATCCTTATCCGCCACTCTTGAGGATAAAGGTTGTTGGCACGGCTGCCTATGTTCTTCACAAAGCCCAGCGGCATTCCCTCGTAAACCGGAATCACGAATCCACGCGGGGCATCGGGCGGCAGTACCAACACCTCCCTGCACAGATAGGCAAGTGCTTTCTCCCTGTCTGTCTCGATACGGGGAAAAGCTTCTTCAGCTATCTCTATGCTCATAGCGAGGGCATGGGCAGGCTGAGGTTTTCCCCCTTTCACCACGGCGAGTGGCACACCAGCCTGCACCACACGCAACTTTGTGCGTAATGCTTCGAATGTCTCCGTCCACATACGTGGAAAGGCATATACGTCCGCAACATGTAGTCTCAGTTCATACTCGTCACCATGCTTCAGCCACTGTGACAACCGGTCTCGCATACTTTTTGCAAGGCGCACTCCGTCTGCTCCCCTATCGCATGGTTTATGTTTTTTGCCATGAACAGACTGTACGCATTTTCCCGGAACATCAGCAATACCACCAGGCTTACGCAACACAGCCATAAAAAAACCTTCTCCACGTGTACGGTGTGGCATGAAACGATATACGGGAAAATCCTCCCCCGGCAACAAATTGCCGATTATGCCCCATTCTGTCTGCACTCCAGGCACAGGTAAAGGTATGGCTCCCATCTCGTCACGCATCATGCGGACGTTTTCCTCATTTTCTTGCAAGTTGAATGTGCATGTACTGTATATAAATATACCTCCGGGCTTCAGGCAAGACCAAATATCATGTAATATACGGCGTTGACGGCGTTGGCAAAGCAGTATGTTATCCGTGCTCCATTCTTTTATAGAAAGTGGAACTTTCCGGAACATCCCTTCACCCGAGCAGGGCGCATCCACAAGAATTATATCGAAACAGACATCCGTAAGCCTGAAATCTGCCGGGTCGTTGTTCGTCACCACTACTTCTGCTTTTCCCCATTTAGTCAGATTTTCCACCAGAACCTGCGCTCGCAGGCGGTTCACTTCGTTGGCCACCAACAAACTTCCGGCCGGTAGGGAACTGCAGGCTAATGTAGATTTTCCACCGGGGGCAGCACACAAATCGAGCATCAGCAATGATGTGTTGCCGGCATATGCCCGCAAAGCCATCTCCACAAACATCGACGAAGCCTCCTGTACATAATATCCTCCGGCATGGAATACAGGGTCGGAGGTAAAAAAGGGACGTTCGTTCTGGTAATAAGCGCCGTCACACCAAGGCACAGGTACGGCTCCCGATGGAACGGCTGCTGTTTTTGCCCGGTTCATGCGTAAACTGACAGGTGCTTCGGTATGCAAGGCATCTATCAGCAGCCCGGCTTCCTTGTCTCCCAGTTCGGAATAAACACGACTGATAAAAGCAGCAGGCAGTTTCATTAAATGAATTACGATTTATAAAAGATATGAACTCGTAGTAAGCAGATTGCACATGGTTGGGATGATTCCTGATAAAACAAGTGTCTTATCAACACTTTATGTTCAGCTCATCCAGGATTTTCCTTATAGCTTCAAAAGTAGTAATGCGTGTAGGAACTAAAGGCAAGCGCAACTTATTTTCTATCATGCCCATTGCACTGAGCATGGCTTTCACTCCCGCCGGATTACCGTCCACGAATAAAAGTTTGAAAAGCTCTGCAAACTTATGGTGTATAGTGAGAGCATTGGTATAGTCGCCCTGTAGAGCAAGACGTACCATTCGGCTGAATTCCCGCGGGAATGCATTGCCTATCACAGAAATAATCCCGACAGCTCCCAAAGTAATAAGAGGGAATGTAATGCCATCGTCACCAGAAATCACATCGAAATTGTCTGGCTTATTTTTAATGATGTCGTCCATCTGTGTTATATCCCCGGATGCTTCTTTCACTGCAATTATATTCGGGAAGTCGTATGCAATACGCAGCGTGGTATCCGCCTTCATGTTCACTCCTGTACGTCCTGGTACATTATAAAGCACGATAGGCAGGTCTGTAGCCTCAGCTATTGCCTTATAATGCTGGTATATACCTTCCTGAGAAGGTTTATTATAATATGGCACTACAGAGAGAATGGCGTCAATTCCTGTAAAGTCATCTTTTTCCAGCGTATCTGTCACTGCACGTGTATTGTTTCCCCCGACTCCAAGTATTATGGGTATTCTTCCGTTGACACGCTCCACGACCATTTCCTGTATTTTATGTTTTTCATCCAAAGTCAACGTTGGGCTTTCCGAAGTAGTACCTAAAACACATAAGAAGTCCGCATTATTTTGGAGTTGATAGTCAACCAAGCGCATTAATGCGGCATAATCGACACTTTCATCCTCTTTAAAAGGAGTAATCAGTGCCACTCCCATTCCTTTCAGTTTAGTCCGTATCATAACGTATGTAAAAATAATCTATAATCAAAAGACTTGCAAAAGTACGATTTTTTCAGTTTCATAAAATCATTTTCAGGAAGTCATCTTCACTTACGATGCGTATGCCAAGCTTCTTGGCCTTATCCAGTTTGGCAGGTCCCATATTTTCACCGGCCAATATAAAACTGGTTTTGGCCGAAATACTTCCAACATTTTTTCCACCATTCTTTTCTATCAGCAATTTGTATTCGTCTCTTGAATGACGTGTGAAGACACCGCTGATTACAATGGATTTTCCTGCCAGTTTGTCAGTATATTCATTTGTATCATCTTTACGCATAAACTGTAACCCAGCAGCTCTTAACCGTTCTATCAGGTCTTTGTTCAACGGGTTATTGAAATAAGAGACAATACTTTGCGCTATTTTATCGCCAATCTCGTCTATTCCGGTCAGAGTAGTAACATCTGCATTTTCCAATTCATCGATATTATTGAACGAACGTGCAATCTTTTTTGCCACAGTCTCTCCCACGAAGCGTATTCCGAGTGCGAATATAACGCGTTCAAAGGGCACGTTTTTACTTTCAGCGATACTGTTGACTATATTATCTGCCGATTTATCGCCCATGCGCTCCAGTCCTTTTATATCTTCAACCTTGAGGCTGTACAGGTCAGAAACATCTTTTATCAATCCCATGCGGAAAAACATGTCAACCGTCTCCGGGCCAAGGCCATCTATATTCATAGCCTTACGGCTGATAAAGTGCTCTATCTTTCCTTTTATCTGCGGAGGACAATTGGTTTCGTTAGGACAATAATGCGCTGCCTCTCCTTCATAACGCACCAGCTTGCTGCCACACTCCGGACAGCAGGTAATGAATGTAACCTTCTCACCTACAGAGGTGTCACGCACATTCTTATTTACTCCGGTGATTTTGGGGATAATCTCTCCTCCCTTTTCTACATATACCATATCACCAATATGCAAGTCCAAACCCTCTATGATGTCAGCATTATGCAACGAAGCCCGCTTAACGACTGTGCCTGACAACTGTACCGGCTCCAGATTGGCTACAGGCGTTATCGCTCCGGTACGTCCTACTTGATAGGTTACTTTGTTCAAACGCGTCTGTGCCCGTTCTGCCTTGAACTTATAAGCTATGGCCCACCTTGGTGACTTTGCCGTATATCCCAGATGGCGCTGTTGCTTCAGGCTGTTTACCTTCAATACAATACCATCCGTAGCTACCGGCAGGTTTTTACGTTCAACATCCCAATATGATATATAATCGAATATTTCTTGCAACGTACTGGCCTTCTTAATGTGCTCCGATATCTTGAACCCCCATTTAGAGGCAGTCTGCAGGTTTTCATAGTGACCATCAGAAGGCAGCTCTTCACCTAAAAGATAATAAAGATAAGCATCCAGCTTGCGTGAAGCCACCACAGTGGAATTCTGGGACTTCAACGTACCGGAAGCCGCATTACGCGGATTGGCAAACAGCGGCTCTTCCCGGAGTTCCCGCTCACGGTTCAATGCTTCAAACGAGCTCCAGGGCATTAATATCTCCCCTCTTATTTCGAATGATTTTGGATAATCTCCGTATAAAACGAGCGGAACCGTATGGATGGTTTTCACGTTCTCGGTAACATCATCCCCCTTTTCACCATCGCCACGTGTCACGGCACGCAACAATCTGCCATCTTCATAAACCAGTGATATAGAGGTTCCGTCGTATTTCAGTTCGCAGCAAATTTCGAACTCATCGTTAAGTGCCTTCCTGATGCGTTCATAAAACTCACTGACTTCTTCCATAGAATATGTGTTACCTAATGACAGCATCGGATATTTGTGAGGTATCTGCACAAAATTCTGGTTGATGTCACTTCCGACACGCATTGTAGGCGAATTGTCATCTTTATACTCAGGAAATCTGTCTTCAAGTTCCTGTAAGCTATGCATCATGTCATCAAACTCCTTATCCGATATCTCCGGATTGTTCAGAACATAATACCTGTAATTATGTAAATGCAATTCAGCCCGCAAGCTATCAATCTTTTCCTTTATGGTCATTATAATAATGATAATTTAGTCTAAACGCAAAAATACTGGTTTCTTTCAGAATATTCGTCTTTCTGTGAAAAATATGCGCAAATATGTTGACCTTAAATGGAAACTGCAACTATTCATTAGTCTGTACAGTGTTATCCGAGCTTCTTGTTAGTACAGAATCCGCTACTTTGTGGAACGCATATCAGGCATCATGGGAACAAAACATACACGTCCTTATGATGTGTACTGCCGGTATTGTCAGAACAATGGCAGATTTCATAATTGTGTGTCTCTAATCTGTGTTTTTT
>CAZYVE010000027.1:0-26169 GCA_964651035.1 uncultured Bacteroides sp.
AGACCGCCGGAATACAGCGGTCTATTATTATCAGAGAGGTGGAGTTGGAGGGAGTCGAACCCTCGTCCAAACGAGGAAATCATAAGCTTTCTACATGCTTATCTTTGACTTGGTTTTCGTGCTGCGGCAGAACCAAAGCCATCGACCGCAACCTTATCCTCTGAAAACTTCATCTGCGGCGCAAGGCCACCGCAAACTATCCCCGATTTTGGCTGCACCACTTTGCCGGGATGCTTCGGAGCAACAGCTCACCGAGTGATGTCTCGTTCCAGCACCTTGTGCCGGAATTAAGCTTGAATCTACTGTTCTTCGATCAAGCAGCGAGAGCGTAGTTAGTTTCGCCAGATAAATCTTTGTTGACTGGGATTTAAGTGCCAATCGACGACGCACTGCATGCTTACCTACCATTTCTGCCCGCTGTCAAATCCGGTCAACCCCGAAAAAACTGACATATGCAGTGATAAGAATATAATTAGAGTACAAAAGTATGTCATTTTTGTGTAGCCGCAAGCGTTTCGTTGTAAAAAATTACATATTAACTTTTTTTATATGTATTTTAAACAGGTCAGTTTAGTACTTCCTGCTTTTGCAAGAAGTTAATAATACTGAAATTATAATGTGTCGCACTGATAACTTGACTATATTTGTAAAGCATAGAAACTATCTGTACGTCATTATGAAGAAGAATTTATTGTTGGCATGTTCGGTATTTCTGATTGCCGCGTCTGCTACGGCACAGACAGAAGTAACAGTAGGAGTGATGCGTGGCAAAGATTACGGAGTGACTTATATGCTGCCTAAAACGGAGATAACCATAACACTGCAACTCACCAAACATATATATACTCCCGGACAATTCGGCAGATATGCAGGACTGTACCTGCGTATGGATGATGTGCGGCTGGAATCAGAAGAATACTGGGAACTGGATAGGGTAGAGGTCGGTGTGGCTGGCATTCCGGATAAAGATAAAGTTTATTTTGTCAAGTTGAAAGATAAGACTTCCGCTCCCCTAATGGAGCTGACAAAGGATGGAATAGTGCGCTCTATCAATGTGCCTTTTAGTGGTGATGAGGAAATTTCTCAAGTACAGCAACCCGTGATAGCACAGCATGTTGATCCACGGCGTTTCCTGACGGAGGAGATGCTTATTTCTGGTTCCACGGCAAAAATGGCAGAGCTGGTAGCAAAAGAAATATACAATATACGCGAGAGTAAGAATGCTCTTTTGCGTGGCGAGGCTGACAATATGCCGCAGGACGGTGCACAACTGAAACTTATGCTTGACAATCTGGATATGCAGGAAAAAGCTTTGACTGGAATGTTTACAGGCAGTACGGAAGAGATTATGCAGTCTGCCGTTATCAAGATTGTCCCGGAGGAGATGACGGATGAAGTGGCTTTCCGGTTTTCACGCAGGTTGGGACTGGTTGATAAAGAGGATTTGGCAGGTGAGCCTTACTATATAACAGTGACAAACCTTCATACGCCAAACTTCAGCACAGAGGAAGATGATAAAGGAAAAAAGAAAAATGAAGGAGTGGTATATAATGTGCCGGGACGTGCCAAGGTAGTGTTGACATCGCAGGACGGGCGGGTGTTGTATGATGCAGAAATGCCTGTCACGCAGTTTGGCGGTCAGGAATATTTGGCTCCGGTACTTTTCAATAAAAATTCTGTCATAAAGGTTTGGTTTGATACTGCCACTGGCGGCTTGTTGAAGATAGACCGCGAAGAAGGTAATTAAGATAAAACCCTCACATTTCGGCATGTCGACCAGCCATCAGCCGTACAAAACCGTCTTTACTAAGCTGTTGTATGTATGTGGTGACTCGTGAGGCATACCCGTCCTTACCATCGAAGTGTGAAGCCAGAAGTTCTACAATCTGGCTTACCGTGCGTTTCCCGTCAATCAGTTGCCATACGGCGGTGCCATGTTCTTCCAATTCCACGTGCAGGTATGGCGACATGCCTTTAGGCTGCAGGAAGCGGCGCATCCATGCCTGTTTAAACCGTGGAAAGGCGAGCACTATGTGTCCGTCTTTCCATTCGGTCTTTACATGACTGCTGTGTACCGGAATGGTATCGAGCAGATTTACTTGTGTTTTCCTGTCAGATGTTGTCATTCCTGTATGTTCGGTTCCTCCAGTCCGAGACCTTTTTTCTTGTCTACGGCTTTCAGTACAAATCCCAGAACCAGTGCCGCAACGCCCAGGCAGGCGAGCATTACAAGTGGTGCGGTATAGTCGTATGATATGGCTGCCTCTTCTGCAGAAATCACACCGTTTTGCAGGTCTGCCACGAGTTGTGGATTGGTCTTGTCGAGTACTTTGCCAATAAGCAATGGGAACAGCCACAGGCCGATGTTCTGTATCCAAAAGATGAGAGCATAAGCGCTACCTATTATCTTGGCATCTACCAGCTTGGGGACACTTGGCCATAGTGATGCGGGTACCAGCGAGAAGCTTGCCCCCAATATCAGTATGGTGATGTATGCCACTATGATACCTCCGGTTGCATTGTCTTTCAGTTCCGGTAATATGAATGCGAATGTGAGATGACAGAATACAAGCAGCAATGAGCCGATTACAAGCATGCTTGCCGCCTTGCCCTTATGATCCACATAATTGCCAAGTATAGGTGTAATGCCCACGGCAAGTAAGGGAAATACAGCGAACACAGTTTCTGCACTCTGGCGCATGTAGCCCATATAGCAGAAGGTTACAAGAGCCACTCCTGCTATGGTGAGCAGTCCGTATTTTGTGCTTATGCGCTTGGTGAAGTTGCTAATGAATGCTGTTGAGGCCACGATAAGCATAATGCAATACTGTATTACAGTCACAGTGTTGGTTCCCCAAAATGAATCTTCGGGTACTTCAGTGAACTTAAGGTTACATTGCAGCATATTAACTGCGTATTTCTGGAAAGGGAAAATAGCGGAGTAGTAGAGTACACACAGCAGAGCCACAAGCCAGAAGCCGCCGCTTGTGAGTATGCTGCCTAAGTCTTTTATCCTAAATGGATCGTCTTTCTCTTCATCTTCACCGGTCTGCGCATCAAGCTTCTTGTCCATAAAGAAATAAACGATGAACATGATAAGCGCTATAAGCAGCAGGATAACACCAAAAGCAACCGAACGGGATACGTCGATATTGCCTCCTAACTTGGCAAATACCGGCGAGAATATCATGCAGGTAGCTACACCAAGGCGTGCGAGTGCCATTTCAGAACCCATGGCGAGTGCCATCTCCCTACCTTTGAACCACTTTACTATGCCGCGTGACACCGTAATACCTGCCATTTCTACGCCGCATCCGAATATCATGAATCCTACTGCTGCAAACTTGGCAGAAGCAGGCATGCCCCTATAGAAAGGGGATATGCCGAGTTCGTCAAATATAGGGATATAGTTCAGATTGTTATTGAACCAATCTTCGAGTGCGCTACCTTGGAATCCTTCGGTAACAGCATACCAGTTGATGGTGGCACCTACCAACATAACAGCACCTGAAAGTACTGCGGTAAAGCGTACTCCCATCTTGTCGAGTATGATTCCTGCAAAAATAAGGAAGAATACGAATACATTAAGGAAAGTCTCTGACCCTTGCATGGTACCGAATGCTGTTGAATCCCATCCTCTTGTAGATTGCATGAGGTCTTTGATGGGTGAAAGAATGTCCATAAAGATATATGAACAGAACATTGCAAAAGCCAGAAACAGTAAGACTGTCCAGCGTATGCTGGCCGAGTCTCGTAACGTTCGTTGTATATTGTTCGTAGTATTCATTTTATAAGACAGTTAAAAATATCTTTAAATAAAAAGCGGAATAGCTGCAATATTGCAACTATTCCGCTTTTCTTTAAAAGTTGATTATATTTTCATCTTGATTTACAGTATGTCAGTTATTACCGTCATTCGTATCGGCACTGTTATCTGGATTGGTTTCGGTATCGGCTGGAGTTGTTGCTGTTTGTGGTGCAGTCGTTCCGATAGGTATATTATATGGGTTTGTAGCCTCTTGCTTCTGGGCATTTTCCATTATTGTATCCCTTTCGGCCGTGGCCGTAGGCAGCACGTATGCCGTGGCAATACTCATTACAACCATGAAAATTGCCAGTCCCCATGTAGTCTTTTCCAAGAAAGAAGTAGTTTTGCGTACACCCATGATTTGATTGGAAGATGAGAAGCCAGATGCCAATCCTCCTCCCTTGGAGTTTTGTATCAATACGATGAAACACATCAACGCAGATGCTATCACCATTAAGACAACTAATAATACGTAGAACATTTTATTATTATTTAGAATTAGTGTTAATAATCAGTTTCTCAAGAGTACTTATTTGGTCTGCAAAGTAAGTACTTTTTTTTGGATAATTCAAACTTAGTTTTTTTAAAATTTCAAGGGCTTTCTCATATCGTTGCTGTTTAATGTATATTTTAGCCAGTGTTTCTGTAAAGTAGCTGTCATCAAGAACAGCATTAGTGATGTCATCTTTCTTTTCATAAGGGCTGTCTGTCTGAGAATGTACACTGGTAATGCCGTTTATATCTGCTGATAGAGGATGTACAGATTCTGTCGCCTCTATCTGTTTTTGCTGGGTTGTTTCTTTTTTGATATCTGTTAATTCATCCTCCGTTTCATGTTTGCGTATGAAACCGTCTATGAGTTCTTGCCCACGCAATTTTGGTGTATCGGTTGTTTTCCTATCGGTTCCGTTTTCATCCTCTTGCATAAGATAACCGATATAGTCTGATGCGTACTCTAACGGCATGTCTTTGGAAGTTTGTTCCTCTGGCATGGTAGCCAGAAAAGCATCTATGAGTGCAAGTGTACGGTCTATCCCAGGTTCTTTCTCGACCTGTTGTATGGCGGGAGATAAACCCTTGTCAGGTTTAAGTGTATATTGTTCACTTTCAATGAGGTAAAACAATGCTCTACTGTCGGCTGCATAAATTACGTTTTTGCGTAATTCGGTACTGAAACTTGTGTCATGCAGCAGATACAAGTTCTTGAGGTAGAGCAGGTACAATGATTGGAAGTAGGGATAAAGCTTCAGCGTGTTGCTCAATTCCCGTAAGGTGCCTTTGTCCAGCATTCTTGGCTGTTCTATCCAGAGTTTAAGTTGGGCGAGGGTCATAGCTGTTGTTTACCAGTTTGCTACCGTTGAATTAAAAATCTGTTCTGTAATATCATCAATCATCACCGTGATAAGCTCGTCCTGTACGGCTGTCAGCAGTTGTGTGGATTCATACGTCTGGAAAGCGGAAAACTGTTGCTCAAAATCCTCTTCATGGTTTGTATTGTTGACGTAACGCACGTTGATGGTAAGTGTCAACTTTACTTCTGATGAATAACCACTTGCATCAACCGACTGGTTATACTGGTTATATCCTACGATTTCTCCGCTCAGTTCCAAGTCGCCGCCACTATCAACTAATTTCAGGCGTGTTTGCTGTATGAACATGTCTTTCAGCTCCTGGTTAAACTGTATGGTCAGCGGTGCATATACATAGCTGGCATAGTTAGGGAACTCGGCGATTGAAATTGTCTTTACTTTGGTATAGTCTATAGAGGTGATAGGTGCAAGTCCTATCTGTATCTTACACGAGTTGATTATCCCCGCAAATGCAAGCAAAATGATGAATGGTACTGTTTTCCTTATTTTCTTATCCCAAGCCATATTCTTTTATTTTTCTATATAAGGTACGTTCTGATATGTTTAAATCCTGTGCGGCACTTTTCCGTTTGCCTTGATGTTTGTCGAGAGCTTTGCGTATCATCTCTTTTTCTAAATCGTCTAATGAGAGAGATTCTTCAACATATTCGGCTGTATCTTGTATATCCTCCATAGGAGTTTTCTTTACCGATCGGATAATGGCAGGTACTTCTGAATTGGTTTGTGATGGCATGACCGTTGGAGCTGTCTGGTAAAGAGCATTGTCAGCCGGTGTGCCCTGTACCGGTACTTTTGCCCGTTCGGACATAATTTCGTGTACCAGCCGTTTCAGCTCGGTCACGTCTTGGCGTAAGTCGAATAATATCTGATAAAGGATTTCCCTTTCGCTTCCGAAGTTTTTTCCTTCGTTTTGTATGCCGGCCAATGCCGGTAAGTGTTGAATGTTTTTTTGTTCCGGCAGATAAGTTTTCAATATTCCGGCTGTTATGTCACGGTTGGTTTCGATTATGGAAATTTGTTCGGTGATATTCTTCAGTTGTCGTACGTTGCCCGGCCATGTATATGCTTGCAGCATTTGTTTTGCTTCGTCTGTCAGTTGTATGGCCGGCATACGGTACTTTTCGGCAAAATCAGCTGCAAATTTACGGAACAGCAGTACTACATCTTCTCCCCTTTCACGTAGTGCAGGTATTTGTATAGGTATAGTATTAAGGCGGTAGTACAAGTCTTCGCGGAAACGGCCGTCAGCAATAGCTTTCTGCAGGTTCACGTTGGTAGCTGCGACTATGCGTACATTAGTCTTTTCCACTTTAGAGGAGCCTACTTTGATAAACTCTCCGCTTTCTAATACACGCAACAGCCGTGCCTGGGTGGATAAGGGTAGCTCACCCACTTCATCAAGAAAAATTGTTCCGCCATTAGCCTCTCCAAAATACCCTTTTCTCTCGCCTATGGCGCCGGTGAAAGCCCCCTTTTCATGCCCGAACAGTTCAGAATCTATGGTGCCTTCCGGTATAGCTCCACAGTTCACAGCGATGTACTGCCCGTGTTTTCGTCGGCTGTATTGGTGAATAATTTGCGGAAAACTTTCTTTTCCTACACCGCTTTCACCGGTAATGAGTACGGATAGATCTGTCGGTGCCACCTGTATGGCTATGTCGATAGCCCGTACCAACTCTTCGTTATTGCCTATTATGCCGAAGCGCAGTTTTATTTGTTGTATTTCCGCTTTTGTCATATTATAAATCTCCCTCTGTTGAGTCTAATTCCAATTTGTCGCTGTCATCCCGTTTTTCGTAGTATTGTTTGCGCAATGGGTTGGCATGTATCTCTTTCTCAAATCGTCTGTTGCGGAATACGTCTATAGCCGTATATACTGCTTGTCGGAAAGAGGCTTCTGTGGCTATGCCTTTGCCTGCGATGTCGTAAGCTGTCCCATGGGCAGGCGAAGTTCGTACCACCGGCAGTCCAGCCGTATAATTTACGCCTTCGTCCATGGCCAAAGCCTTGAATGGAGCAAGTCCCTGGTCATGATACATCGCCAATATGCCGTCGAAATGAGAGAACAGTCCAGAACCCATGAAGCCGTCTGCTGCGTATGGCCCATAGCATAATATGCCTTTGGATGACATTTCTTGAATTGCGGGGATTATTATTTTCTCTTCTTCATCGCCTAATAATCCGCAGTCTCCGGCATGCGGGTTAAGAGAAAGAACAGCGATGCGCGGTGCTCTAATACCAAAATCATGAATCAGAGAACCGTTGAATATAGTCATTTTTTCTGCTATCAATTCTTTTGTTATGGCAGATGCCACTTGGCTTATAGGTATATGGCCTGTTACTAAAGCCACGCGAAAGTCGTCTTTCATCAGAATCATCAGCGCTCTTTTCCCCTCGCCAAGTTTCTGTTCGATGTATTCCGTGTGTCCAAGGAATTTAAAATCTTCAGAGTGGATTGTGTATTTGTTTATGGGGGCTGTGACCAATACATCTATAAGTTTAGCTTTGTATTCCTTTACAGCTTTTTCGAGTGCTTCGAATGCGGCCTTTCCGGCTTCCGGGTCGGCCTTTGAGAATTCCACTTTTACTTCATCGGTATTGCAGTTTACAATATTGAGATGTTCCTCCCTTGCTTCTGAAGCCGATGACACTATGTTGAAGTTAGTTCCAATATTGAGTGCTTTCCGGTGATAGGCAGCCACTTTGGGAGAACCGTATATGACAGGCGTGCATAGTTCAAACATTGCAGGGTCTTCGAATGTTTTTAATATCACTTCATAGCCAACCCCGTTTATGTCGCCTTGTGTTATGCCGACTTTTATTTTAGTACTTTCCATTTCTTTCCCTCTATTATTAATGCTCAGTTTTTATTATTCTTTGTATGATGTGCCTGTTGGCATGGTTTATTCCGACATCCGTAATGTATATAGTGATGCTTCCATTTGCCGTATCAGGTTGCGTTTCAACTTATCCGGTGCATATACGAAAACTTCCGTTACCACTATGCGTCTGTTCTTTTTGTCAATCCGAGAGAGCGAGACAAAAGGGCCTCCCATGAAGTCTCCTTTCATACGCCAAAGGCCGCGTGCCTCCAATACCCGGTCGTTATGCAGGGTTATTTGCCGCACGCTTGTATTTATTGAGTCCGTTGCCATATACATGCCTTCTTGTGCTCCCGGTATGTTAACCTGCATTACGGAGTCGCGTTTATGTACGAAATGTGTTTTGGTAAACGTTTCTTTTCCTGTGTACGGATAAGTGTATATCACAAAATTCCGGTCTTCTGTGGCGGCATTGGTTCCTGCCCAGAAAAAGTCCTTGCCACGTTTTGTCCCGGTCAGTTCTGCAGGAACCCAGATATTGTAACCGAACATTGCTTGCACACTTTCCGTTACCATTTTGTTGTGCCTGCGTTCCAGGAGTGCCATTTGCCTGTTCATTTCGGCATGTGTGAAGAAATCTATTATTTGTTGTCCGTTATGGGTTATGAATTCTGCGAGTGAATCTTCATTTGCTGCCTGTATGTTAAGTATGGATTGAGGATAGGCATACACATCCTTTTCATATTTGAATCCTGGCTGTGTATAGCGTTCTTTGTCTATTTGTACAACTATGATGTTTCGTACCAGTTTCAATGTGGCATCATAGTCCTGCGGAGATGTGTACATTATGCGGAAAGAGCGTTCCGATTGTGGAAGTCCGGGCACATCACTGTCGAGAACGTCATACAAAGCCCGCCCCGCAGGCCGCTTCCAGACATTATATGGGGCGACGACAAGCAGTTCATACGCCTGCCCGCTTGATGTGGGGGTGAGCAAATCTTTCTTGTCTTTCCTGCACGATGTGAGAAACATCATGCCTCCGATAAGTATGGGCATGCCGATATAGGTCAAATATCCTCTCATACGAACAGTGACTTTACTCTTACAAAACTACTAAGAATACGCTATATTAGTCGCAGCGCAGTCAATAATTTATATTAATTCTTGTTTATTCGTCTCGAATTTGCTCGTTGACAGCATGCCGCATGCAGCAAAAATGTCTTCCCCGCGTGATGCCCTGATGGTGGTGAACAACCCATGTCTGGTAAGATAATCACGGAACGCGATGATTGTATCCATGTCGGCAGCCTGTAGGTCGACTCCCGGTATGGAATGGAATCTTATGAGGTTGACGCGACAGTCAAGCCCCCTAAGTAGTTTTAGCAGTTCCTTGGCATGTGCTATAGTGTCGTTAGTATTCTTGAATACTATATATTCGAAAGACAGACGTCGTTGCCTGCTGAAGTCATAGTTGTGCAGTTCATTTACGATATCTGCTATGGGGAATGCTTTTTCGGCCGGTATAAGTTCCATACGTTGCAGGTGTATGGGGGAGTGCAAGCTGATGGCCAGGTGGCAGTTGCATTCCTTGATGAAACGTTGCAGTCCCTTGCGCAGGCCTACGGTGGAGAGTGTTATGCGTTTGGGACTCCAGCCGTATCCGTATGTAGATGTCATGATCTCCAAAGCCTTCAGTACCTCGTCCAGATTATCCAGCGGTTCTCCCATGCCCATTATTACCACGTTGGTCACTTTGTCTTTTTCTGGCAGAGAGTTTATTTGGTTGATGATTTGGTTGGCTGTAAGATTAGCGCTGAATCCTTGTCTGCCGGTCATGCAGAACTTACATTTCATTTTGCAACCTACTTGTGTGGAGATGCATAGAGTGCCCCTGTTTTCTTCCGGAATGTAAACGGATTCAATATAATGCCCTTCTTCTGTGCTGTACAGGTACTTCACGCTTCCGTCTTCAGAGTGTATGGCATCTATAGGCAAAGAGTGTCCTATCTTGTACTTGGCTTTCAACAGCTCACGGTGTTTCAGTGATAAATCGCTCATAGTGTCTATTGAAGAAACTTTCTTGCCATATAGCCATGATGACATTTGCTTTGCTGCAAATGAGGGCATTCCTATCACGCTTGCCACTGTCTTCAATTCTTGTAGCGTCATGCCGAGAAGTGGTTGTTTCTGCATATATCTGGGTAAATCTTATTGTTTATAAAATGCAAAAATAGTAATAATGAATTATAGAGACAAAGCTCTGTGCTTTTTTCAGCGAATATCTGCATACGGCGCAAAGGCGATCTTTTTCACATATCTCCGGTATATGTACTAAGTCGACGGGAAATACGTACCGGGTTTGCATAAAACATATACCGCACGGACGCAGAATATATTCTGTATATGAAACCGATTTGCTCACTTACTATGCAAAACAGCCCGCAGGCAGTTATTTACGATCAGAATCGTCAATCGCTGCTTGCGGGCCATATTCTTCGGAAGCATCAAATATTCTTGCTTCCTATTTTATGCTGTCAGAAGAACAGGTAGCGTTTGTCTTTTACGTTGGCTCTAAGGTAAAGATCACCAATAAGTTGCTGTACAGTAGTACGTATATATGTGTTAGTCAGTGAGCTTTCCTCGTTTTGGACATCGAATGTCTCGTTCAGTTTGTCTGTGGCATATGGTTGTAACACGAATACGCCTCCATTGCCCTTTATCGGAGCACTTAGTTTATCCAGTTCGCCTACTGCTGTGTATGCACTGACGAGAGGCTCACTGGTGCGCAACGGCGGAATATATGCTGAAGCAGAGAATGTTACATGCTTTATGGAATCGCTTACAGCATTTTGCATGTCCTTGTATTGCTCGAACGTGGTTGCATTTGCAGCCGTCATGTCGGCAATAATTTTATCAGCCTTCTTGTCACGTATAAGTTCACGTTGCAGTTGGCTGCGTACCAGGCTCAGTGGACGGTAACCTTCACGTATTACACCTGTTACGGCCACTACCAGCATGTGATCTCTTTCGGCACCGCATTCATACAGTCCGGATACTTCTCCAGGTTTGGCACTGAAGACCCATCTCAAAGCTTCCTTGCTGCCGCTAAGGCCACCTATGTTGTGCTCCGAGCTGTTCAGTTCAGTTCTGTCCAATACCCGGTATCCTGCATCTTCTGCATTGGCCATAAGTTTCTCCACTGTATTGTTGGTCGCAATGAATTGGCTGAAATCATTGTAGGCTTTGGTTTGTGTCTCGTTGCTGAACTCTACAGGACGTTTAATTACGGCTACTTTATATTTTTCTTTGGTCGCTTTCTTGTCTGTTATTTGCAGTATGATATTGGCGTGGCTCAGTGCAAGATTCGTAATTTCGTTCTTGTTGCCTGTAGTGATAGCCGTCAAGTACTTCAGGTTGTCCCCATCCAGTTGTGCACCTTCATAATTGGCTGAAGAAATCCATGTCGGTTCGCCGGTCTGTCCGTATTTCTGTGCTACTTCGGCAAAGTCGGCTCCGTTCTTTATGGCGTTGTATATACTGTCGGCCAAAGCCTTTGTCTCTTCCGTTGTTTCTGCCACAACTTGTATCTGTCTGAACTCAATCGAATCGGGCATTGATGTTTTGGCCAGTTTCTTAAACGTATTCAGTGTATTGTCCGTGGCATTATAATATGGACCGAATACATCGTTCATGGCTACTGAATCCAAACGTGCTACCACATCGGTAGGAAGTGCGCGTGTCGTATAAAACAGGTCTACGTATGGTACGTCAGATTTAGTGTAACGGATAAATTCACTGTAATCAGATTGTTTGTCTGCCAACTGGACAGTGTATTCTTCCATTTCTTTTTGCAGGTCTGCCCTGTCTTTGGGGCTTGCTGTGATTTGCACGTCAATGTATTTTATATTACGTGTTTCAGTGTACTGCCTGAATTGCTCTTTCTTCTTTTCGTATGCAGCCTTCAATTCTGCATCGGTTACGGTCACAGTGGAATCTGCTATGGAAGAGTAGGGGATAGCAGCCAGCAGCAAATCTGACTGGTTGACACGCGCATCGAAAGATGTTTGTGCCTCTATGGGGTTAGATAGCAGTGATTTTGAGATGAGGGTTACATATTTTTCCTGAAGCCGTCTTTGCCTTAATGATTTTTCCACAAATCTCCAATAATTATAGGTCGATTGATAATACTCTGCATATTGGCTTGGTATTTGTGCTATATTCATTTTAGCATAGTCTGCAAGAAATTTATTGAGCATATCCTTGTCGAAAGCCCCTGTCTGGGGATTGCGGAAAGGAGTATTTTGCAACAAGACGTGTGTGCCTTCGTCTATTATGGCTTGTATTTCGGCATCCGATACAATAAGCCCCAGCTTCTTGGCTTCTTTTTCAATCAGCTGGTTTTCCACGTATGCCTGCCATACCTCATCTTGAATTTGACTGGTTTGTTCGTCTGTAAGCGAATTAATGTTTCTTGAGTATTTCACAGCATCCGTATATTCTTCAACTAAAGCTTGATACTCTTGTGCAGAAATACTTTTCCCGTTCACTTCTCCTACATCTTGCGACTGGTGCGGTTGTATGACTTGCCATGCGTCTCCGGCAATGAATGCAAATAGAGCCACACCTATAGCAATTACCAATAAAGGTCCTTTGGACCGAATCTTTTGTAAAGTTGCCATTTCTACTAAATATGTTTTATTTGTTTATCATTATTTTATGCAGGTCATTTTAGCGCACGAAGATACAAAAAATGCTAATATGCTTATGTCTATTCTCTCAAAAATTATGTTTTAAGGGACATTATTCCATAATTTTCATGCGTACAAGTTCTATTTTTGTGGCACTCAGCCTGAGTATCTTGAAACGATACTTGCCTATGCCTACTGTTTCGTTCAGCTTGGGGAAGTTCTGGTAACTGTTCAGAATCAGTCCGCCTATTGTCAGGTAACTATCCGATTCGGGCAAATCAAGGCCAAGATTCTCGTTTATTTTTCCTATTTCTAAACGTGCAGATAGTACATATTCGTTTTCCCCCACTTTCTTGCAGATATAAGATGTATTGTCATGTTCGTCCTCTATGTCACCGAAAATTTCTTCTACCAGGTCTTCCAGTGAAACAATGCCTGTAGTACCGCCAAATTCGTCCACTACCACGGCTATGGTCTTTTTTTCTTGCATGAATTGTTTCATTAACTTATGTCCCTGCATTGTTTCCGGCACAATTGGTATTTTTTTTATGCAGGTGTGCCAGTCTTGAGGGTTGCGGAACATCTCAGAGGAATGTATGTAGCCCACGACATTGTCCATATTGCCGTCGTACACTATTATTTTTGAAATACCCGATTCGATAAAGAGATTTTTAAGTTCAGCCAGATTTGATTTCAGGTCAATGGATACTACTTCTGTGCGTGGCACTATACAGTCTTTTATCTTTATGTTTGAGAAGTCAAGCGCATTTTGGAATATTTTCACTTCTTCGTCTATTTTCTCTTTATTGTCAGAGTTTTCTAAACCTGCTTGTATAAACCTGTCCAAATCAGTCTTGTCAAAGGCTTTATATGCTTCATTTTTACTTGTCTTCATACCGGATATGCGAAGCAATGTGCGCGATATTCCATGAAGGAGCTTTGATATTGGCAGCAATACCGTATAGCATACAGACAATGGCAGTGCCAATATGCGCATAGATAGGTTCGGGTTTGCCTTAAATAGGTTTTTAGGTAGAAGAACGTTTATAATTAGCATCATAAGCCAGGTTATGACAACTTGCAATGCTAATATGAAGAAGCGGTTGCTGATTCCCCCCGTTATATAGTTCTCTATGATTTGCGCCATGAATATGCAGCATACAGTGATGGATATGCAGTTGCCAACTGCCATTGCAGAGAGAAAGTCATGAGGATGACGGTTGAAAAATGCCACTATCCGCATCGTTCCGACATGTTTTTTCTCCATTACCAGCCTTAATCTGCCTTGTGACAAGAACGCGAATGATGCTCCGGAGAATAACAAGGAAAAAAATATTGTTGCCAGCAGATATATGACGGTATCCTTATCCATAAAAATAATATTCTAATTTTGTCGGATTGTGTCTTGTTGCACCATAATAGTATCTGTACGTGTAGAGTCCGTCCTTAAGCTGTCGGATGCTGTATTCTCTTCATCCACATAGAATATCCCTTCAGGCTTGTTTATGGTGTAAATGGTCATTTGCTGGTTTGAATCAAATCCTTGTCCGGTGATAATTCTGTCCGGCTGCTCAATGCGTATGTACCGGTCGGAATATACTTTTTCTTTCCGTTGGTCCCAATACAGTAACTCCGTATCAAACTTTTCTCCTTTGAGGTTTTGTATATGCACGTTTCCAATCAGTACCCACAACTCTTTCTTATTATAATAGTAAGCAGTGTCGGATTCTATGCTGGCTTCTACTTGGAACAGTGAGTCAAACTGCTCAAGGTATATACCCTTTTCGAAAGCCCAGTATGGCGGGTCCTTGCGGTCGAATACCAGCCATTCATCGGTGTTGATGCGGTAGCGTATCACACCGGAATCTGAAATCATAGTAGTAATTCCTTTTGTATCCATTACCGGTAGAGAATCCCGTTCAGTAATGGCTTCTCCCACATCCTTATTACCGCCGGAACAGGAAAATAATGATATGAATGCAGCCATGGCCAGTATCATAATGATTCCGCTATGTCTTTCTACGTATTTTGCAGAATAATATGGTATCATGGTTAAGTCTTTATCTGATTGTTGTGGATTCGTCTATCCAACCGCCTATGTGTATACGGTCTCCTGTTTTATATCCCAGCATAAAGAGGTCTTGCATATTCGGTACATGTTTGGAATATGTCTCGATAAGTTCGTCAGCTTTTTCAGCTACAGTCGGGTCTGTTGTCTTTGCCTTTTGTAGTTTGTCTATAACCAAGAAGTAGGTACATTTGTTCAAGGCTGTTTCATTACTCCATCCGGGGGATGAACCATACATGGTTGCCAGCAGGATGTAAGGCTCTCCATAGTCTTGCTGGTACTCTATGGCTTTCTGGCAATAAGCCTTGGCTTCAGGAAATTTTTTCTCCTGGTATAGTGCTACTGCGGCAGCATAAGCAATTACGGCTTTCTTTATCGTGTCCGTTTCCTTGTCCAAAGCTTCATTGAAGAATTTTAAGGCTGTATCACATTCATTCTTCTTATAATATATGTATGCAATCTCTGTTGCGGTATCAGCAGTAGGATTCAGTGCATACAAATATTCTGAAGCCATGGAATAGGCGTCATTGTCATTACATTTCAAAACCCTAAAGGTAAATACGACATGCTTCAGGAATACAGAATCAGCCTTGTGCGTTTCGATTAGCGGGCTGTAAATGTCTTGCAAAGCAGCACAGTCATACATGCCGCTACCAGCCAGCATAGCTGCGATGTTGCTTCTTGCAGCCTCCAGATTTTTTTTTGTGCCTGACTTGGTTGCCGATATAATAGCTTTCTCCACGTATTGCGATACATTCATATAATTATGTAGGAATTCATCTTTGAATCCTGCGTCGGTTTTCAGTTTTTTCAGGGATACATCCATAAAATAATGTAACACGGCAGCCTGTGCGTTTTCTTTGTCTGCGTTTACCGATTCTTTCAGCCATGCGTATGCCTGTTCAATGTCAGGAGAAGGTGCGTATTGCAGGTAGTCTATTGCCTTGGCACCCAATGCGCCTTCTATGCTGATGGTTACTTCAGTCCCTTTGGCAATGAAGTCGGGGATATGCTTCATGCGCAAATCATGTACTTGCATCAATTCCTCAAAATGCTCCAGGTAGCGGGGTAAGTTCCTGTCCTCATATTCTGTCATAAGTGCGCGCAAAATTTCCATTGCGTCGCTGTAAGTGTAATATCTTAATGTTGGGCATTCCTTCAGTACCGCCATGCATGGCGCGTATGCGTCTTTGTAATTACCTGATTTTACTGCTTGGTGAGAGATGCTGCTGTTGGCTTTGCAATCATTTTGTGCCATTGCACCCGCTACTCCTGTTATTGACAGGAGCATCACGGCTGCAAGTCTCTTGAATTTCATTGCATTCAAGTTTTGGGTTTTATATCTCGTCCCGTCGTCATTCAACCTTGCGCTTGAAGAACCAGCGTTCGTTGAACGTTATTCCTATGCAAATGCGCAGAGTCTTTTCGTCCAGAAAAGCCGCGTTGGTACGTTTGGTATGGACGTATTGTCCCGTTACGCTTACTATAGAGCGTGTCAGGGGGACAGGAAATCCGAAGCCTGCCGATATACCGTATTCTTTGGATGTACGCAAACCATCTATTTTGTAGTATGGGAGATCATAATAAGCACCTATGCGATATCTGACATATGACAGGTAAGTGCGTCCTATCAGGTTTGGTATAAATTCTGCTCCCACAGAAACTTTCTGGCGGTCACAGAGTACGTCCTTGTTGCCGCCGAAATTGGCGTCTGCCCAATTCTGTTGGGTATAGTCAGCTGCGATGGTCAGACGACGGTCATACACATATGAGAAGCCCGCTCCCCATGATGTGGGGATACCATACGCCCCTTCAAATTCTCTTTGACTACTGGTTATACTACCCGTAGACGAGCTGCCGGTTTGTCTGGTTTCGATGGTGGTGCCCACCAGGTCATGACCTGGAGAAAATACCCCTCCCAGCGTAATGGAATGTTTCCGACCGAAGTTGATTGTATATTGTGCTCCGATATCCACCTTGTAGCTTTTCAGGTCAGCCGAGGTCTGTACTGCAACTGGGAATGCGGTAGAATTGTATGGGAATGTCATTTCTCGCAGGTGCGTGATGTTACCCCACAGAAGAGATGCATTGGCTCCGATGGAGAAATTTTTGAAAAGTTTGAAAGCAGCTCCAAAGTATAGTTGGTGCAGGCCGCCGTTGCCGCTGTATTCCACCATACTGTTGGCTTGCTCATCCCGGTACTCCGTCATGTTGTAACCAATGTTTGAGTAAGGCAATATTCCCATGCTGACCCCCATCCATTTGGCAAGCCTGAATTGCAGTGTAATGAAATCGAATCCTGCATTCTTGGCATTACGTTTTACCGTTCCGTCGCTAAAGTTAGTATTCTGCAAATTAAATCCGCCGTCGAAGATGAAAGTCAACGAATCCACTGCCGTATAAGACGCAGGGTTTGCGAAATTAATGTGCGAATTATCTCGTAAACCATATGCAACACCTCCCATGGCCTGGCTGTTGCTCGAGCCTTGGTTCGTAAGTTGTCCGTAACCGTATCTTGTGTATGGTGAATTTGTGAAGTTTTGGGATTCTACATAATTTTGTGCCACAGATATACCGCATGAAAGCATGAGCAGCAGTGTCAAAAACGTGAGTCTGTATCCTGTCATTATAATACAATAATTCGTTCTAATTGTTTCTTATGTTTTAAAAACTGTCTGCAAAGATGATATTTTTTTCGGCTTGCAGCAAAAAAAATAACTTATACCCTCGTTAAAAAAACAAAAGGTATGGATATCCCCGTTTTTATTCTCACTGTATTCCTCTTATTATCACGTGTTTCAGCGTTTTGTAGCGATGCAGAAAGCGCCTTCATACTTGTGGCTCTTTACAAAAACAGCGTGCCCCGTAGGAGCACGCTTATTCAAACCAAACAATTGTTTATTTGAAGTTAATAATCACTTCAAACGTTAGAATTTACTTATAAAGATGTGGTGCAGACATTTATATTATATCCAACGCCTTGAAGCATTTGACGAGTTTCTGCACTGCATAATCCACCTGCTCTTTAGTATGTGTGGCCATCAGGGCTACCCTTACAAGCGTATCTTGCGGCGCACACGCCGGCGGAATGACCGGATTGATAAATATCCCTTCATCGAAAGCCAGCTTGGTAACGGTGAATGTCTTGTCTGTATCGCGCACGTACAGCGGTATGATAGGCGACTCGGTGTCTCCTATTTCGAAGCCGGCTTCACGGAAAGCTTTCAGGGCATAGTGAGTGATGTCCCACAGCCTCTCAATGCGTTCAGGTTCTGACTTGATGATATGCAGGGCTTCACGTGCGGCAGCCGTGGCAGCAGGAGTGTTGCTGGCCTGGAAGATATATGACCGTGTGTTGTGCCTTAACCAATTGATTACCTCTTTGTCGCCTGCCACAAATCCGCCTATTGAAGCCAGTGACTTGCTGAAAGTACCCATAATCACATCCACATCGTCTGTGATGCCGAAGTGGTCGCACACACCGCGTCCTTGTCTGCCGAAGACACCTATGCCATGGGCTTCGTCCACATAAATGCTGGCATTGTATTTCTTCTTGAGGCGCACAATTTCAGGCAGGTTGGCCAAATCACCCTCCATGGAGAAAACTCCGTCCACCACAATCAGTTTGATGGCATCAGGCTCACAGCGTTGGAGCTCCTTCTCCAGAGCTGCCATGTCGTTGTGCTTGTATTTCAATTGGGTAGCAAAGGATAAACGCCGGCCGTCCACTATGGATGCATGGTCTCTGTCATCGCAAATTATATAATCGCCCCGGCCTGCCAACTGCGGAATCACGCCTTCGTTTACCGTGAAACCGGTAGAAAAGCAAAGCGCGTCATCCTTGCCAACAAATTCGGCCAATTCTTTTTCCAGTTCAACATGTATGTCAAGCGTACCATTCAAGAGCCGTGACCCGGCACATCCGGTGCCGTATTTGTCTGTTGCCGCTTTTGCTGCATCAATTATTCTTTTGTCATAGGTAAGTCCCATATAAGCATTAGAGCCGAACATCAGGATCTTCCTGCCTTCCATCATGACCTCAGTGTCTTGGTGGCTGTCAATCGTGCGGAAATAAGGATATACGCCTTTTGCCATGAATTGCTGCGGTATATCGTATTTCGCGAATTTGTTTCGTAATAAGCTCATGAATCTTTTTTATGCAATGAACATTTATTTATATATACAAAGATTAACGAATCTCCACGAGATCAAAATCTTATAAAACAGCATGCAAAGATAATAAATAATATTGTTATGCTCATCATTTAAACTGAAAAAACTCTCATCGCAAATCAAAGTTATTAATGTATAGTCCTACAACACATGCAATTGCTGTATATCTGCATGCAGTATGTGTATGCTGCATGGGCGGTATATGTATTGCGTTTGTTTAGAACGTGTCTTGTCCGGCTGCAAGACATATACGCCTGTTTCTTTCATTATATATAAATAAAACCGTGTACGTTCCTTGGGACATGGCATGTTTCGGGAAATATAATATTTGTATACGGTTTCCCCATGAAAGGAGACCTGCAGGCGGTCAAGAAGGCTTGTAATAAATACACTTCCTTTCTCCCGTTCATATTTTTGCTATTTGCCCGGTATCTCACTTTTTTGTATTATCTTTGCTGCGCATGCAAAAATGGAAAAACCAGAACAGCATACAGCTTTAATGTCAAGAAATGATATCAACTATTAGCATATACATATAAATATGATTTCCTTTTTCAGAACCCCTGCCCGCAGCATCATAGCTGTAGAATGTGATAGCCGACTGGCACAGCCGGACATACAGAAGTTGTGTTGGCTATTCGGAGAGGCAGAACAAGAAAATGAAGACAATTTGAAAGGCTGTTTCGTGGGGCCACGCCGTGAGATGGTGACCCCGTGGAGCACGAATGCCGTGGAGATAACCCAAAATATGGGGATATGCGGAGTCATCCGTATAGAAGAGTACTTCCCTGTAAAAGATGAAAATGCGGAATATGACGAAATGCTGCAACGCATGTATAATGGGCTCGACCAGGACATATTCCAGACAAACATACGCCCAGAACCGATAATGGAAGTAAAGGATCTGGAGGCTTACAACGAGCAGGAAGGCCTTGCCCTGAGCCGGGAAGAGATGGACTATCTGAAAGGTGTGGCGGAACAGCTGGGACGCCCGTTGACGGACAGCGAAGTATTCGGGTTTGCGCAAATCAACTCGGAACATTGCCGTCACAAGATATTCGGCGGAACTTTCATTATAGATGGGGCGCAGCAAGAATCATCTCTGTTCCAACTGATAAAACGCACTACGGAAGAGAATCCCAACAGAATAATATCCGCATACAAAGACAATGTGGCTTTTGCCGAAGGCCCCGTAATCGAGCAGTTTGCCCCGTTGGACCATTCACAGCCGGACTATTTCCAAGTGAAAGACATCAAAAGCGTCATATCTCTGAAGGCGGAAACACATAATTTCCCGACAACGGTTGAGCCGTTCAATGGCGCATCGACAGGCACCGGTGGAGAGATACGTGACCGTATGGGTGGTGGAAAAGGCTCATGGCCTCTTGCTGGGACTGCTGTATATATGACTTCCTATCCGCGTTTGGAATGCGGACGAGAATGGGAAACGGTATTGCCGGTGCGCAAATGGTTGTACCAGACTCCGGAACAGATACTTATCAAGGCTTCGAACGGGGCAAGCGATTTCGGAAACAAGTTCGGACAGCCACTGATATGCGGCTCGGTACTGACGTTTGAGCACAAAGAAGATGCGGCAGCGTATGGTTATGACAAGGTAATCATGCTGGCAGGTGGAGTCGGTTATGGCACACAGCGCGACTGCCTGAAAGGTGAACCGGAAGCAGGGAACAAAATTGTTGTGATTGGCGGTGATAATTACCGTATAGGCTTGGGTGGAGGTTCTGTCTCTTCCGTGGATACCGGTCGTTATAGCAGCGGCATTGAACTGAATGCCGTGCAGCGTGCCAATGCCGAAATGCAGAAACGTGCTTATAATGTGGTGCGGGCACTTTGCGAAGAAGAAAACAATCCTATAGTCTCGATACATGACCATGGTTCGGCCGGTCATGTCAACTGTCTGTCCGAACTTGTTGGAGATTGCGGCGGACTTGTCCATATGAGTGAGTTGCCTATCGGTGACAAAACTCTTTCTGCCAAAGAAATCATAGCAAACGAAAGTCAGGAACGTATGGGGTTGCTTGTAAAGGAAGATGCTTTGGAGCATGTGGGCAAGATTGCCGGTCGTGAGCGCGCACCGATGTATGTTGTAGGTGAGACTACTGGTGACCAACGTTTCGCTTTCGAGCAGGCCGACGGGGTGCGCCCGTTTGATTTGGCTGTAAGCCAGATGTTCGGCTCTTCTCCCAGGACTTATATGGTGGACAAGACTGTGGAGCGGCACTATGGTATGCCTGTATATGACCCATCCGGATTGCAACAGTATCTGGAAAATGTATTACGCCTGGAGGCAGTAGCCTGCAAGGACTGGCTAACCAATAAGGTTGACCGTTCTGTCACAGGCAAGATTGCCCGTCAGCAGTGTGTGGGAGAGTTGCAGTTGCCGTTGAGCGACTGTGGTGTGGTAGCTTTGGATTACCGTGGGGAGAAAGGTATAGCAACTTCCTTGGGGCATGCCCCGCAGGCTGCGCTTGCCGACCCCGCTGCCGGTTCCGTGCTTTCTGTCAGCGAGGCGCTGACCAACATTGTATGGGCACCCTTGGCCGATGGCTTGGATAGCATATCTCTTTCAGCCAACTGGATGTGGCCATGCCGTTCACAGGAAGGTGAAGATGCACGTTTGTATAAGGCGGTAAAAGCTTTGAGTGATTTCTGCTGTGCACTACGAATCAATGTGCCTACGGGTAAGGACTCGTTGTCAATGACACAAAAGTATCCGGACGGTAGCAAGGTCATCTCTCCGGGTACGGTTATAGTTTCTGCCGGGGGGGAAGTGTCTGACGTAAAGAAAACTGTATCTCCGGTTCTGGTGAATGATGAGTCTACTACGATATATCATATAGATTTCAGCTTCGATCCCTTGAAGTTGGGAGGCTCAGCCTTTGCACAGACATTGAGCAAAGTTGGTGATGAAGTTCCGGTCGTATGTAATCCTGAATACTTCCGCGATGCTTTCCTCGCGGTTCAGAAAATGGTTCATAGGGGACTGTTACTTGCCGGGCATGATATTTCGGCTGGAGGACTAATTACCACATTGCTTGAGATGTGCTTCCCGAATATGGTGGGAGGCATGGATATAACTCTCGATGAAATCAAGGAAAAAGACCTGGTAAAAATATTGTTTGCTGAAAACCCAGGTATTGTAATACAGGTAAGTGACAAAAATAAAAATGAGGTCAGAAGTATATTGGAAGATTCTGGCATAGGTTACGTAGAACTGGGTAAACCTGTAGGGAAACGTCATCTGAGAATCTGCAAAGACAATGCGGAATATATGTTTGACATAGACCATATGCGGGATATATGGTTTTCCACGTCATATCTTCTGGATAGCAGACAGTCGATGAACGGATGTGCGGTGAAACGTATGGATAACTATAAGCTGCAGCCAGTGGAACTGAAATTCCCGTCTGGTTTCAGTGGTAAGTTGTCACAGTACGGTATCAGTCTTGACCGCCGCATACCGAGTGGCATACGTGCCGCCATAATTCGTGAAAAAGGGACCAACGGTGAACGTGAGATGGCTTATTCGTTATATCTGGCCGGTTTCGACGTGAAAGATGTCACAATGACAGACTTGGTTAGTGGACGTGAAACATTGAAAGAGGTCAATATGATTGTGTTCTGTGGAGGGTTTGCAAACTCTGATGTGTTGGGTTCGGCCAAGGGGTGGGCCGGGGCTTTCTTGTTTAATAAGAAAGCCAAAGAAGCGATAGATAAATTTTATGCACGTGAAGATACTCTGTCGTTAGGAGTATGCAACGGTTGCCAGCTGATGATAGAGTTAAACCTGATAATGCCTGCTGATAAGAATAGGATAAGGATGCTGCACAATGATTCGCATAAGTTCGAAAGCCGTTTTCTCAGTGTGGCAATACCCGAAAATAACAGTGTAATGTTCGGCTCTCTTGGGGGGAGCAAGCTGGGTATTTGGGTGGCTCATGGTGAAGGCAAATTTTCCTTGCCTTGTAAGGAGGAACACTACAATATTGTGGCCAAGTATGATTACAGCGAATATCCTGGCAATCCCAACGGGTCGGACTATTCGGCTGCCGGTATCTCCAGCCTGGATGGTCGCCACATAGCCATAATGCCCCATCTTGAACGTGCTATCTTTCCATGGCAGAATGCTTATTATCCGCGCAGGCATGCCACTGATGAGGTAACACCATGGATTGAGGCTTTTGTAAATGCACGCAAATGGGTAGAAGGCAAGTTGGGGATGAACGATACCTTGTAGTAATGTGAATCCCCGGTATAAGAGATTTATTCAAGGAGTCAGTTTTAGTCGACGATATAAATTTTAAAAGGGTTTCTTAGCCTGTAGATTATAGGCGATAAACCCGGCAAACAGATTGGAGGCAAGGTTATCATTGCCTCTAAATCTGATTATCCTATTGTTCAGATATTCGTTCATCATTGACCAACCCGACAAATAGCCTTTTACTTCGCTGAGGTTTGTCGATGCAGGTCATAGCGAGTTCTTCATGTTTTGGAGGTTAATTCTATTTCTCCAATAAATCTTTCAGGAAGTCATCAAGTTCCTTGTCCAAGCCTTTCAGCAGTTCATCGTCTATTATAAAGTTATCGTCATCCATGAGCAGCAGTTCGGCTATAGTTTCCTTGTCCTCATCTACCAAGATAAATGAATAAGGTTTTGCGATAGCCAGTTTGTCAAAGCTGCCGTCTTTCTTCATTTCTTTTAGCAGTTTAGTCAACACGCGTTCGACTTTTTCCATAAAATCGTCATTCTCATAAGTTGCCCATTCTTCGATGACGGTACTTGAAAGTTTGTTATCCTCATCATCAAATATGGATATTTCTCCCGATTCCTGACAGATTTGCATGTGTATGTCTGTTACTGACATCAGTTTGCTGTCCTTATACTTTGTAGTAGCTTTTTTGACAGATTCTTTCAAGTTTGTTAATGATCTCTGGTTTAGTTTCATAAGTTTTCGGTTGCTTTAAATGTTTATTCCATAAAATCCTCGTAAGTGCGCCTCATCTGCGCGTCAAGTTGTGCTATGTTTTCGAGACGGTTCTGCAGTTCGTTGAGATAGACCGTGGCCAAGATGTAGTGTGTGACGCCTTTGGCAGCCGGTGTCTTGTCGATGCCATCCACGTCGTGAGCAGCCTCTTGTGCCTTCCGTGCCCATTCCACTGCAGCCTGCAAGCTGTCCTGCATTTCGTACCCGAGAGCTATGTTGTGTGCCGAATACATTTTCTGCTTGGCTTTTTTGTTGGTATAGTTTTGTTTCCATATCCTGATGGCTTCCTGCCAGTTACCTTTTCGGACGTATACAGCGGCATCACGCATATTAACCGAACCTCCGGAGTATATGTACCGTTGGACTGTTTTCCAGTATGGCAGGAGATATTTTAGTGGGATACTGCCGGCAAATTCGGAGGCTGCCTCAAGCATCTCTTTTTCGTTGGATAACATGGCCCTGATTTCTTCTTCGCTTCTGCCTGTCCATTCCCAGAATATGCTGTCTTGGGCGTTGATTGTGGCTAAAGCACCCTTACGGTTTGGAACATATACACTGATTGTCGGCTTTACTTTGACATCCATTATTCCGAGGAACACACCTCCCCAAGGGATGAAATCGGTTGTGGCAAACGATTCTATATGTATGTTGTCAAGTGATATGAGGAAGTCGACCTTCAGGTCATGCGTCAGCTTGTTCACCTCTTCGGGGGAGAGGGGGCGGGTGCTGAGCGTATCGTCTTGCCTGCGCAGTGCCGAGTCGCATATTACCACCTCATCGAAGTAGTTTTGCTCAGCCAATGCTTCAGCCAATGCCTCTGCGGTCAGTGGTGCATAGCCATTGTAATGGTTAATGCTTCTGCTCATATCCCAGTCCCTCACCAGTACCGATTCTCCTTTTCTGCTGTGTTTACCGTCTTCCGGCATGTTGGCATTGTTGACCACAGCTACCCGCCTTAGTGTGTCGGGAAAGCTGATAGGGGCAGGCTGCATATAGTCTATTGATAATTGGCTCACGCTTTGGCAGGCTCCTGCCATCAAGGTAGTCAGCAGTAACTGTACATACTTCTGTATTTTCATTTCCTCGTTTCTTTATAGTTAAAGGCCATATAAGAATCGGACACGTGGGTCATACTGTACGTTTACAAAGGTATGTTTTTTCGCGGAAAGAACAAAAGTCTCATTCATTTTTGTGCAAGCATGATTGACGTATGCGGTAGTTCGATTCTGGCAGGTATTACTGTTATCCACAAGTGGGAAATGTGTATAAGACGTAAGCGGTACATGTATTGCACAGGGATGGCACACGTCATACATGTGCAACCGCTTATATCGTAATAAACAGGCATCTGTTTGTGTTCCCACAAAAATATTTACCTTTGCATCGGTGATATGATTTATAAACAGCTAACTTTTAAAATTGCAAGTTACATGAAAAAGACTTTTGTTTCTTTTTGCGTGATGGTAGGATTATTGTCTTGCGCATCGACCAGGAACACTGCCGTGCTGGCAGACATTAGCGGAGAGTGGTATATTATAGAAATGGATGGCAGTGCCGTGGTTCCGGCTCCCGGGCAACCGTTTCCTTACATCGGTTTTGACGTAACGTCGGGGCGTATAAGTGGAAACGCTGGATGCAACCGCATGATGGGTTCTTTCGATATTGGCGCGAATCCCGGTCGTATAGACTTGGGGCAGACAGGAACAACCCGTATGACATGCAGCGACATGACATTGGAAAACAATGTGCTGTCTACGCTCGCAAAAGTAAAGAAATATGTAAAACTGGGAGAGGAGAACGTTATGCTTTGTGGAAATTCAAAGAGACGTCCGCTAATAGTGCTGAAAAAGAAAATCACGGAACTCACATTGGCTGACCTTGAGGGGAAATGGAAAATAACAGAAGCCAACGGCATGCCTGTACCGGAAAACATGGAACATCAGCCTTTCATTGAGTTTGACATAGCAGGAGAGAGTGTGCATGGCAATGCGGGGTGCAATATCATAAACGGCATCTTCGAGACGGAGGAGAGTATGGCAAACTCCATATCTTTCCCTAATATAATCAGCACGATGATGGCTTGTCCTGACTTGGAGGTGGAAGATAATATCAAGAAAGCACTGAATGCTACAAAAACATTTGCCCGTCCGGCCTATGGGGATATCGGTTTATATGACGGGGAAGGTACAGCGGTTATGATATTGTCCAAAGAGGAATAATAGGGAAAGGACAAA
>CAZYVE010000028.1:0-26015 GCA_964651035.1 uncultured Bacteroides sp.
AATTATTTATGACTACGACCATGCCGTCAGGATAGGGTAGAGCTATAACAGGTTCTGCCCGAATCTAAGATTTGTTTCCCTCTTCTCTATGACTTGTCTCCCTTTTGTCTATGACTTGTGCAAGCTGAGGAGGAATTATAGTTTATATCGGGCGCATATATCGGCATTCATATAAATTAAGACATGGCATCCCCCTCTTTATTATATAAATCCTTATCTTTGGGGCGTTTTTTTAATGTATTTACGATAGAAATGGCACAAGAAGACGTTTTCAAAAAGCTCGTGTCGCATTGTAAGGAATACGGATTCGTATTTCCCAGCAGTGAAATTTATGACGGGCTTGGCGCCGTGTACGATTACGGTCAAAACGGAGTTGAACTGAAGAATAATATTAAGCAATACTGGTGGCAGAGCATGGTACAGCTGCACGAGAGTATAGTGGGCATCGACTCTGCCATATTCATGCACCCCACAATATGGAAGGCAAGCGGGCATGTGGATGCATTCAACGACCCGCTTATAGACAACCGCGACTCGAAGAAACGTTACCGCGCTGATGTGCTCATAGAGGAGCAGATAGCCAAGTATGATGAGAAAATAAACAAGGAGGTGGCCAAGGCTGCCAAACGTTTCGGCGAAGCATTCGACAAGGATAAGTTTCTTGTAACAAATCCGCGTACAGCTGATTACATACAGAAACGTGATGCCCTGCACGAACGTTACACACGGGCTATGAATGCCGGTCCCGACCTTGAAGAACTGCGGCAAATCATACTGGACGAAGATATCGTCTGCCCTATAAGCGGAACAAAGAACTGGACGGAAGTACGCCAGTTCAACCTTATGTTCTCCACCGAGATGGGCTCCACTGCCGATGGTGCGACTAAAGTCTATCTGCGCCCGGAGACGGCACAAGGCATATTTGTAAATTACCTGAACGTGCAGAAGACAGGACGTATGAAGATACCGTTCGGTATAGCCCAGATAGGTAAAGCTTTCCGTAACGAGATTGTGGCAAGGCAGTTCATCTTCCGCATGCGCGAGTTCGAGCAGATGGAAATGCAGTTCTTTGTAAAGCCGGGCACAGAGTTGGACTGGTTCGACTACTGGAAGGAGACACGTCTCAAATGGCACAAGGCTCTCGGCTTCGGTGATGACCATTACCGTTACCACGACCACGAAAAGCTGGCTCATTATGCTAATGCCGCTACGGATATAGAGTTCCTCATGCCGTTTGGTTTCAAGGAAGTGGAAGGCATACACAGCCGTACGGACTTTGACCTGTCACAGCATGAGAAGTATTCTGGAAAGAACATAAAGTACTTTGACCCTGAAACCAACGAAAGCTATACCCCATACGTCATCGAAACATCCATCGGAGTGGACCGCATGTTCCTTAGCGTCATGTCGGCGTCTTATTGCGAAGAAAAACTGAATAACGGCGAGGAGCGTGTTGTGTTGAGACTGCCCGCCGCCCTTGCACCCGTCAAGTTGGCTGTGATGCCGTTGGTAAGAAAAGACGGCCTGCCTGAGAAAGCACGCGAAATAATAGACAGGCTGAAGTTCTGCTTCAGTTGCCGCTACGATGAGAAAGACAGTATAGGGAAACGATACCGCAGGCAGGATGCCATAGGAACTCCATACTGTGTGACCGTGGATCATCAGACGCTGGAAGATGGCAGTGTGACGCTGCGTGACCGCGACTCCATGCTTCAGGAACGTGTGCCTGCCGACAAACTGGATGATATTATAGCCGGGAGGGTAAGCATAACCTCGTTGTTGAAAACATTGTAAACCACCGATAGACTTGAGAAAAAGTAGAAAAGAATGAATAGGAAAAATCTTTTGTTTGTAACATTGTCGATGCTGGCAGCAAGCCTCTTTGTGGCCTGCGAGGAGACTGAAGAGGCCACAGAGTATGATGACTGGAAAGAACGCAATGATGCTTTCATTGACTCGATACAGACCGTCACGGGTGAGAACTACCTTACTTGGGGTAATCCGATAACGAGGGTCACGACAGATGTCGAGTCTATGGAACTTGGCGAATTGTATGCTGTACAGGTAATGGACGGAGGAACTACATCAACTCCTTATAAATACAGTTATATGAAGAAGTTGGTCGAAAACCCTGAAGGCATGCGTATCATATCGACAGATGTGCTGAAGGTCTATATCTATTGTACATATATAGACGGCGATGAGGTATTTGGCAATTTCGTAGGATATAGTGCGCTTGATACCGAGATTCCCCTTACGGCCGAAGATATGATATGGCCTACGGATTTTGACGAGCCGGAGGAGTGCCAGGTTAACAGTAGCGTCTACTTCCCGGGAGGTGTGGAATGGGCGTTGCAGTATGCCCGCAGTGGAGAGCGGCTGCTGGTGTACGTGCCTTATACATCAGGGGTAGGTTATGGTACAACCAGTTATTCCGGTACATCATTTTCTGTATTGGCATATTCGGCATTGACGTTTGACATCATAATAGAGGAAATCACGGAAGATTGAAAAGCCCCGCATCGGGCAGGTTTTTTCGCTTGATTTGGCTCTGGACTTTCTGATAATGGAACACCGTGGACGGTTGTCGCAGTTTACGGTGTTCCATTTTATTGTTATAGGAATCACATATATTTCTTAATAATCTTTGTCCAGATATTATACCCTTCTTCGTTGAGGTGCAGTCCGTCGGAGGTCAGGTCAGCACGTAATATGTTTGAGCCTTTTTCGGTAAAGTGGGGGAAGAGATCTACGTATGTAATCTTTTTCTCCTTGGCAATGGCTTTCAGTTGCGTGTTTATTTGCGGTACGATATCTGTCTTTCCTGTCAGCCGTTTGTATCGCCCGAAACTTTCATTAATGGGCAGAAGGCTTTGCAGGTAGAGGTGTGTATCGGGCGACTCGACTTGTATGCGTCCAATCAATGCGGCAATCATGTCTGCTATGCTATCTGCCGGCAGATCGTGTGAAAGGTCGTTTATACCAATCATGAGAAAGAGCTTTTTCGGTTGTCCCGGCAATATCTGATGCAGGCGTGCATAAACTCCATCAGCCTTGTCTCCTGATATGCCACGGTTGATCACGTGCTCCATGCCGAGCCGTTTGCCCCAATCCCCGCCGTTTTCTGTAAGACTGTTGCCCAGCATCACGATATCTTCGTGCGTGACAGGCGGTTCATTCATGAATTGCATGTATCGTTTATAGTAATGCTTTGTGTACGGAGCCATATCCTCTTCATCCAATATTGATGCAGCCACGGCATTTGCTACTAACGAACGCAGGCGTACCATACTGTGCCCGTCTTTTGGATGCACAGAGTTTATGAGCAGAATGACACTTGTGTCTGTATCCGGGTCGATGATAATACTGGTACCCGTATATCCGGTATGACCGTAAGTATGCGGCGAGAAGAAGTCTCCGTTGTTCGATGCGTAAGCCGAGAAGCAGTCCCATCCGAGAGTCCGTCCAAATGTTGCCGTCGCACGCGGTACGGTACGCATGGCTTTCACACTTAGTGGTGATAAAATGCGTCGTCCGTTCCATTGCCCTCCGTTCTGTAAGGCTGCGCAAAGCACGGCGATGTCATCTGCGCACGAAAACACTCCCGCGTTGCCGCTGATACCTCCATTTATGATGCGTGCCAGTGGGTCATGTACCTGTCCGCACAATACCTGCCCGTTGTCTTGTACTTCGGTGGGGGCTATCAGTGCGTGCCAGTCTTCTTCTTCTGTAGCCCAGTGAGCTTCACTTGTATTCATCCAATGCCCATGATTATCGCGTTTGCAAGGCAGATAGTCTGTATGGTCCATGCCAAGCACGTCGAATATATTGCGTCGTGCAAAGTCCCGAAGGTTCATTCCGCTCACTTTCTCTACGATGTGCTGTAATGTAATAAAGTTCAGACAGCTGTATTGGAAGTCAGTCTTAGGCCTGAAGTCGCGTGCACAAGTGTCGATATACATCATCAGTGCGTCCGGATTGGGTGAGCCTGCGGCTTTTTCAAGTTCCTCTGTCGGTGCATATGGCGGCAGTCCTGAGGTATGTGTCATCAGGTCGGCAATGCGAATGGTCTGTTGCTCTTTACCATCGGGAGCAGTCCAATTGTGGAATTCCGGCAGGTAATAGCTGACGGCATCCAGCATACGCAGCTTGCCCTGTTCGGCCAGTATCATTACACTGATAGCTGTAGACATGGACTTGCTGCATGATGCCATGTCGAAGATTGCATCCGTAGTCATTGGTACCGTGTCAGGATATACGGATTTGTTGCCGTATGCTTTCAGGTAAGCCATTTTTCCATGGCGCACAACCGCCAATACGGCTCCCGGTATTTCATTTTTGCCTATTGCACTGTTGATAGCTTCGTCGGCGAATATCAGGCGGCGTGAGTCCATACCCACTTGTTCGGGTGCCACGCGCTCCAGATGTTGTGCCGCGACGGTCGGCACGCCCAAAGTCAGCAGCAGGACAGGCAGCAGTATGCTTCTTTTCATAAGTCTTTTGATATTATGGTTTTATGTTAAGTCTTTGCATAACCCTTGGAGTCAGTCTATGGATTCTTCGCTGCGATAAGCCTCAATAGCAGCCTTCACCGAGCCATGCACTAACAGCAGTGCGTGCGCCCTGCCGTAGTCCAGTCCCAATTCGTCCACGAGCATACGTGTGCCCCGGTCCACTAATTTCTTGTTAGTCAGCTGCATATTCACCATCTTGTTGCCTTTTACCCGTCCCAGCTGTATCATCACAGTAGTGGTAATCATGTTCAGTATCATCTTTTGTCCTGTGCCCGATTTCATCCTGCTGCTGCCAGTTACGTACTCCGGTCCTACTATCATCTCTATGGGTATGTCTGCTTCGGCAGCCATCGGGCTGTCTGGATTACTGGTGATGCATGCGGTTAATATGCCGTGTTCGTGAGCTTCGTGCAAAGCCCCTATTACGTATGGTGTCGTGCCACTGGCAGCAATACCTATCACCGTGTCTTTTGTAGTGATGTTACGTTCCGTCAGTTCCTGCCATCCACGCTCCATATCATCCTCTGCGTTTTCCACAGGATTGCGTAGCGCGGTGTCGCCTCCGGCGATAAGGCCGATGACAAGCGTTGGCGGCATACCGAATGTCGGCGGTATCTCCGAAGCATCGAGCACCCCCAGTCGTCCGCTGGTGCCGGCACCCATATAGAATATTCGTCCTCCTTGTTTCATACGTGGGACGATGGCTTTTATCAGTTTTTCTATTTGTGGGATGGCCTTCTTTACGGCCAATGCAACCTTTTGGTCTTCATTGTTGATTTCTTCCAGTATTTCATGGACAGGTTTCTTCTCCAAATCATTGTAGAGCGAAGGTTGTTCGGATATTTTTTCGAATGCCATAATTGTATATGTTTTTAGAAAGTTTTCGTTTCAATGCCGGCTTGTCTTGCTTATATTGCCCGTATGCAGGAATCAGGTCGTATATACACCTCTTTTATATTACACTTTGGGGCACCCGTGGTAAGCGATGAGCCCTTCCATGGGCTTTTCCCAGATTTTGCCGGTCTGTACACCCATGTCGCGTGCTGCTTCTTCCAGAACTTCACGATAGTGGTATGCCACAGAGCCGATAAAGTGTGCCGGATGATTGCGGTAATCATACTGCATTACGTTACGCCGGAAGAAGTCTCTGAAACTTTCTGTTACCAGTTGCCTTACGCACGGTTCTCCGATATTTTGTGCAAGGAATGGTGAGAAACTGGCGAGAAAGCGGTTCGGGAAAGGTTTGCGATATACGTGGTCGATAATTTTCTCCGGTGTCAGATCAAACTGTCTGAGGAATTTCTCTTTCAGTCCTGGAGTCATCTGGTTTTTCAGCAGGCTGCCTACCAGCAGTTTGCCCAATACAGCTCCGCTGCCTTCATCTCCAAGGATGAATCCCAGTGGAGATACGTTTTCCGTTATCTTGCTGCCGTCATAAAAACACGAGTTGCTGCCTGTTCCGATGATGCAGGCTATTCCCGGCCGGTAGCCACACAAAGCCCGTGCTGCTGCCAGCATGTCACTGCATACCTCCACATTGACTTGCAGGTATCGGCAGATGGAGCGGCGCACCATATCTATCTTGTCAGGGAAAGCACATCCGGCACCATAAAAGTAGACGGTTTCTATTGTTTTTGCCGGCAGTTGTGGCAGCAATGTGCTGGCTATTTCGTTGCTGATATCTTCTTCCGTCTGGAAAAATGGGTTTATTCCTTTCGTTATTATACGGGAGATAGGAACTCCGTTCTTCACAAGACACCAATCAGTCTTTGTAGAACCACTGTCTGCTATAAGTATCATAATATCTGATTTTTAAGTTATTCATTCCAATATATACAGGGAAGTCTCATATTTTGATGTAAATCTTTCTTTTGTACAAGAAGTATCCTATACACCAATTAATGCAAACGAACACCAGGGCGTAAGCAAGTGAGCCTCCGATGTCACCGAAAACTGGCTGCAGCAGCACATTATACAGAAATGCATGTATGGTGATGCTGCCACCGTCCCATGGTATGCTTACAGAGCCGAACAATATGCCCAATACTCCACCCAACACATACATAAACAGCGGGTTGACGCCAAACGACTCGAAGAACATGCTCCAGCGTTTGTATCCTTTTACGTCGATAATCCAGATAAGTACAGCCAAGAATCCTGAGGCCATTCCGCATGTGGCAAGTACGAAAGTTGGTGACCATATCTTCTTGTTGATTGGGCACCCGTAGCTCAGCAGCAGTCCGGCAAATGTAAGTATGGTACCTGTAAGCAACAGTTTCAGCAGGTGTGATTGCAGCATTGCACTGCGCTCTTTTGCCGTGTTACCGCCCAGCATCATATGTCCCACGCAGAATCCCAGAAGCACGTGAGCTATAGCAGGTATGGTGCTCAGTAACCCTTCCGGATCGATACCGTTGTCCTTGTACATGTGGGCAGGGGTCAATATGGCACGGTCCACAATGGAAAGTATATTGCTTTCGTTGTAGGCAAAACCGTTGCCGCATATCAGCAGCACTAAATAACCTGTCAGAAGGGTGGCGATGATGTAGGGTATATGCCGGTGTCTTATCGTCAGTGCAATGATAGCCGTGGCGCAGTAGCACAGAGCGAGGCGTTGCATTACTCCCAGTATACGTATGCGGTCGAACGTCCAGACAGATTCCCACAGGCGTGTACCGAAACTGGCATCCCCGGCAGGGGAAGCCCAATAGTAGCAGAAGCGTGAAAACCAGCCAATGGCTATGCCTATCAGGAATATGACTATGGTACGTCGCAGTATCTTTACTGTCGCTTTCCGGCTGGTACGGAAACCGTACTTTTTTAGTGATATGTATGTCGATATGCCCATGATAAACATGAAAAATGGGAATACAAGATCTGTTGGGGTCAGACCATTCCACTCGGCATGCCTTAGCGGTGTGTAGATGTGTTCCCACGATCCGGGATTGTTAACCATTATCATGCCGGCTATGGTGATACCCCTCAATATGTCGAGAGCAAGCAGTCGTTTCTCGTTATTGCCTATTTTGCTTGTTTCCATATGAACATTGTTCGTCCCATTTCCATTTATTCCTTACCTTGCAGCAGCTGATGGCGTTAGCTCCGGCTTTGCTTCCGTACATTCGTCTACGAGATAGGCAATGGACACGTAGGGTATCCCGCTGTTGTTGGCAAGCCCTATCTCACAGGTTCGGCTGTTGCTGTAGCCTATGTGTATACCGGCTTTCTTTATCTGCGGTGCCAGTTTGCGGAGAGCATACGCGTTTAGTTCCGGATAAGTGAATCCCCTATCGCCGGCAAATCCACAGCACCCCACTTCGTCCGGTACGAGTACCTGTCCTGTAGTACACATCTTTGCCAGATTGACTATGGTGTCGGCCAGATTCATTTTACGCATGGAGCAAGTTACATGTATGGCCACAGGCCTGTTTGTCGGCTTGAACACCAACCGGTCTTTTAGAAATGTATAGATAAACTCGGCAGGTTCGTAAAGTTTCATACGCTTTATACTCTCACGCATACGGTGCAGGCAGGGACTCTGATCACACAATACAGGGTATCGTCCTTGTTCGGAGGCTTTCCACAGAGCTTCTTCCAATTCTGCACTTTTGCGGTCGGCAATGTCCGGCATTCCCTTGCTCTCCCATATTGTGCCGCAGCATAGATTCTCCATCCTTTCGGGAAAGATCACTGTATATCCGGCTTTATGCAGCAGGTGCAGCATCTTGTCCACCAGTGGTTGCTTCACTGGCGATTTGGCTGCCGTACCCATGGTCTGGTTTATGCAACTTGGGAAGTAGACTACAAAAGACTCTTCGTCTGTTCTTTTGTTAATTCCCCAGTCTACAGGTGACAGTGAGCGTCCGTGCTGTACTTTGTATGCTTTCGGCATGGCCGGTGTCCATAGTGGTATATTCAGCACTTTGTGCATACCGTGCGTTATGGCACTCATTATTTTCGTTCCGAGTATGGCGTGGGTGGTGTTGGCCAATGCCAGTACGGGGCGGAGGGAATTCTTTATTCCGGCAAAGTGATGCGCGGCAAACTCGCCGGCCTTATAGGCGATACTTCCTTTAGGCAGGCGTTGTTGACGTATGAAATGTGTCAGGTCTCCTGTATTGATGCCCATCGGGCACGACATTGAGCAAAGACCGTCGCCTGCACATGTCTGGTTGCCTGGGTAGAGATATTGTTTATCTAATAGCGCAAGTTGTTCCGGATCACTGCCGTCTTGTCGCAGGCGTGATATTTCCCGTTGTATTACGATGCGTTGACGAGATGATAATGTGAATCCACATGAAAGGCAGTTTACTTCGCAGAATCCACATTCTATGCAGCGGTCTACTTTGTTTAAGGAATTATGGGTAGCATCTGCACTTGCCGGTATTGTACAGCTATCCGTTCCCATTATCAGTTTTTCTCTGTTGAATATCCGCGGCAACGGCTTGAAGTTTTTAATGTGGCACTCTGGATCTTCGTTGAATATTACTCCCGGGTTGAGCAATCCTTCCGGGTCGAATATATCCTTCACTTCGCGCATTATCTCGTAGGCTTCATCTCCCCATTCATAGCGTACGAATGGAGCCATGTTGCGGCCTGTACCGTGTTCAGCTTTCAGTGAGCCATCATATTTGTCTACCACAAGTGTTTTTACATCTTCCATCAAAGCTGCATAACGCTCCACCTCCGTGTGTGTGCTGAAGCTCTGGTTCAAGATAAAGTGATAGTTGCCTTCCAATGCATGCCCATAGATGCAGGCATCATCGTATCCATGGTGTGCGATTAGTTGCTGCAGGTCGGCTGTGGCTTCTGGCAGGTCATCTATGTGGAAAGCCACATCCTCTATGAGGCATGTAGTACCAGGCTTGCGTGTCCCGCCCACCGATGGGAAAATACCAGAACGGATTGCCCAGTATTTGCCGTATTCCTCAGGCTTGTCAGTAAAGTGTACAGGTGTATATGTTGAGAAAGCAGACAGGCACTGCACTATGGCTGCTATACGCCGTTGCAATGCTTCCGGTGTGCGTGCTTTGGTCTCTGTCAGTACTGCAGTCAGTCCCGACGGGTCATCCGCTTCACATCTGTATCTTATGTATACTGGGTCGTCTACCGACGACAGGCTCTTGTAATCCAGCAGCTCTGCACCTTTCACCAGCCATTCACCGTCCTCCTCTTTCAGCTTCTTCATGGCCAACACAGCCCGGCAGGCATCCTTTATGCTCGTGAAGTAAAGCATTGCACTGGCTTTGTACGGATAGTCGTATTCTGTGTGCATGGTTACTTCGGCAAGGAATCCCAGCGTCCCTTCGCTTCCTACCATGAGGTGGGCTATTATGTCGAACGGGTCGTCGAACCTGATGAACGGCAACAGATTCAGTCCGGTAACATTCTTTATGGAGTATTTGTATCTTATGCGTTCAGTCAGTGCCTTGTCTGCCCGTATCCTGTCGCGTAACAGACAGATACGTTCGATGAATCTGTGATGCGTCACTTTAAAACTTGCACGGCTCACTTTATCGCCAGTATCCAATATTGTACCGTCTGCCAATATGATACATGCCGACAGCAGCATTTTATCGCTGTTGGCGTGCGTGCCGCAATTCATTCCTGAAGCGTTGTTCATAACGATGCCCCCCACCATGGCACTGTTTATCGAAGCCGGGTCGGGTGCGAATTTGCGGCCGTAGGGTGCAAGCAGTTCGTTTACCCTTTGTCCGATAACTCCCGGCTCGAGACTGATTTGCGTACCGTCGCCGTTAATTCTGAAACCTTCCCACTTTTTACCGGCTACAATAAGTATAGAATCGCTGATGGCCTGCCCCGACAAGCTGGTGCCTGCGGCGCGGAAGGTGACGGGCAGCTGCATCGAGGAGGCTGTACTTAGTATATCCCTCACTTCGAATCTGTTGTTGGGAAAGAGAACGATACGTGGTATTAGACGGTAGAAACCCGCGTCCGTGCCCCATGCCAACCGATGCAGCTCATCGGTATATATACAATCCTCCGGGATGATATGCTTCAGTTCGTTCAGGAATCCTTTATATTTATCTTCGCTATGTTCCATGTAATGAATACCGTCTTATTCCGGCATGTTTTTGCTTTCATTCGTACAAATAATACTTTTCAGATAATTTGCGGAAATTCTCCACATCCTTATCCCAATAGTCGCTGATGTCTTTCCAGCTATGACGTTTCGAGAAGCGCAGGCGTATCTGTTCGGAACCGCTCACCATATCGAACATCCGGAAACGGCTTTTGTCTGCATGGTCGAATACGGCATGGTCGGGATATAGCTTGGCAAGTTCCTGCATCACAAGGAACTGTATAGGACTGAGTGGTGCCTTGCCGAAATCCATAATGTGTACCTGCACACCTTGCAGCAGTTCACCTTGACCTACGGAATAAAAAGGCTTGAGATAGATGGGACGGAATATGACGCCAGGCACGTCAAGTCCGTTAAGTGCATTGGCCAGCTTCCCGGCTTCTATCCACGGGGCGGCAAACATCTGGAAAGGTATGGTATATCCCACGCCTATCGACATGTATCCCAGCTCGCCCAATATGCCGCTTACAGGATAGAACCATGCCGACAGCGGTTGCGGAATGTGTGGTGACGATGGCACCCACTGCAGCCCTGTCTGCGTGTAGTTCATGTCTCGCGTCCAACCTTCCATCTTGATTACTTTCAGGTCGCATTGCTTGTCGCCGGCCAGCATGCGTTCGCCATTCAGCATCATAGCCAGTTCGCCGCAGGTAAGTCCGTATATATATGGTATCTTGTACTGGCTGACGAAGGAAATGCAGTCGTCCTCTACCAGGCAGCCTTCCACTTTCAGTCCACCCAACGGATTGGGACGGTCCAGTACGATGAACTCTTTCCCGTTTTCGGCAGCGGCTTCCATAGCCAGTCCCATGGTACTGATGTAGGTGAAAGAACGGCAGCCGATATCCTGTATGTCATACACCAGCACGTCCACTCCTTCCAGCATCTCAGGCGTGGCTTTGCGTGTTTTCCCGTAAAGCGAATATACTGGCAGTCCAGTTGCCGGGTCATTTATGTCTGCTACCTTGTCGCCAGCATGCATTTCTCCCCTTACACCGTGTTCCGGCCCATACAATGCCACGAGATTCACGTTCCCGGCTTCATGCAAAATGTCTATGGTAGACTTCATACGGTTGTCTACTCCCGTGGGGTTCGTGATGAGTCCCACTCGTTTCCCTTCAAGGCAATCGAATCCTTGTTCCTTCAGTATTTCTATGCCGGTCTTTATTACAGCCTGCCCGTAGCCTGTGTTTACAGCCGCAAAAAGGCAGAGCATCAGGGATATTACTATTCTGTTTGCATTTGTATTCATATTTCTTCGTAATAATTGTGTTTCAAAATCTGTAGGTGTTGAGCCTATATGTACAATCCTTGCGCGGCACTTGTTTCCCGTTTGTCTGAATTATGTTTCCCGCGTGTGCCGTACATGTTTGCCACATGCGGTGTACTCGTCAGCCGGGCAGTATGGTGCATCAATCCTTTTTCTTGCCGAAGGCAGGGTCAACCTTCACCAGCATGGCCATTCCTATGGTGGTGACGCAGCATATCATCGTCCATACAAAGAAGTGGCGGTATCCTATGGTCTCCTGCAACCATCCGGCTATCATGCCCAGCATCATACTTAAAGCCATGAACCCTGTGCAGATGGCATAGTGCGATGTCTTGAATTCGCCTTCGGAGTAGTATATGAGGTACAGCATGTATGCCGTGAAACCAAATCCGTAACCGAATTGTTCTACGAACACGCAGATGTTTACCGTCAGCAGCGAATGGTCCTGGAAGTAGCTCAGGTAAACGAATGTAAGGCACGTCAGCGACATGCTCCATGCCATGGGGTGCAACCACTTCTTGAGACCTCCTTTGGCTGCCGCTATGCCACCTATTATGCCGCCCAGGGTGAGGCCTATTATGCCCACTGTCCCATAGACCAATCCCACTTCACCCGTAGTCAGTCCGAGTCCACCTTTGTCCACCGGGTCGAGCAGGAACGGTTGTATTATTTTTGTCAGCTGCGCTTCAGGGAACCGGTACAGCAGCATGAACCCTATGGCCGCCACTGTATGCCGCAACGGCATCTTGGTGAAGAATGTACGGAAGGCGTCAACAAATCCTTTGAAAATACTCTTTGCATCAGTGTCTTTGTGCGGGGCATCACTTGCGGGATGCGGCATTATCCGGCTGTGGTACAGGGCTACTATGAGGAAGAATACCGACATAGTGACAAATACCGTGAGCCATGCCAGCGGAATGTTTCCCGATGTGCCAACAAAAGCGGCTTTCGTGCGTGATGCCAGCTTATGGTCTATCTCAAAGTACAAATAGGCAGGTTTGTCCCAGTTCGTTTCATTGAACTCAAAGCGTGTGGATAGCTTGTCTTGCTCCAGCTTGATACTCTGATCGCCGTCTTTGTAAGTCACGTTCAGCACTATGTGTTCGCCGGATGCTGGCTTCTTGTTCAGGCGTACTGCCGCCAGTGCAAAATTATTGTCTGTCTGCCCGGTGACAGTGCGCTTCTCGCCGAAATTATCGCGCAGCCATTTCCGGAAACTACCATCAGGGGAATTTGCCGTTGTGACTGGCATGTCGTTTGTAGCGATTGTCCCCTTTACAAAACCGTTACGCACATTCATGTTGTTTACCGAGTCGCGCATCATGGCGGCATATTCGGCAAACGCCATTTCTCCGCCTTGTCCGTCATCCGCGCTTTGCGGAGCTTTTATGGCAGTATGTATAGTATTTGAAGCCGCAACGAAGCATAGCTCTTCCCCCTCTTGCACGGGTTGTATTGCAATTTGTGGCAATGCAGCCGCTTCGGTTTGTACTGTCGGGTCAGCTATCACTTCCAGCCTTATAGGTTGCAGTCCGGAGTTCATTTCGATGATACCCGCCAGTATTACAAGCACCCCTTGCCCCATCACTGTGGCTATGCGGTAGAAAGTGCTGCGTATGCCCACATACAGCGACTGCTCGTGCTCGTTCAGCGCCAGCATGTAGAATCCGTCGGCTGCAATATCGTGCGTGGCCGATGCAAACCCCATCAGCATGAATATGGCGAATGTGAACTGCACGTAAAACTCAGTTGGAATTGTGAAGGCTATGCCTGCCAGTGCCACGGCTACAATCCATTGCATGCACAAAGTCCACCAGCGTTTAGTCTTGATTATGTCCACAAAAGGGCTCCAGAAGGGCTTGATGACCCATGGCAGGCCCAGCCAGCCTGTATACAGCGCAATGTCCGTATTTGACATACCCAGCCGTTTGTACATGATGACGGATATGGTCATGACCGCTACATAAGGCAAACCCTGTGCGAAATATAAGGTGGGAATCCATGCCCATGGGGAATTAAAACCTTTTTTTCTGTGCTGTCCCTTTTCCTTGTTGTATTGTGGGGAAGATGCAGCTTCTATGTCGTTACTCATATTTTGATACAGTTAATGTTTTCTATATAATCTTTTCCGGATACCGGTTGGGAAATGGTTTCATTCGTACATCTTCTCAATGCATGCGCCATTGTAATAGTGCAGCAGAATCTGTTTATATCCATATCCCTGTTCTCCCATTACGGCTGCACCTATTTGGCACAGTCCTACACCGTGTCCCCAGCCTGCGCCTGTAAGGATGAATCGTCCCGGTGTACCATCCTGCGATATGTCCTCCTTGTCAATCACGAAAGCCGAGCTGTACAGGTGCGATGGCGACAGCGTGCGCCTTATTTCCAATTCCTTGCCTATAATGAGTGTTTGCTTGGTGCCCACTATTTTCAGTTTCCATATACGGCCGCTTGTACCACGTGCTATTGGTATAAGGTCGAGTATCTGTCCATAGTCCACTCCCGACCGTTCCAATATAAGTTCAGAAAGTTCTTTCTGTGTATATACCACACGCCAGCGGTAAAAGTCCGTGGTTTCGAGGTCGTAGTTATTAAGTACTTGCGAAAGAATTCTTTTGTCTGATGTATTGCAGAATGCTTCCGGGGCGGTGCGTATCCAGCGTTCTGCCTCGCTCTCTACTGTCAGGTCAGGACATGCGGCAATCACATTGCCGGTTACCGCGCTGCCGCCTTTGCGGTCTAACTGGGCTTTCAGATATGGGTGACGTATATTGTCCCAGCAATATTGGAACTCCTCAAATGCCCCACCGCAACATTTCGAAAAGCGCGCATCGCATATTTCCCCCTCATACACCAGCACCTGCCCCCGTGTGTCCGCTATGGCTTTACGTGCCATTTCGGTAGATGCCCGTGTAATACCCTGATAGCGTTGGCAATGGTCGTCGGCACAGACATCGAAGAGTGTATGGGAATCGCGTTCGTACCATTTTATTTTTTCTCCTTCGTTTTGTCCGGTACGGGTCTCATTCTCTGCCGTTGAGACATCCTGTCGTGTTCCAATGTTTGCCAGCAACCAGCTTCTCGATATTACCGCATGGGCTTTCAGCAGCTCCAGCGATGAAGTTGCACTCATTTCGCTTGATATTACGCTGGTAAGATATTCTTCTGCATGCACAATGTCTATAGCGGTAAGTCTGTCATTTTCTACGATTATCTTCAGTGTACCTCTGAATCGTTGGTCTTCCTTGCGCTCCCAATGGAAACCGATGCCTATAGTTACATCCAGCAGTTCGAATGAATCTTCCACTTCGTCGGTCGGCTCGAAGAGAAGCTGCTCGTAGTAACGTCCATTCCACAGCACTTTCCCGTTATCGTATGTTACGGTCTGTTTGCCGTTGGCATTATTCCCGCTCATGGTATATGTGCCGTGCAGTATGAATTCTATCTGCGGTTCGGACAATATTCCAACTTGTACCTGTGGTTCTTTCATTGCAGTAATGTATTAAAATGGTTGTCTGATTCCGACTGCTTCATGGATACGGTCGCACAATAGTGCAAACTTATCCGGCGGCAGGCATACTTCGCTGAGTATCTGCTTGATGCTTTCGGAGGTTATCTTGTCAAAATCCTTTTCGACCGGGGTGATGAACACTCCTCCAAGGTCTACGGAAGCAGGGCTGCACAACATGTTGTCTTCTCCTACGGCAGTGTAACATGCAGGGCGGTGCTTCTCGCGGGGGAATATGAATACAGTCCATTCCTCGTTATCACCGTACATTGCCAGTACGTTCATCATTGGTTCCTCATCACCCGGCTTTATTTCCATGCAATTGTAAACTGTCTGGAAGAGAGTCTCTGCATCCTTTGCAGAATCTGATGAAATGACGAGTGTGGAGCGTGGGGCATCGTTCAGCCGGAAGAGAGAAGCACGGCCCAATGCTGCCACTTTGCCTGCCACCCGTCTGTGCCAGTTTTCTTCTATTGGCATGAAGCCTTTATTCCCAGCCTGAAAATGGGCATGGTCAGGGGCTGATGCACCACATCGTGGACCGTTATAGAAGATGGTATATGCAGTGAGAGCCTGAGCCAAAAGCAGCATGTCGCCAAAGCGTGTGGCAATGCGTTGTTCCATGTGTCCGTCATCAGGAATGGTAAGATGGCGTGGAAAGATAGGGTACGGGTTAACCAATATGCAGTAATGGCCATTGAATGGTACACCTTCCTGTTGTGGCGGGCGGTTGGCAGCACATAGGAAACACTTGCGTTCCCTGACGGATTTGCTGTCTACCTTTGCGGCAGAAGATAATATTCTGGCCGGGTTAAACTGCACCTTGTATTCTACTCCGTCCACACAGAGATGCTTGACGCGCACATCTGCGAGCGCGGCGTAATTGTCCCGTGCCGTATCCCATGTAGAGGTCTGTCTTTCCAGCAACTGTTGTATGTCCAGATTAAGGTCCAGCATCAGTGGTTCACGTTTGTTATAGATTCTTCTTACTTCTGTTCATTGCCACTCTTGCCTGCAATTCCCATGTGCGTATGCGGTCCTTGTAGAGATTGTTGGCGTTTGTCTTTGTTATGTCGAGTGCGGCATCGGAGTTGTCTTCCCAGCGACGGCAGAGGTACACAACATCGTACACACGCCCTATCTGATAGTGACGCGAGATGTTCAATCCCAAAGCATAATCTTCTCCGTAGCTGGTATTGGGCACTTTTACCTTACGCAACAATGGTGTATAGAAAGCTCTCGGTGCTCCCAGTCCGTTAATTCGCAGGGCATTGTTGCGCCCATTTTCAGGAGTCCATTCCTTGTGGTCTATTATGCCCGGCTGAATCATTTCCAAGTCTAAGTTGGTCATCATGTATGTACCGACCACCATGCCACAGTTTTGCTCGTAGAAAGCGCGTACCATCGTGGCGAGCGTATTTTCATCCTTATAGACGTCGTCACTGTCCAGTTGGACAGCAAACTTACCGCACTTGGGGTGGTGTACGCCCATATTCCAGCATCCACCTATGCCAAGGTCGTTGCGCTCGGGTATGATGTGTATGAGTCGTGCGTCGTCCTTGAACTCATCAATAGCTTCGGTGGTGCCGTCGGTAGAGTGGTTGTCTATGATGATGAGGTTGTATTTGAAACCGGCTTTTTGTGCCAATACCGAGCGTATTGCATCGCGTATGGTACGTATGCGGTTCCTGACAGGTATTATGACCGAAGTCTCGTATTCGAAGTCTCCTCCATCGAACTCTATGTGTTCGAACTGCGGTTCAAGATAACCGCCTATCTCCTTCAGGTGCTCTGTACATGCCATTTCCATTTCAATCTGACGGTCGCGATTTCTCGGATCCACATAATCGAATATTTTCTCGCCGCTTTTGCGTGTATCATTCTCCACCTCACTGTACAGATATTCGTTGATGTGTACGATTGGGGCACATTGGCTCAGCTTGAGTCGCAGGTCATAGAAACCTGCATAGCGATAGTCGGACTTCATGCGTGAGGCGGCTTCCTTGAGCTTTGCGGTATTGAACAGTAATACCGAACCAAAGTCGAAATCATCACGCAGCGACCCGAACTGGTAGTCGATGACCGGTGCGTTACGCTGTTGTCCGCCCGTTACCTGGTAGTGGTCGGCATATACCATGCCAGCACCCGAGTCTTCGGCAATGTTGACCATGCGCTCCATAGCAAACAGCCCCAGCTCCAGCGTAGTCTCTTTGGTGTAGAGCAATGTGTAGTCGCCTGTAGCCTGTTGTGCCATCATTTTCATAGTCTGAGTTCCGAAAAGACTCTTCACATACAGCTTCGTGTATCCCGGCAGTTCTTCTGCAGACTCGTCTTCAGCCATTAGAAAAATATCAACAGGTATTTCTGAGGACAGCAACCCTTCTATCGTCTTTATTACTTGTTCTTTCCCTGCGTATGGCAGGAAGCAGCTTATCCGTTTCATACTTTTTTATTGCTTTTATTATATTGTTTTATATTCTAATTTTCAGCTTGTTCCGTCTTTGTGGTGTGCACCTGTTTGACGTTTGACTGCAATGCGTACTACGCTTGTCTGCAACGTGTCTGCTGTCTGCCTGCAACATGTTGCAGGCAAAGTTGTATACTTGCACATGTTTATTCGCGCAGCAGTCCGACTTTTCCGTCGGTGGAGGTGAACAACACCTCCCTGCCGCTGAGGGGTACGACAGTATTGATGAGCGAATTGCCTACCTTATGTTTCCACAGTACTCGCCCTGTTCTTGCCTCCAGTGCGAAAATCAGTCCTTCTTTGGTGCTGCCGAACATTACTCCGTCTTTCTCTACCTGCATGGAAGGCGCGTGTTCGTACCCGAATCCCACGTCGGAAGCCCATACCTGATGCGGCTCGTTGCCTTCGGTGCTGTATGCCACTATGCTGTCATTCATCGTTTTGCTATATATGCGGCTCTTGTCTTCCGAAAGCCCCATCGTTTCACGCACCTGCGACCTGAAAGTGCGCCAGACTGTTGCGCCTGTTTCCAGGTCTATGGCCGTCAGCGCGCGCTTAGGGTCACTGATGAATACCTTTCCGTTAGCAGCTACAGGCCATACGGCGGCCGGCGAGTAGTGCATGCCTGGCAGCCCATTGTTCCATTTCCATAGCTCGTTGCCATTGTCCTTGTCCAATGCATACAGCGTATTGTCCCATGCCCCGAATATCACCTTGCCTGCAGTTACGAGCGGTTTGGTCTCGATGTATCCTTCTACCTCTTCGTATGCCCACAGCACTTTGCCTGTATGCAAGCTGATGGCACGGAATGTATGGTCGCTGGCACCGATATATGCTACACCGTCGTTTATGGTTACAGCACCAAGTACCGGCTCTCCGGCCTCCACTTTCCACAGCAGCTCCCCGTTTCCCGTATCCAGACCGTATATGTATTTGTCTGCAGAGCCGAACACCACCACGCCTTCTGCGGCAGCCGGTGTACCTACTATGCGTTTGCCTGAGGAGAAGCTCCACAAAAGCTTGCCTTTCTTCAGACTGTAGGCATTGAGCCGTCCCAAATCGTCACCTACGAATACCTTGTCCTTTTCCACTGCCGGTGAACAATATATACCGGCTCCAGACTGTACAATCCATTGTTCCTTAACCTTGCCATACTCGCTGTTGACGGAGAAATCGGGGTATTTGCAAGCCTTACCGTCATGGTCGTAGTATTGGTCGGTCAGTGAATATGCGGCAAAACATTGTTTGGGTTCTCCTGCGCGTTGAGTGTACACAATGATGGAATCTTCATCAACTTCATAAATGCCGTAACCCGGTTTGCCATCCGTGTCACGCAGATTGCTGCGCATCAATATGCCCGGGATGCCGTCATACTCCAAGGCAAGCAGACGGTGGTAATGCCCTCCGATGAAGAGTCGTATATTATACGGCCGCACTGCATCTGTCACTTCATACCAGTTGTCCACGTCACCCTCCATGATAGGGTAGTGGGTCACGAGAATTACGGGTATATCCTTGCCATGCTTCTCGATTTCATCTTTTATCCATTGCAGGTCCTGCGGCACCACGTGTCCGTATGCCATTCGCATGAGCGGTCCCGAATTGAAACCTAAGAACAGGATGCCGTTATGCTCGAACGAGAACCTTTCTCCTCCGAATATCTCAGAAAAAGCTGTACATCCCGATTCACTCCATTTCGTCTCGTGATTGCCTAATAGAGTGTAGTATTTGACTTTCAGCAAGTCGAGGCACGACTTCACACGCAACATGGTCTCACGGTCACCGCTGTCGGTTATATCACCCGTTACCAGCACAAAGTCTATGCTGTCTGTAGCATTGATTTGTGCTACTGAGCGCAACAGGTCTTCTACCGGAGCCGGGCTGTTGCCGTTGCAGTGTATGTCCGTCAGTTGGACAAAGCGGAACCCCTTTCGTTGTGCTTGTGCTACAACCGGAAGCAGGCAGGCCAATAAGATGATTATGCCATGTTTTGGTGTCATGGTATGTATTGTTTTGGTTATTATTATAATCCGTTGTCGAAAAAGTCCAGAATGCTTTTCATCAACTCTTCACGTTCGGAAGCCGTGCGCAGTGTCTCGAACGGTACCCCCATCACGAAAGTCTTGTATTCTCCATCGTATGCCACGGCAGCACTTATGTTGTTTTCGGCATAGCGCATGGCTGTGTATGCTTCTTCGCATGCCGGAACGATGCCATCGGGCGATTCTACCACGTAGCAATCTTCGTTGAGCTCGTTATGGTAGGAATATTCCTTCACTGACGGTCTGAACTGTGAAGCAACCCATTTCAATTTTCCACCCCTGGCAGCTTGTCCCACTCTCCATTGGTATTTCAGTACTTCCGTGGCAAACTGCTTATCGCTTTCTTCGGCAGGAGCCTGCCGGCTGTCCCACAAATCAGTTCCAACGTATGCCCCGGATACGAAAATATTTCCACCCTGCCTGCAATAGTCTGTCACTGCATTTTGCATCTCCTTGCTGAATGTTTTGAATTCAAGTAGTTTCACTCCACCACGACCGATTTTAGTCTGGCATTCCTTGCCAAGAATCAGGTCTGTGTAGCGGTAATCTTCCAGCGATACCAATCCTCTTTCTACCGCCTCATCGCTGCACGAAGTAAAGTTATATCCGGCTTTCAGTATGGCTGCCCCGTGTATGGACGGGTAGTCGAACGTATTGCCGGCTATAACAATGGTTTCATAATCACCGTAGCTGTCGCCGAAGCCGGAAGCGTCATCATCCATCCATGGTATGGAGCGGCGGAACTCCTTCATCCGGCCTATGTAGCTGAAATCTTTCAGATAAGGCACTCCATGATCCATTTCGTCAAGGAATCCGGCGAGTTGTGTGCCTGCCTTGTCCGAAGCCTCGAAGTCGGCTGGTGCGCTTATACGGTCAAATCCGTTTACTACGAGTACTGTTCCCTTACTGTTGAAAGCCCGTCCGGCAGAAAGAATTTCCGATGGAAAACTTTCTCCGCCCTTGTTGACGGCAGCCACTTTATAACTGCAGACTACGCCTGCCGGTAATGTGGTACGATAACTGTTCCCCTCTACCGGTGTGCCGTTGTCAAAGTCACCGTCGCCGATGCGCGTATATACTATGTATTTGTCTGCGATAGCGGTGGGTTCCAGTGGGTCTTCCACCTGTTGCCATGTCAGTTCTATTTCGTTATCGTTGGTCATGCGTATTGCCATACCGTCTACTGGCATTGGCTGCACCACGTAATCCGTGCCGTATTGCGAGCATAGGAACTGCAGGATGCCTTTATACACCGCTCGGCTTACTGTGAAGCGGAAACGTGGATCAAGTCCGTACCGCATATCGGCGAAATTCTGGTGGGATAACAGTTCAAGGAGCATAGTAGGCACTCTTGGCACACGTGCCTCATAGTACGACCGATTCCACATGCCCCGGCGACTCCACTGCGGTTCGTATAATGCTCGCACGTCACGTACGATATTTGATTGTATCAGATCTGTCAGATCGTGTGCCAGATAGCGTGACGCTCCGTTTGGATACATCTCGTTCTCCGTATGCGTGTAATATATGCCCAAGGTTCCTATTATGGAGTCATTTAGTGTGGTGCCTGCATCGGTGTGGAATGCAAACGCCATGTCCACCGGTATGTTCAGCCCTTCGTCATCCGGATTGGAAGGCGAGCCTCCTGCAAGGTAGTTTACCCATAGGCCGCGGCATTTGTAGTCGTCTGTGTAGTCATTCGTACCATTACTTTCGGAGTAGATACTATCCGGTATTCCGGCCCATTGCAGCCAGTAACGCGCAGCTTCACAAAAGCGCGGATATCCGCTTGTCTTGAGAGTGCCGTACGGTTCATAGGCGGACTCCTCAGCTTTCATGTTGTGTATTTCAGGGAGAATGGTGTTATCTGTGTTTACTATTCTGGAATTACTGCGTGCAATGTTGCCCATACCACCTCCAATCTTTACAGCATCGGCGGTGACAATGCGTCCTGCCTTGTCGGACAGGTTGCTCAGCGTCACCTTGCAATTATTGTTCTTCCCTTTTGCAAAGCCGAATGTGCCTAAATAAATCCAAGTGCCACCTCCCATTTGCTGGTTGACCTTGAATTGTGTGGTGCCGCCTTTGTGGTGTACTGTATAAAGTGCATCGTCAGTACTGTTGGGCAATGTCCGGTAAGATACATATACGGCATATTGCCCCTCTCTGGGTATTTGGGGTATCCATTCAGCCATGCTTTCATTGCCTTTCTTTATGCTTTCCACAGTGCGGAATGTGCCTTCTTTGAACGGGTTCTCAAAGTCTTTATATTGTGACTTTAAGTGTGCGAATCCTGTTCCTTCTCCCTGTTTCCATGCTTTGTCTGCATCCCGCTCAATGTATGTAGAGACTTTGTCCAGGCAACCGTCATTGTCTATAATGATTTCTTCTGTCTGGCAATCGCGTTCTCGCGGAAGCAATACATTTGCCCCGGCATTTTCAAGCATGGGTACGAGGAAAGGCAATACATAACTTTGTGTGTATAAATCTTCCACTGTCTGGAATATGCGGGCACGTTGCCACTCCCATCTGTCCTGTGTAGATTCATAGTACCAACCGTGGCTCTGCCATAATGCGATGTGCCGGTTCTGCAATCCGTTTGTCGGTGTATAAGGTGCAGATACCTTTGTGAGCAGCGGCTTTGATTTTTCCGGGTAAGGATTGAACGTCTGTGCCTTCCGGTCTTTTTTCCTGCGGAGAGCTTGGGGAATGAGTTCTTCAATGCTACGCCCGTTGGTACGTATTCGTAAGGCATAACCGGAATATTCAGCAGGAAGCAGCCTCTTTACTCCGCTGTATATACGTTCCACATTTTCCTCACGGAAAGGGATATAGGAACAGTTCATGTTGGTAAACAGTTGCAACATATTTCCTTCGACAGCCACAGAGTCTATGCTAATGTGTCCGGCAGTTATTTCCTCGCTCGCCACAGAGTCAAGAAACTTGCCAATTTCAGCTTTGGTCTCTTGTGTAAGTCCTTGCGCGCCTCCCGTATGGGGGAAGAGGAAGGCGGCAAGCAGAACGATTACATATTGACATCTGACATCCATAAAACAGTTGATGTGTATTAAGTTAAAGCATTTTTTTGTTTCTTGTCTTTCCTGATGAGCAGCGCAAGTCCTATAGCCGTAATTATTGCATTGATAAGCAGTAGTTCGAAACTTATCCGGTAACCACCGAACCATGCTTCGCTGTTGCTTTGCAGCACGTAGCAGATAATGGGCGACAAGACTGCCACAAGCGGTACCCATCGGTCGTAAACTGCTTTCTTGCATGCCATGCCGAATACGAACATACCCAATATGGGACCGTAGGTATATGCCGCAAGGTTGTATACGGCGTTAATGGCACTGTCATCGTTCAGCTCGTAAAATACGACTATAACTATAACCATGAGCAGAGACATGATGACGTGCACCAGTTTGCGCGTCAGTGTCAGGTCTTTGTCTTCTTGTTTTTCTCCGGCCTTCAGTATGTCGATGGTAAACGATGTTGTCAGAGCCGTCAGTGCTGAACCGGCTGCGGAATAAGCTGCGGCAATCAGCCCTATGATGAACAATATACCGACGAACAGCGGGAAATCTTTGCTCCATGCCACTTCTCCGAACAGGGAGTCGCCCGTTGCCCATGTCTTCTGTGTCATATTGGCTTCGGTATACATATACAGCAACGTTCCCAGTACAAGAAACATCCCTATGACGAATATCTGGATGAACGAGCTGAGTATCATGTTCTTCTGAGATTCCCGGAAATTCTTGCAGCTCAGCGTGCGTTGCATAAGGTCCTGGTCGAGTCCGGTGATTGCTATCATCATGAATACGCCTGCAGTGAACAGCTTCCAGAAGTAACGGCCGTCGTTCGGGTCATCGAAGAAGAACACACGGCTTGTCGGATGGGCAGATATGGCGGCCGGCAGTTCGCTCCATCCAAGTCCAAGATTACTGGCTATCAATACTATGCAGCATACTAACGACAGTATGAGGCATAATGTCTTCAATGAATCGGTCCAGATAAGGGATTTTACTCCCCCTTGGAATGAATACAGCCAGATGAGAGCCACCGTTATCACAACATTGATGGTAAACGGGACGTGCAATGGGGCAAACACCAGTGTCTGCAGCACCACGCACACCACGAAGAAACGTACCGAAGCACCCAGCATCTTTGAGACAAAGAAAAACCACGCTCCGGTGCGATACGATACCAGGCCGAAGCGGTTCTCAAGATATCCGTATATGCTTATGAGGTTCATGCGGTAGAACATTGGGATGAGTACCAGTGCAATGATGACTGCCCCCACGAAGAATCCTATCACCATCTGCATGTACGAATACCCGCCTGCAAGTACGGCACCCGGTACGGAGATGAACGTCACTCCCGACATGCTGGCACCTACCATGGCCACCATAACCATCAGCCATGATGATTTCCGGTTACCGGTGAAGAAGCCTGCATTGTCGGCCTTGCGTCCCGTTATCCAAGAGATGATAAAAAGTAATGCGAAGTAGCATGCTATAGCGGCAAGTATTGTCCAAGCTGTTGTCATATATGTTTTTTTAGTTAATTATAAATGTGTTATGTTCTTGTTGCGTATCGGTATCATTCTTCATACAGCAGGTACGGCCTGCGCTGTACTTTGAACTTTTCTACATCGTCTTTCCAGCACGCTTTTATTTCGTCGGCATCTTTCCCGTCTTCAATCATACGGCGTACATAGTCCACCCCGATGAGTTTCTCAAAAAACGGACTGAAAAAGCGGTCTCCTATGTTCAGGTTGCGATAAGCATCTATCACGTAACTTAGGTCTATGCCCTTGTTTTGCAGTTCCTCATAACTGATAGAACTGAGGTTCACGCCGTAGCATAGCTTGTCCTGTTGGGGCGGTTCTTTGGCACCTGGCATGCTACGTGGAGTGAAGCTGTAGTCGTATCCCTTCATGTCGGGATGCCCGTACACCTGGAACGGCAGATTCGTGCCACGTCCGAGACTGACCGGTGTAGCTTCGAAGTAACATGTGGACGGGTACAGGTATATCGACTTCATGTCAGGCAGGTTGGGTGACGGTGCAATAGGCAGCTCATACATGGTTTGGTGCGTGTAGTTCTTGCATGGAACCACAGCCAGTTCGCATGTGCGCGATTCTGGCAGCCAATGTTCACCGTTTACCATCAGTGCCAGTTCTCCCAGTGTCATGCCGTGCACCACCGGTACGGGCAACCAGCCCACTCCCGATTTGTACTTCATGTCCAGTATGGGACCGTCCACGTAGTGTCCGTTCGGGTTTGGCCTGTCCAATATCACCACTTTGCGGTTGTATTCAGAGCAAGCATCCATCAACCGGCACATGGTGGCATAGTATGTGTAGAAACGAAGTCCTACATCCTGTATGTCCACTACCAGTATGTCAAACTTTTCCATAGATTCGGCACTCGGTCTGCCCAACTTGCCGTCGTATAGCGAAAGTATTGGCACTCCCGTCTTTTCGTCCACCGAGCTGGCTACATGCTCGCCTGCATCGGCGTTGCCTCTGAAACCGTGTTCGGGAGAAAATATTGCCGTGACGTTGAACCCATTTTCAAGCAACACGTCGAGCAGATGTTTGTCTCCAATCATACCGGTATGGTTGGAAAAAATAGCTACACGTTTGTTTTCCAGCATGGGGAAATAAATGGATGTCTGTTCGTCACCCATGATTACGTGTTTTTCTTGGGCTGTGCATAATAATGTGCTGCACAGTAAGATAATTGATAAGACAGCCTTCTTCATGATACCTCGTTTTGTTGAGAAAGATTAACTGTCACAAAGATAGCATTTAATTTAATATCAAAAACACTAATTTGTAAAATTTCAACATTATAAATCGAATTTTGCAATTCAAAGTTCTGTTATATCATGTTGTAATCTCTTTCCCATGTAACGTATATGCGGCGTATGGGGATTGTGTTTCGTGCGAGCCGTTAACATGTGCTGTGGGGGCGTTGTATATATACGGTACAGGCGGCCGTTACCGGCCGCCTGCTGAATGAATAGACTATGGCTTTTGTCAGATGCGGGGGTACACATATTTGTCATACGACGAGGTGAAGTGCAACCCCGGCATATCGTTTC
>CAZYVE010000029.1:0-25315 GCA_964651035.1 uncultured Bacteroides sp.
CTTAATATCATGATGTGATGCCACGAGGATGCATGCACATGCTGACGGTACTTATTCCACTTATTGGACTGTATTTTGAAACAACGAAATAGCACAGACATGGGATTGCGTGATTTTCTCCCAATCTGTGCCATACGTTCATATTAAGGCATGGTAAAGCTTGTTCAGCAGGGTGGGGGATTTATAGAAAGGCACTGGAGTCTACTATCATACCATATCATTCACCATGAAGAGAATGATGCGGTCAATCTTCTACAGATACCTCACTAATGGCAGCCAAAACAACTGCTGTAAACAGATGTTTTTTTCGTTATGATTATTGTTCATACAGTGATTTATAATAGCTGATACGCTGCCCCCAGGGTTTGTCCTCCAGTGGGAGTACATCCGAATGACTGGCCCAGTCTATCCATTTTTCTTCCAGCTTCTGTACCTTATCAGGTGAAGTATCAGAGAGATCTATCATCTCAAACGGGTCGACGGTAAGATCGTATAGTTCCCATTGTTCATTCTGGCTGGCACGTACCAGTTTCCAATCCCCATCTATAATAGCGCATGATCCCTGGTGTTCGAAATACAATGTGCGGTTAGTAGAGTTTCCTTCCCAGGCGCATGGAAGAAGGTTGATACCCGGCAGGCTGTTATCGTCACCTGTATATTGAGCTGAAGCCAAAGCTATGCATGTTGGCAGGATGTCTATGATATGGGCCGTCTGGCGGCATATATTCCCTTCTAAGCCATCCTTATTGGCTTCACTGATATCACTTCCACGCGTCAATATTAATGGAGAACTCGTTCCTCCATGGAAACACCATGCTTTGTAACTACGGTAAGGAGTATTACTCAAATCAGCCATCAGCTGTCCCAAGTACCCCCCCTCGAGTGTCGCTCCATTGTCACTAAGGAATAAAAATACAGTATTGTCTATCATCCCTTTGTGCTGCAAAGCTTTTACTATACGTCCGATGCCATCATCCACCACTTCTATCATGGCTGCATATGTTGCCATATCGTTAATCCATTTTTCCTGCTGTACATCGGTCAGTTCTTCCCATGTCGGGCGTTTTCCTCCGAATTCCTCTTGAAAAATCGGTAACTGCATATCTTGAGGTACAATGCCCAATGTCTTCTGACGTTCAAAGCGTTGACGGCGCAATACATCGTAGCCTGCTTCATACCGTGACCTGCATGCCTCTACGCGATCTGCCGGGGCATGTAGGGGTAGGTGTGGGGCATAATGGGCTACGTATAGGAACATGGGTTCGTCTGCAGACTGATGCCGGTTAATGAATGCTACCGCTGAGTCTGTGATAGCTTCCGTGTAATAGAAGTCTTCAGGGAATTCATTGATAGGTGTGAGGTTCCGATAGACAGGAGTCGGTTTATAGTAGCTTCCTCCTCCGCTCAGGCAGCCGTAATATTGGTCGAAGCCACGCTGTGTAGGATAACTGCCGTTGGGAGTACCATACGCACTATCTACCGTTAAGTGCCACTTACCACTCATGTAAGTGTGGTAGCCGTTGGCTTTCATCACCTCTGCCATGGTAGGAATGTCTGTAGCAATTTGCCCACGGTAGCCGGGTCGATGTTCATCTACCGCAGTCATCCATCCCATGCCCACAGTATGTGAATAGCGGCCGGTAAGCAGCGAAGCACGGCTTGGACAGCTGCGGCCTGTATTTTTGAATTGACTGAAACGTACTCCTGCCATGGCTAAAGTATCTATGTTAGGAGTATGGATTTCACTACCGTAGCATCCTAAGTCGGAGAATCCCATATCATCGCACATGATAAGTACTATATTGGGACGTACACCGTTTTCCCCCTGTGCATAAGAGACAGATGAGGCTAATATAAGAGGAATAGACAACAACCTGTTCATATCTCAACATTATTAAGAGTTAATATAACGAGTGGAACTTGCACAACGACGTATCCTATCGTAAAACTTATTTTTTATCGCCAAGGTAGAAATCCAAGTTACCTGCATTGACCAGTTTCTCATGAGAAATGCGGAAGCCTTTATGTTTTTGTCCGTCCAGTTCTATTCTGTTGATATATTCGGCAGCACCATCAACCGGTTTGTGGGCAGTAATAATCAGGGCATCCTTCTCATAATAACGCGAATCCAGTTTCAGAGTAACCTTATCGAATGTCGGGGTGGTCAGCGTATATTCAGGAACGCCCGGGCAGTCAGGATAGAAACCTAACATGCTAAAGATAGCCCAGGCAGACATAGTACCAGTATCTTCATTACCCGGCAGACCATCGGGAGCGTCCTTGAAGTGCTGTGCTAATAGCTGGGGTATCAGCTTTTGTGTCCGCCACTCCTCTCCCGGGAAATAACTGAACAGGTAAGCATAAGCTATGTCAGGTTCGTTAGCGGGGTCATAACGGCCTTCATCGAATACAGACTGCAGTTTATCCACAAAGGCGCGCTTACCACCCATAAGTTGGGCCAGCCCTTTAATGTCATGTGGCACGTAGAAGGTATAATTCCAGGCATTGCCCTCGTGGAAGCCCGGATTTTCAGTAAAATCGGCACCTTGCATGGGGTCGAAGGGAGAATAGAATGTACCATCCGGCAGCTTGGGACGCAGGGTTCCGAATTCTGGACAATAATAGTTTTTGTATCCCAAAGAACGTTTATGGAAGAGTTTGGCATCTTCTTTCTTACCCAAGGCTTCAGCAAAACGGGACAAAGCATGGTCTGCAACATAATATTCGAGCGCATGCGACACGGAATTGTCATTGTCTGTGCGCAATGGTACGTAGCCTAACGCGAAATAATCATCGGCATCGGGGCGGAGAAGATTGTCTGTCCCGGGTGTCGTGGCAGACTTGCGCATTGCCTCGTATGCAGTCACAGTGTCAAAGTCACGCAGTCCTTTCAGCCATGTATCCACAATGACTGGTATGGCGGGATCTCCCTCCATAGTCAGTGTCTCTCGGCCGTATAACTCCCATTTGGGCAGCCATCCATGTTCGCGGTACATGTCCAGCATACTGCGTATCATATCGAGTTGCCGGTCAGGATACACGAGTGTCATAAGCTGATGCACATTGCGGTAAGTATCCCAAAGCGAGAATACGGTGTACCGTCGTCCATCAATAGAGCGTATCTCGTCGGATTCCATTGCGGGATATTGTCCGTTGACGTCATTCAGCACATTGGGGTGGATTAATAGGTGGTAAAGTGCCGTATAGAATACACGTTTCTGTTCTTCTGTACCACCTTCTACCAGTATCCGGCTCAAATCTTCGTTCCAAGCTTCACGTGCAGCAGCGCAAATGTCATCAAACGAAAGGCCATTCTGCTCGCTGTCAAGGTTGAGACGGGCATTTTCTATGCTGACGAAGGATACACCTATGCTGACCTCCAGCTGTTCATCTTCAGCCATATCGTAAGTAAACCATACCCCAATGTCATCGCCGCTTATCTCTTTCCGGTAGTCGGTATATAGTTTCTTGGTTCCTGAGGTAGAGTCCCATTGGGCTTCAGCCGTCATAGGCCGCATCTGCTTCCAGTAACCTGACGCTTTGGGAGTACCGGTGACACGCATTACGAAATAAATTGGGAAGACTGCCTGCGGGTTGTAACAGAACGTACCGAGCAGCTTTGTGCCTTCCACCTCGTTTTCCCCGGTGAATCGTACAGAGGCTCCAGTCTCGTTGGTCAGGCCCTCTCCCTGGTTGAGCAGCAAGTTGGCTTGTCCTGCCGGAAAGGTGAAGCGTGCGCGGCTTGAGCGAGGTGTGGCAGTGACTTCCGTTTTTATGCCGTATTTGGTAAGTACGTTTGAGTAATAGCCTGGGGTAGCATGCTCATCACTATATGGGCTGCCATATTTCATGTAATCTACTTCCAATTCTCCGGTAGTAGGCATCAGCAGAAGCGACCCCATATCAGGACATCCCACACCACTAAGGTTGACATGTGAATAGCCAGTAAAAAACGTGTTGTTGTATTCGTACGGTGTGGACCACCAGCGACTATCCTTATCACGATTGCCATCTACGTCACCCATTACGTTGAAAGGGACAACGGACATCATACCTTGCGGGCAAAGGGCGCCGGGGTTAGTAGTACCGTAGTTGGTAGTGCCCACAAAAGGGTTGACATAATCTACCAGGGAAAGGTTCTCGGCCTCCTGTGCGTGTATGGACAGTGTGCTGAACATGCCGCAAAGGGCATATAAACAATATACTTTAGGTTTCATTGTCATATATATTGCATGTATGTATTTACAAAATAATATGTTTTTGCCGTCTTACAATCTGCAGACTTGTCAGATTATGAGCCGGTTGCAGTATTCCTCACTCGACTCCCCAGGTGGTAGGCTTGTTTGTCATTACCAATTCCAATGTTCCCCCATCCATAAGCTCCCTGTGGGTAAAGAATGGTTTGTCCAGTGGTTTCCCGTTGAGCTTAGCAGATTCGATATATTTATTTGCGGCAGAATTGTTTATCGCCGTAATCTTGAATGTCTTCCCATCGGGGAGGTTTATGGTGGCTGAGTCGAAGAGCGGTCGTGCTATGCTGTAGATTGGGTTGCCGGGACACGGCTGATAGAATCCCAGCGAGCTTAGTACATACCATGCAGACATCTGTCCACAGTCTTCATTGCCGGACAGTCCGTCAGGTTGGTCCGAATATTGTGTGTGCAATACCTCGTCAACCAGCTCTTGTGCCTTCCATGGTTGCCCCATTGCGTTGTACATGTATATGATATGATGGCTTGGTTCGTTGCCATGCGCATATTGTCCTATTAGACCGCTGATGTCGACCGACACCTGTTCTCCTTCAAGTCCGGAATCTACCGTAAACAGAGAATCCAGTTTATTTAAGAAAGCCTCCTTGCCTCCCATCAGTCCGGCAAGGCCTTCGATGTCGTGAGGTACGAACCACGTCCATTGCCATGCTGTTCCTTCGCAGTAGTCATCATTGCGATGATTGCTGGCATACGGGCTGAAGGGAGTGCGCCACTGTCCTTGACTGTCTTTGCCTCGCATGAATCTTACATCCGGGTCGTAATAATTACGGTAAGCCTTGGCACGTTCTGCATAAACCTTCTGCGTGGCCGTATCACCCACTGCTTCGGCCAGCAAACTTATGCACCAGTCGTTGTAGGCATATTCCAATCCCTTGGCTACCGACTCGTTCTCTTTGTCACACGGTATGTATCCCAATGTGTTTTTATAATATTTCGATATCGGCATCAGTGCGTTGTGCAGCAGGTATTTTGTTGTGCATACAGGCGACAGAGTATCATATTCAGCGCTACGCAGACATGCCTTGAGTGCCAATGTAGCATCGAAAGAACGGTCTCCTTTGGTATAGGCATCCACTATCACTGGTACGGCGTGATAGCCTATCATGGTTCCCGTATAGTTACCCGCCAGTTCCCACATAGGCAATATCCCTCCATCCTCATACTGCTGCAAGAGCGCATGCACATATCGAGAATTCTGTTGCGGGTCTATTATAGTCAGCAACGGGTGCAATGCGCGGAATGTATCCCAAAGTGAGAAAGTAGTATACATGGGCTTTCCACTTTCGGCCGTGTGTATTTCGCGATCCAATCCCCGGTAACGCCCGTCTATGTCCGTGAACAAGCAGGGAGAGATGCCTGTGTGGTACAAGGCCGTATAAAATATACGTTTCTGCTCCTCGTTGTCTGTGTCAATATCTATTTTTGACAGATAATCATTCCAGGCCTTCCTTGCCTGCACTTTCGTGCCATCAAAATTCCAACCCTGTATTTCGGACAAATTGTTTTGTGCCCCTTCATTGTCAACAGCAGACAAGGCAACCTTCACCATCACCTGCTCATCTTTCTCCGTGGCAAAACTAAGCAAAGCCTTACAACGTCCTGGTGCATATCTGCCGTCTTTCTGCAGCACAGAATCAGCTATAATTTTGTAGTCAAAAGATTTTGAGAATACGGCGCAGAAATAAATGTCATGTTTCCATGCCCACCCGTTTGTGTTTTTGTATCCGTAAATGGTGGAGTCGTTCACGACCTCTATGGACAAGGCACGGTTCTTCTGCCCTTGCAGTGAATAGTCCAAGTCAAGTATGAAGCCGGCTTCTTCGCTTTCAGGAAAGGTATATCGGTGTATGGCAGCCCTCGAAGTGGCTGTGAGTTCCGCTTTTACTCCATATCTGTCCAAGAATACCGAGTAATAGCCAGGTTCTGCAGTCTCTTTCTGGTGGGAGAAATGTGAAGCATAAGGTAATATCTGCCTGTCGGGTGTTTCTCCTTCCACTTCCTGTTTCCCTACTGTAGGCATCAGGAGTACGTCGCCATAATCTCCGCATCCTGTACCGCTGAGATGTGTATGCGAGAAACCGTTTATCGTAGAATCCGTATAATAATACCCTGCACACGCATCCCAGTCGTATATGCGGGTATCCGGACTTGGATGTATCATCCCGTTTGGCACTATGGCTCCCGGATAGGTATGCCCATGTCCGCCAGTACCGATGAAAGGGTTAACATATATTGCATAATCTTTCTCCGCTGTTGCCGTATTGCAGCCAGTCAGCAGCAATGCTGCAGCAAAAAACTGAAACATGATGTTACGTCTCATGGATTGCATGTTTTCTTAATAAGTTTCACGTAGATGTTTTATTGTAATTTCTTCTTTGCCGGTCAGCTTCGGAGACTCTATGGTGATAACACGTTTTTCACCCGGCAACAAATCAAAGAAATTGTCACTGAATCTCGCACCCTGCACGGGGATTTGTATATATACATCTTTGGCCAATTCCGTAGCGGTAAGGGTCACTTCATATTTACCGTTCTTATATTTTGTTTTATGACGTATAACGGTATTGGGAAGCTCCAAGTCTTTAGTTGGGACAAAATAATATACACAGCGTGTCACTTCTTTATTATTTTTCTCTTTCAGAGTAAGGAGCAGGAAGCATTCTGTCAAATCTCCCTCATTTCCCCATTGTGTAATTGGGCATGAATACACTTCCCGTGAAGTATTAGCAGGCATGGAGACATCTATATAGGTATGTCGCAGTTCTTTCCCTTTGAAGTCAATAAGACGCATGTCCAACTTCATCCCTTCTAAATCATCAAGCTGGTCGGAAATCAGATGAATATGCAGGCTGTCTTCTTCAGCCAGGCAATTTATAAGTACCGGGGCGAATGCTCTTTTTGTTTGGTAATGCAAGGCCTTCCAGTTACCATAGTAGTCTATGCTCGACCAGGATACTACCGGCCAACTGTCATTGAGTTGCCAATACATTGTTCCCATGCAGTAAGGGCGTTGTCTTCTATGCGCCTCAAGGCAGTGGCGTATGCCTTGTCCTTGAAGTACCAGCCCCACATAAACAAAATCCTCAAATGTTTTCGGAACTACGAAATAACGTTCCATATATGTTTTTATCAGACTGTTTCCTATGCTGCTTTTTTGATGGGCATTCATTACCTCTGATTCTATTTCGTAGTCCTCAGGAGAAGCAAATGTAGCGATGGTTTTCATCTCGGGGAAAGACTGGAAGCCGAACTCACTGACGAAACGGCTTCGTTCTTCATCTGCAGATTCAAATGGTTTCTTGCCATACCAGATTCCCCAATTATGCATGTCGCGTATATTCCATGATTCCGGACGTCCCCAATTGGCAAAGTATGGAGAAGTGTGCATGTAAAAACGCCCTTCATCTAATTCTTTCACTATTGCAGGCAAAAGTTCGCAGAACAATTTGTCGTAATCACTTAACGAACGGTCATAAGCATACTCACCCAGACGTTCTTTCCATCCCCAATATTTGATGCCCTCCAACACCTCGTTGTTGCCGCACCACATAGCCAGACAGGGGTGGTTGCGCAGCCGTTTGATATTATAACTGGCTTCCTCTGCTACCCGTTTCATAAAAACAGGATCGACTGGATATGTGGTACATGCAAACATGAAATCTTGCCATACCAGGATTCCATTTTCGTCAGCCAGGTCATAGAAACGGTCATCTTCATACACACCGCCGCCCCATACGCGTATTATGTTCATATTGGCTTCCTTGATGTCGCGGAACAAAGTCTCGTAACGTTCTGTGGTCACATTGGGGAGCATTGCATCCGAAGGTATGTAATTGGCTCCCTTGGCAAACATTGGTATGCCATTCACTTCAAAGTAGAACGATTCGCCCACACTGTCTTTTTCGGCTACGACGCGCACTGTACGCAAGCCTATACGGTGTTTCTTCTCGGCTACCGTTTCTCCTTTGCAGATAATTTTTGCAGAGAAGTCATACAATACAGGTGACCCCCAACCGTTTGGCATCCAGCGTTCTGGTTTATATATAGTGACAGGAATCTCTATGCGGTTATTGCCCGGAACCAGGGTCACAGCTTCCTCCACTCGTTTGATATTATCTCCCGGCAAAGAATAACTGATTTCGATAACAGCCTGAACAGGTTCTTTATCAATATTAGTTATTCTAACAGTGTTGGACAATGATGCTTCCTCATCGTCAAGTGATAATTGTTTTACGTGATAATCATCTATCCGTGCCACGTCGTATAATTTCAGTGAAACCGGCCTCCAGATGCCACATGTTACCATCCGTATTCCCCAGTCCCAGCCGTAGCTGTATGGTGCCTTCCGGGTAAATACACTTACTTTCTTATCTGCATGGTCATTGTCTGCTGGATATTCAAATCCGTTGGTTTCCCATTGTGGCATTGTCTTCCGTATGGGGGAATTGAAAACAACATGCAAGCGGTTTTCTCCTACACGTAATAATTCCTTCACATCAGTTTCATAGCCCATAAACATATTGTCTGTCGACAGTATGAGTGAGCCGTTCAGATAGACATCGGCATACGTGTCCAGCCCTTCAAAAACAAGACGCGCCGCTTGATGTCTCATCTGTTCCCTGCTGACAAAGAAAGAAGTCTTGTACTCCCAGTCTTCGTTTTCCACCCACTGTATCTTTTGTTCATTTGTACCATAGAAAGGGTCAGGCAGGAGATCATTATTCAGTAAATCTTGATGTACTGTACCAGGCACAACAGCGGGAAGCCAGTTGTCGCTTCCCACCTTAGAAAAGCTCCAGCAAGTATCCAGATTGATTATTTCAGGTGATAACCTATGCTGTCCAAATACCGGCATTGAACAGTATAATAATATTAATGGTAAAAAAAAATGCTTCATAGGGCAAAACCTTTATCAATTCTTTTCTTTCAAGTTTTCCTCTATCGGGTCTTGATATTGTGTCTGAAGCTTTACCAGTTCCGTTTTAAGTTCTTCTGTGATATCTTCATAGCCCGGTTGTCCGAAGAGATTGTGCATTTCCGTAGGATCTTCCTCTAAATCATATAATTCCCACTCGTCTATGTCATTATAGAAATGTATTAATTTATAGCGTTCCGTACGTATGCCATAGTGACGTTTCACCATGTGTTCTGCGGGGAATTCATAAAAATGATAATACAATGACTTACGCCAGTCTGCAGGTTGTTCTCCTTTTAGCAAGGGCAACAGCGATACCCCTTGTATATCATCCGGTATCGGTGCACCAGCCAAATCAAGGAATGTCGGGGCATAGTCTATGTTCTGTACCATTTGCGGTATTTCACCCTTTGCTTTGAAGCCTTTGGGCAGACGCATGATAAGAGGCGTATGCATGGATTCTTCATACATGAAACGTTTGTCAAACCACCCGTGCTCACCCATATAAAAACCTTGGTCGGATGTGTAAACCACAAGGGTATTGTCCAGCAATCCCTTTTCTTGCAGATAGTCGAGTATGCGGCCTACATTGTCGTCCAATGATTTGACAACCTTTGAATAATCTCGCATATATCTCTGGAATTTCCACTCAGCCAGTTCCTTTCCCTGCAGGTTTTTCTTGTAGAAGTCGTCGATAATCGGCCTGTAGAAGTCATCATATATCTTGCGGTCTTCAGGGTTGAGACGGCCCACATAATCTTCATACCTTTTTTTAAGTAGGCTCTCTTTATCCTCTCTGTACATCTTGTTATCATAGATAATATCCATGTTTTGCATTATGCTCATTTCTTGAGCCGCAGCAGCAGGACGCCCTTCATAGTCATCATAAAAGTTTTCAGGTATAGGGAATATCTTATCCTCATATTGTGACAAATATTTCAGTTCCGGCAGCCAATTGCGGTGTGTAGCTTTATGATGTATGAATAAGCAGAAAGGTTTTTCCTTATCACACTGATTTTCCATCCAGTCTATGCTCATGTCTGTTATCAGGTTGGTGACGTAACCTTCTTTGCGTACAGTGTCGTTATCCATGTTTATAAAATCCGGATTATAATAGTCACCCTGTTCCGGCAATATTTCCCAATGGTCGAAACCTGTTGGCAGGCTTATTAAATGCCATTTCCCGATAAGTGCCGTCTGATAGCCTGCCTGTTGCATTAACTTTGGCATAGTTTGCTGTGAACCGTCAAATACACATGTCGTATTGTCTGTGAATCCGTTGGCGTGGCTGTGTTTACCTGTCAGCATGCAGGCACGGCTTGGGCCGCTAAGGGAGTTTGCCACAAAACTGTTGGTGAAAATGACACCCTCGTTTGCGATTCTATCCAGATTTGGTGTTTCAATCGGACTGTTTCCATAGCAACTCATCATTTGTGCCGTATGGTCGTCGGTCATGATATACACTATGTTGTAAGGCTTGTCTGTCTTTTTATCTTCAGAACACGAAACAAGTGCTGCGAGAGAAGCTACTCCTGTAAGTGGGTAAAGAAATTTAGATGTCAGTTGTTTCATTTGAATAAATTTATATTATGATTAGACTCTTCGTTTGCTACAGTGAAAACATTCTGTTTATAATGTCTATATTACAATCGCAAATATACAGATTGATTTTCATATTTTGAATAGTAAAACGGAATAGTTTTTCAAAGAAGTTCTATTCGTACAAGAATTATACTTGTATAAAAATCTGCTTCCCGCGTAACCCTGAGAGCCTGGTTCTGCCATGTGATTTATAAAGACTCGGATAATGTATGTTTGTTCTTTCCGATACATTTATTCTGTTAGGTCGCAGCCTTACAAAAGAGATAAAAGAGCTTGTATAAAATATAGGTGGGTATCGGACAAATAAAAAATGGGTTCGGAACATATTGAACCGAACCCAGAAATATAATGTACTCGTGGCTACAATGCGATTGCGAAGTAGGAGTTATGCATTCCAGTTTTCTGCAGCCATGCGCTTGTAGCTGGCATAGCGCCATTTGGCATTGTTTTCTGCAGCCTGGAACAATTCTTCAGCCTCGTCAGGATATTGTTTCATCACTGATGCGTAGCGCACTTCGCCTTTCAGGAAATCCTTGAAACCAGTCCAATCCGGCTCCTTGCTGTCCAATATAAACGGATTCTTGCCATCTGCCTCCAAAGCCGGGTTATAGCGCCACAAGTGCCAATATCCGCATTTTACGGCTTTCTCTTCTTCTGCCTGACTCTTACCCATGCCGGTCTTCAGGCCATGATTGATGCACGGGGCGTAGGCTATGATGAGCGATGGACCGTGGTATGCTTCAGCCTCGCGCAAAGCTTTCAGGGTTTGTGCCTGGTCGGCTCCCATAGCTATCTGAGCTACATATACATAACCATAGGTCGTAGCCATCAACCCAAGATCTTTTTTACGCACTCGTTTTCCTGCTGCAGCAAATTTGGCAATGGCACCTATTGGAGTTGCCTTGGAAGACTGTCCGCCGGTATTGGAGTAGACTTCAGTGTCGAGCACAAGGATATTGACATCCTTGCCCGTAGATATAACGTGGTCGAGACCTCCGTAGCCAATATCGTATGAAGCTCCATCGCCACCGATAATCCACTGGCTGCGTTTGATGATGTATTGTTTCAGCGCATATATGCCTGCACATATTGGACATTTATCCTTTGCGGCCTCAAGCATAGGAACAATACGCTCATATATATCCTTCGTTTTGTCTGCATCCAACTGGTTGTCCAGCCATTCCTGGAAAATAGCCTTATATTCTGCCGGAGTAGTTTCGCTGTCAATACCTTCCTGCATCAGTTTGGAAATGCGTTCGCGCAACTTCTCGTTGGCAAGCTCCATACCCAGCCCGAATTCGCAGAAATCCTCGAACAGAGAATTTGCCCACGCAGGTCCCTGTCCCTTTTCATTCTTCGTATAAGGAGTTGAAGGAACTGAACCAGAATAAATGGAAGAGCATCCGGTAGCATTGGCCACCATCTCACGGTCACCGAACAGTTGGGTAATAAGCTTAACATATGGAGTTTCTCCACATCCGGAACATGCACCGGAAAACTCGAACAGCGGCGTTGCAAACTGTGAGTTTTTCACGTTGGCTTTGATGTCAACCAGATGTTGTTTGCTCTTTACATTGTCAACGCAGTAAGTCCAGTTTGAAACCTGTTCCAACTGACTTTCCAGATGCTTCATATCTAAGGCTTTTCCTCCTTTTCTTGGATTACCCGGGCATACATCGACACAGTTGCCGCAACCAAGGCAGTCAAGCACATCAACCTGCATGCGGAATGTCATGCCATCGAATACTTTGCCCACAGCTTTCAGCATCGGGAAATTTGCATCCTTTTGTTCTTCAGCATCCAGTACAAACGGACGAATAGAAGCGTGTGGACAAACATAAGCACATTTGTTGCACTGGATGCAGTTGTCCGGATTCCATTCAGGAACGAATGCTGCCACGCCACGCTTCTCATACTTGGCTGTGCCTGAATGCCATGTGCCATCTTCTATACCTTTGAATGCAGATACAGGCAACAAATCTCCGTCTTGTGCATTGATGGGACGAACCACTTCATTGATGAATGCCGGGTCGTTGTTCTCTGCTTTGGGGTCATCGGGCAGGTTGGCCCATTCCGGACTGACAGCAAGCTGTTTGTATTCACCGCCGCGATCCACAGCAGCATAGTTCTTGTTTACAACATCCTCACCCTTCTTGCCATAAGATTTCACGATGAATTTTTTCATTTGCTCTACGGCCAAATCTACGGGTATTACTTTCGTAATGCGGAAGAATGCCGACTGCAGGATGGTATTGGTACGGTTGCCCAACCCGATTTCTTGTGCTATCTGGGTTGCATTGATATAATAAACTGCAATGTTATTTTTGGCAAAATACTTTTTCACCTTGTTAGGTAGATTCTTTGCCAGTTCCTCACCTTCCCAAATGGTATTTAGCAGGAAAGTACCGTTTTTACGAAGACCGCGTGTCACATCGTACATGTGAAGATAAGCCTGGACGTGACATGCCACAAAGTTGGGTGTATTTACCAAATAAGTGGAACGTATTGGTGTGTCACCGAAACGCAGATGTGAACATGTGAACCCGCCAGATTTTTTGGAGTCGTAAGAGAAGTAGGCCTGGCAGTGCTTGTCGGTATTGTCACCGATTATCTTCACAGAATTCTTGTTTGCACCTACGGTACCATCTGCACCCAATCCGTAAAATTTGGCTTCAAACATACCCTCACCTCCCATTGCAATTTCTTCTTCCTGTGGAAGTGAAGTGAAAGTAACATCATCCACTATGCCGATAGTGAAGTGGTTCTTGGGGATGTTCATCTTCAGATTGTCATATACAGCCAATATTTGTGCAGGAGTAGTGTCTTTCGAACCGAGGCCATAGCGTCCTCCTACAATGACCGGAGCATCTGGTTGGCCATAGAAGCAGTCTTTCACATCCATATATAGCGGTTCTCCGTTGGAGCCCGGTTCCTTTGTGCGATCCAGCACGGCAATACGCTTGGCTGTCTTCGGAACTGCAGCCAGGAAGTGCTTAGCAGAGAATGGACGATAGAGATGAACAGCTACCAGACCGACTTTCTCACCTTTGGCAGTCAGATAATCTATTACTTCGCGAATAGCTTCTGTCACACTGCCCATGGCTATGATGACACGGTCGGCATCATCTGCGCCATAGTAATCGAATAAGCCATAATTGCGACCGGTGATTTCACTGATTTTCTTCATGTAATCTTCCACAATAGCAGGGACGGCCTCATAGAACGGGTTGCAGGCTTCGCGATGTTGGAAGAAATGGTCTGGATTTTCCGCCATGCCGCGAGCCACAGGAGTCATCGGGTTCATGGCACGTTGACGGAACTCCGCCAGCGCCTCACGGTCGAGTAGCGGCGCCAAGTCCTCATTGTCCAGTTTTTCAATCTTTTGGATTTCGTGTGATGTACGGAAACCATCGAAGAAGTTTATGAACGGTACACGAGCCTTTATTGTGGATAAGTGTGCCACACCAGCAAGGTCCATAACTTCTTGCACTGAGCCTTCGGCAAGCATTGCGAAGCCCGTTTGGCGACATGACATTACGTCCTGATGGTCGCCGAAGATACATAGTGCATGCGAAGCCAGCGTACGTGCAGATACGTGGAATACGCAAGGAAGATTCTCACCGGCAATCTTATACATGTTAGGGATCATAAGCAACAGACCCTGTGAAGCCGTATAGGTAGTGGTCAGTGCCCCAGCTTGCAGTGAACCATGTACAGCCCCGGCTGCTCCGGCTTCTGATTGCATTTCCTGTACTAGAACGGTTTCGCCGAAGATGTTCTTGCGACCCGCAGCAGCCCATTCGTCCACGTGTTCAGCCATAGTGGATGAGGGAGTGATGGGGTATATAGCCGCTACTTCGGAGAACATATACGATATGTGCGCCGCGGCTTCGTTGCCATCACATGTGATGAATTTTTTTTGTTTAGTCATAACTGAATGAGTTTATATATAGGTGAAAACTTATCTTCCGTCAATATAGAAATCCAAAAAGCCAGAGTGGTATCTGGTTTTCCCGGCATGTTTCCCGGTTGTGCATAGCATAAGTCACTTCGGGAATATTCTTTATTTTGGCATTATCCACACATATTCTGAAAGGCATTGTCCCATCTATCAAGAATGAGATATTCTTATCTCCCATATTCACTTTGTGGTCTTTCCACACGGCATTGACAAAAAAAGTGTCTAACACATCCTGTTCGTCTATTCTTACCGGATATATAGAGTACATGAGATTGGGATTGTGCATCATTATCTTTGATGGCTTCCTGGGAAATTCTTCTTGCGGGGGATATACAATATTGATTAAACGAGCATCGGCCAGATATTTTATGTAGTTCATTACCGTGGCACGAGAGGTCTGTATATCGTTGGCTAATTGGCTTATATTCGGTGCTTTCGAACCATTCACAGCAAGAAGGTAAAACAGTTTCTTTATCTTATGAAGATATTTCAGCTCTATTTGCTTTATCAGCAGTATGTCTACTTCCACCATCATGTTCATGGTCTTGAGCAGGTTCTCCGAAAAATTACGTTTTTCAAGAAAGAATGGGTAGAACCCGTGATGCATGTAGTCCTTGAAATAGTTCAGCGGAGAAACTTCAGACAGGATACTTCTGGATATCTGTTCGTGGTTTTCTATTATCTCTTCAAACGTATAGGCACGGAATTTAGTACCGGCCTGCAGATTCAAATATTCACGAAAAGAAAATCCCCTCAGGTTATAGCTTTTTACTATGTCACGTAATTCGTGGTTTTCTTCTTTCAGGCGCATGACCGACGAACCTGTGAATACAATCTTCAGCCCCGGCAAACAGTCATAACACCTGCGCAATTCATGACTCCAGTCTGGATATTTGAAGACTTGATCTATCAACAGAACCTTTCCCCCACGGCGGTAAAACTCTTCTGCAAACTCCACTATGCCATGCCCCGAAAAGTAGAAATTGTTCATATTTATGAAAAGACAGGATGGGTCTGTTCCATACTTTTCTTTGGCATATTGCAGCAGGAATGTGGTTTTACCTACGCCGCGTGTACCTTTTATGCCGATAAGCCTATCGTTCCAGTCTATTTCGTCCATGAGGTCGCGACGTACAGGAGCATTGGTATGCTCTACGAGGTAAGCATGTGTGCGGTAAAATGATTCCATTCCGATATGCAGCTGGTTATGTATCGTGGGCAAAGATATGCTTTTTTTGCATAATTGCAAAGTCGGGTTGGCAAAATGTATGCCAATCTACATTGTTTTTATGCAGTATCAGGTAAATAATCCAGCCATTTTATAGCAGCCGAAGGTCATTTGCGCCCTTGTCCCATGGATAAACGCTGTTTTTTCAGTTCTTCCTGCTGTTTCTGCATAGCTTCCAGACGAGCGGCAAAGCTACTTTTTTTCATCTGCTTGAGATCTTTCTTATTAGCTTCCAGCTGGGCAAGCAGTTTATTTTCATCTGTGGTACGTCGTAATATTATTGTGGTAGCCACACTGAAGAGTGTCGATACGAAGTAGTAATAATTCAATCCTGAAGGATAATCATTCAGTATGAACAATAACATTATTGGCATCAGGTACTGCATCCACTTCATAGCTGCCATTTGAGGATTTGCTCCGGTATCCTGTTGCTGCATCATGAATTTTGCATTCAGTATATTGGTAACTGTCATAAGCAGACAGAACAGGCTGAGATGATTGCCCATGAGCGGAATGCTGAACGGGAATGTGATTACTGCATCGTATGTCGAAAGATCATCTGCCCACAAGAAACTCTGCTGCCGCAACTCTATAGCACTCGGTATAAATGAGAATAGAGCTATGAAAATTGGTAATTGTATGAGCATCGGCAAGCATCCGCCCATTGGACTTACCCCATACTGACTATAAACACCCATGATTTCCTGCTGCTTCTTCATCGCATCCTCCTGCTTCGGGTATTTCTTGTTGATTTCATCTATTTTAGGCTTTAATACGCGCATCTTGGCCGAAGAGAGGTACGTCTTCCATGTAGCAGGGAAAACGGCAGCTTTCACTATCAAAGTAAGGAATAGCAATACTATGCCCATGCTCAGTCCCCAGCCCGACAGCCAATCGAACAGATTTATGATAATCCATTTGTTTATCCAGCGAAACAAGGGCCATCCGAGATAAACCAAGCGGTTAAGTTCCCATTTATTGTCACGCCCTTTGTCCAGAGCCGTCAACATCTTGTAATGATTTGGCCCCAAATATATATACATCTTCGTAGGCTCTTGTCCTGTCGGGTCGAAAGTCGTATTCATTTCTGCATAATAGTCCTTTATATACCCGCTTCCCTTTTGATCCATTTTTGATACAAGATGTGACTTCCCGAAACCGTCCTCACTTAGCAACACTGCCGAGAAGAATTGGTTTTTGAAAGCAATCCAGTCAAGTTGTTCTTCCACGTTCTGCTCATCGTCACTGTTGGCAGACAGATGGTCTGCGCCTTTACTTTCTATCTTATATGTAAGTTCAGCCAAGCGATTTTCGTAAGTATATCCTTGTTCTATCTGACGTGCCCGTTGCGACCATTCTATATCCAGATGTCTGTTGGTAGAAGCCAGCTTGCCGTCCATATTAACCGCACGTATGTTAAAGTCCACCAAGTAATTGTCTGCATGCATGGCATATTCAAAATCGATGTAGCTTGCACTGTCTGAAGCAAGACGCATGATTACTGTGCTGTCCGTGTGGTTTATAGGCGTGAAATAGTAATCCTTGGTCTGTATGGTCTCTTTCCTGTTGTAAAATAGAAAGTTCATAGAGGCATCTCCTCCACTGAACAATGTAAGAGGGGTCACTTTATCTTGTTCTTTATATTCCTTTAGTACAGATGAATATATACATCCGCCTTTTGTGTTGAGTGTCAGGCTGAGAACATTATTTTGTATAGTGATCATATCTTCTGTTCCCTGCACGGCATTGAAGAACAAGGTTGCAGAATCCGCCCATGCCATTCTTTCATTAGCCAAAGCAGCTTCGGCCTTAGCCTTTAGTTCTGCTTCCCGCTGTTGTACTTGTGCAATAGAGTCATAGTAATGCCGTTGGGCTTCCAACTGTTCCTCGCTCGGTCGGCTCAGTATGCTGAAACCAACCAATAATACGCCCATCAGAATCAAGCCGGTAATGGTATTCTTGTCCATTTATTTTTGTTCTTGTAAATTTATATTTGTGTATTATTTTCTTTCATTATCTATGGCTGCTTTTACGAACGAGACAAAGAGCGGATGCGGATGTAGCACAGTACTACTATATTCAGGATGGAACTGTGTACCAATATACCACTTTAACGTAGGAATTTCAATGACCTCCACCAGATCTGATTCAGGATTTATGCCTACACATTTCATTCCTGCAGCCTCGTACTCCTCTTTATATTGATTATTAAACTCGTAACGGTGACGGTGACGTTCCTGTATGTGTTCTTGTCCGTATGCTTCATACACTTTACTGCCCTGTTTAAGTGCGCAATCGTATGCTCCCAAGCGCATGGTTCCGCCCATATTAGTTATGGATTTCTGTTCTTCCATAATGTCTATCACGTTATGCGGAGTTTTCTCATCCATTTCACGGGAGTTGGCATCGGAATACCCCAATACATTACGGGCAAATTCTATTGCCATACATTGCATACCAAGGCATATTCCAAAAGTTGGTATATCATGCATACGTGCATATTTGGCTGCTACGAATTTTCCTGGAATACCTCGTTCGCCAAATCCGGGGCCTATTAATATACCGGACATATTTTGCATTATTTCATCCACATTGCTATCTGTCAGCTTTTCACTGTTGACAAAATCTACAGATACTTTCCTGTCATTATAAGTACCTGCCTGCGACAGAGCCTCACGTATAGACTTATAAGCATCCTGTAAATCATATTTCCCCACTAATGCTATATGCAGAGGTGCTGTACTTTCAGCTTTATGCTGCCGTTCGAGAAAGGAGCGCCATGGCCCCAGCCCCGGAGTATTACCTACCGGAAGGTCCATTTTGCGCAATATGGTCTCATCCAGTTTCTGTGCTTGCATCAGTATAGGCACTTCGTATATTGTCGGCATGTCAATGCTTTGTACTACGGCATAGTCATCCACATTACAAAATAAGGCTACTTTTTTGCGAAGACTTGCACTGAGTTCATGTTCAGCTCTCAATACTAGAATATCCGGCTGTATCCCAGCACTTTGCAGCTCTTTGACAGAATGTTGAGTCGGTTTTGTTTTCAGTTCTCCGGCAGCGGCAAGGTACGGGACATAAGTAAGATGCACGCATAAGGCATCTTTACCCAGTTCCCATTTCAATTGCCTGATACTCTCAAGATAAGGTAACGATTCTATGTCGCCAACAGTACCTCCGATTTCAGTAATTACAAAGTCAAATTTGTACTTGTTGCCAAGCAATTTCACATTGCGTTTAATCTCATCGGTAATGTGTGGAATGATTTGTATGGTTTTCCCGAGGTAATCTCCATGACGCTCTTTGTCTATTACGCTTTTATAAATGCGCCCGGTCGTTATATTGTTTGCCTTCGTCGTTTGAATGCCTAGAAAACGTTCGTAGTGCCCCAAATCCAAATCAGCTTCATGGCCATCTACAGTCACATAGCATTCTCCATGTTCATAAGGATTAAGAGTCCCAGGATCAATGTTTATGTATGGGTCAAACTTTTGTATGGTTACTTTATAACCTCTGGCTTGTAATAATTTACCGATGGAAGACGAAATGATACCCTTGCCCAATGAAGAGGCAACGCCACCGGTGACGAATATATACTTTGTTTCTCCCACAATATTAATTATTTAGTATGTGTTATCTGCTATATCTTCTGATATTAATTGCGCAAAATTATGAAAAAACAAACAATTATGAAAATGCTTTTGTGTCATATTCATTTTTAAATTAAATTTGCACACCAAACATAGGCATTACATAAACATTAGGTTGCAATGAATAGACGAATTATTTCAATTTGTTGCTTTGTTTTATTAGCTTTTCCTCTTCTATGGGCGCAGATTCTGACAAAAGAAAAAACGGGACAAGGCCGTAACACGACAATCATTTTGGACAGTCCTGTTACTGTATCTTTTGGAATTGACACCAACAAAGTGGATAGCATACCGGTAGTTCCAGACAGTGTGGTATTGACTGAAAGCAGCAAGGCTGACAGTGATACTATTGTCTTGGAAAAACAAGATATACCGACCGATCAGAAGAGTGATGTTATACGAAAAAGACCTGCCATATCTGGCATTATGAAAGAATATTTCATTTTGAAACTTAAAGTAAACGATGATGGCTCATCTTACAAACTGGATACAGTATCGATATTATATGAAAAATATTTGGGAGCACTCAATTATCTGAATGACCCTTCCACCCCGGAACGTTATCTTGCAAATGACCCTGATTATTTCCGTATGTTCGTACCGTTTACTTATTATATGAGGCCAATGGAACATTACTCCAAGGTGAATTGGAAGTTTACGGGCGGGGAAAATCATGTTGCCAAATATCCGGTACTGTTGCACATTGACTCATTAGTTTTCACCTCCAAAAAACGGGCAAACTCTATTGTGGATCGCGCCATGCTGGCTGCATATGTAAATAGGCCAGACCTGATAGTAAGAACGGAAAAAGAGATTGATGAAGCACGTGCCTTTGATGACAATATAGAGGAAGAGGTTTCACGACATCGTCGTTCTCCGCTGAAGCTGTTTACATCGGAAGGCATTGAATATGTAAAGCGGAAGAAACCGGGAGTCGTACTCCATAAGCCTAACTGGTGGGTTACCGGAGGAAGCGGTTCGCTTAATTTCGCCCAAAATCACTACTCAAAGAACTGGTACACAGGAGGCTCAAGCACCCACTCGCTGCTTGCCACCCTGCAACTGAAAGCCAACTATAACGACAATGAAAAAATACAATGGGAAAACCTGCTCGATACCAAACTCGGTTTCATATCATCACCTTCTGACGAATATCATAAATATCTGGTCAACAACGACCAATTGCGCATTTACAGTAAACTTGGAATACAGGCCATATCCAACTGGTATTACACCATTTCTACCGAGCTGAAGACCCAGTTCTGCAAGGCTTATAACTCTAACAGCGAGACGGTAAAAGCGGCATTCCTTGCTCCTGCAGACTGGTCGACCAGCATAGGTATGGACTATAAACTGAACAAGTCACAACTGAACCTGTCGGTATTCATAGCCCCGTTGACGCATACCATGCGTTATATGGGAAATGCTGATGTAAATGAAGTGGACTATGGTTTGGATGAAGGCAAAAGTGTGAAGCATGATTTTGGCTCACAAGTGCAAACCAACCTGACATGGAATGTGTTCTCTTTCGTTACAGTGACTTCGCGCTTGGACTATCTGACAAGCTACGAATGGGTACGCATAGAGTGGGAAAACAAGCTGAACTTCAGGCTGAACAGCTTCATCTCCGCAAGCCTTTATGTGTTTGGACGTTTTGACGACGGAAATACCCCGACCTATGGCAGCAGTTATTTCCAGGTTAACGAGACATTTGGGCTCGGGCTCAATTATTCTTGGTAAAAGGTGAAAACTTTACAACTGCAATATTCCTGCACCCTGGCGCAATATTGCAGGCTCATCCCCCGTACAGTCTACCACCGTAGACCCTTCAGTCCCTCCTGTGCCTCCGTCTATCACAATGTCTGCCAGACTGCCGAATTTCTCTTCTATCAGTTCAGGCTCGGTCATGTACCCCATGTCTTCATGTATATCCCAAGGCAGTGTGGTTGTCATTATGGGGGCGGCGAGCAGGCGGGATATTTCGCGTATGATGGGGTTGTCCGGCATACGTATTCCCACCTCCCTGCGGTTGCGGAAAATCTTCGGCAGTCGTGTGGTACCGTTCAGTATAAAAGTGAAAGGGCCGGGCAGATTGCGTTTCATCAGCTTGAAAGTATTGTTGTCCATCTTGGCATACACGCTTATCGCGGCGAGGTCATAACAGATGATTGAAAGGCTGTTTTTCTTTGGATTCATGTTCTTCAGGCGACAGATTCTCTCTATGGCGCGCTCTTTCAATCCATGGCATCCTATGGCATATCTTGTGTCTGTGGGATATATGATAAGCCCTCCCTCTTCAAATGTATCTACCACGAGCTTCATGTCGGTGTGGGAGTTGTTATGCGGATAAAGTTTCAGTATCATCAGGCAAATTCATTGGTTAATGGGTGCAAATTTAGTTATAAAATAACTACTTATATGCCTGTGGTACAAGAAAAAATCAAGGTCATGGTTGCCGGAGGCATGCCGGGCGAGGGTAGAGGCTTCCCAAGCACACCGCTGACACTTAGCACAAGTATCACTGATGTTTGTACTAAGTGTCAACGCCCTTTTACCGGGGAGGGTAGGGAGGTGTCTGACTTAAACTGTTTGTGCTATACCGATATTCAAAGCGATTGTCTGGTAATATCTGACAAGTTCCAATACCTGTAGGAATCTCGATTAGTGCTGTCCGGCAGGAAATTCATATCAGCTTAAAATGCTTCAGGGCATTGGCTATCCCGTCCTCTTCCACCGTATCCGTCACATAATCTGCCGAAGCCTTTACCTCTGCAGAGGCATCACCCATGGCTATGCCTGTCCCGACATGGCGCAGCATGGAAATATCGTTGCCTCCATCTCCAAAGGCCATAGCCTCTTCCGCCTTTATTCCGAAGTGACGGCATATTTCATCTACTCCCCGCTGCTTGTTGTTGCCAATGGCTGTTATGTCAGCAAAGGCCGGATGCCATCGTTCTATCTCACAGTGTGGCAGGCTGGGGCGTATTTCGGACTCCTGTTCTTTGGTAATAAACATAGTTAATTGATAAACAGCATTCCCCGCCAATACCTCTTGTGGCTTTTTCTCCGGTATATGTGTTGTCTTTAAATATATATTGAATATCTGCTTCACTTGGTTATTGGAATTGCACACGCAGATATCTTTCTCTCCAACCACAATACATGGAATGTCGAGCTGCGTACAGTAATTTATTACAGCCTGTACATCGGCAGAAGGTATAGAGTTCTTGTAAATGACTTCTTGTCCTACATAACAGTAAGCCCCGTTCATGGTGACGTACCCGTCAATCAGATGGAGTTCCTGTAATGGGGCAAGGCTGTTTATTAATACCTCCGGTCTGCCTGTCGCTATGAATATCTTGAGTCCGCCGGCTTTAGCGGCGGCAATGGCACGAACGGCAGATGTTGGTATGGTGTGGGTCTGGAAGCTGACAAGCGTACCGTCGATATCGAAAAACAAAGCTTTTATCATGATGTCAGGTATATATTGTTGGGTAAAGTAAATTAAAATGCAACATTACAAAATATTTTTGGAAAAACCTCAGAGTAAATAATGTATTAAACCATCCTTATTCAAATTCATACAAATCGGAAGGGGTAGTCCGCTTCAATACACAGAGCTGCAGCTCCTTTCCTACCGTTATGCCCCGCTGCCGGAGTGCCGTTTCCACGGTCTTGTAGGCCAGCTCCGGATGATTGTTCTCTTTGCTCAAATGGCATAGCCAGACATTGCGCAAATGTGCAGAGAAATTCTCTGCCAGGAATTCGGCTGTTACTGTATTTGACAGATGTCCGGTACAGCTTGAAATCCGTTCTTTCAGGAATACCGGGTAATTGCCAACGCGCAGCATTTCTTCATCATAATTGGCTTCCATTACTAAATAGTTGGCTTTGCGGATGTATTCGGCCACATGTGGAGGTATCTCGCCAAGGTCGGTGATGAAAACAAAGTTTTTTTCTCCAGCTCTGATAAAGTACCCCACATTATCGGTGCCGTCGTGGGGCACCTCGAATGGCTCTATGAGAAAGTCTCCTAAATGCACTGTTTCCCCTTTTTCAAGCAGGTTGGCAGAATACTGGAATTTCTTCGTTATGCAGAAACTATTGTTTATACCCTTGTGTATAAGACGTGTGGCATATATGGGTATGTGCATCTTTTCTCCCAGCCCGCCGACTCCCCTTATGTGGTCTACATGGTCGTGGGTAATGAATACGGCACGTATGGTATCCATATTTATGCCTGCATCTTTCAGAATGGTCTTTATGGCACGTACAGAAATTCCGGCATCTATCAGAATCCCGCAAGTCTCGGTTCCCAGATAGTAACAATTACCGCTGCTTCCGCTGGCAAGACTTAAAAATCTGACTCTCATTCTATTTAGAAACGATTATTTTTTTGTTGTTCAAAAGTTGGCAAATTTAGCAAAAAAGGCTCGATGTCATAGCCTTTTCCTGAAGTTCATATTATTCTTAAATGGATGTCCGTATGTTTCAATCCGTATATTCTCCGTCCTGTACGTCCTGTACGTACACAAAGTTCGATTATTCCTCCGAATTCCATCCGCATTTGGGCGTGTTTTTCGTATATTTGCCTGCTCAAAACGGAAATACATACTGACGGCCGGATATATTCAGCCGTAAAGTTGTAGTTTTGTCTGCTAATCATTAATGTTGAATTTTAAGTTGAATTGTTATGGGAACAATGATCAAATGTGTCGGTATATTGACTTCCGGAGGTGACGCTCCTGGTATGAATGCTGCTATCCGCGCCGTGACGCGTGCAGCCATCTACAACGGGCTTCAGGTAAAAGGTATATACAGAGGTTACAAAGGGTTGGTGACTGGAGAGATAAAAGAATTCAAAAGCCAGAATGTAAGTAATATCATACAATTGGGTGGCACAGTACTGAAGACTGCACGATGCAAAGAATTTATGACTCCCGAAGGACGGCAGATAGCATACGAGAACATGAAGAAAGAAGGCATAGATGCTCTCGTGGTGATAGGTGGTGATGGCTCGTTGACTGGAGCGCGAATCTTTGCCCAAGAGTTTGATGTGCCATGCATTGGTTTGCCTGGTACCATAGACAACGACCTGTATGGTACGGATACAACCATAGGTTATGATACCGCGCTGAATACTATCCTTGATGCCGTTGATAAGATACGCGATACAGCGACTTCACACGAACGCCTATTCTTCGTGGAAGTGATGGGGCGTGATGCAGGATTCCTTGCCATAAACGGTGCCATCGCATCCGGAGCCGAGGCTGCCATTATTCCGGAGTTCAGCACAGAAGTAGACCAGTTGGAGGAGTTCATAAAGAACGGATTCAGGAAGTCTAAAAACAGCAGTATAGTAATAGTAGCCGAGAGCGAAGTGACAGGTGGTGCCATGCACTATGCCGAGCGCGTCAAGAATGAATATCCGCAATATGACGTCCGTGTTACCATATTGGGACATTTGCAACGCGGGGGTAGCCCGACTGCACACGACCGCATCCTGGCAAGCCGTTTGGGAGCTGCGGCCATAGATGCCATAATGGAGGGACAGCGCAATGTAATGATAGGAATAGACCATGACGAAATAGTTTACGTTCCTTTCAACAGGGCAATAAAGAACGATAAGCCTATAAAGAAAGAACTTGTAAATATATTGAAGGAACTCTCAATATAGTGGTAGAA
>CAZYVE010000030.1:0-24921 GCA_964651035.1 uncultured Bacteroides sp.
TGTAAAGTTAATAATTTTTCCCCTTTACTTGACACAGTTTAATTTACGGCCTCTTGTTCCCTGCCACAGAATTCTTCTCATAGCCCAAATGGGCATCCATTTCGCCTTCAAGCATCTTCTCCAGCACCCGGGCATGCAACTGTTTCAGAAACTTGCTCACATCAGTTTCTGTCTTGAACCGGCTAAGGAATTCCTTGCTTAATACCTCATCGGGCACTACCTGATTCTTTTCTTTCATAATCTTCTTCATTCTGTAAATGTATAAAATAAAAAATACGAGACTCTTTTCTGAATCCCGTATTTTCCATTTACACAAAATATTTTATGGTGCCATATGAAACAACAGAGGCCATCTCAAGTTTATTTTGAGACAGCCTCTTTCATTTATATTTTAAGATTCAAAGAAAGATTACATCATTCCTCCCATGCCTCCCATATTGGCAGCATTCGCCATATCATGCTTCTCTTCTTTCTTCTCTACAATGACACACTCTGTAGTCAAGAACATTCCGGCTATAGAGGCTGCATTCTCCAAAGCCACACGTGTCACTTTTGCAGGATCTACGACACCTGCTGCATGCAGATTCTCGTAAACATCTGTACGTGCATTGTAGCCGAAGTCACCTTTACCTTCGCGTACTTTCTGCACTACAACGGCACCTTCTTTGCCTGCATTAGCAACAATCTGACGTAAAGGTTCTTCAACAGCACGCTTTACTATTTCGATACCTGTTGTCTCATCAGCATTGTCACCTTTCAGGTTTTCCAGAGAATCGAGAGCACGTATATAAGCTACGCCGCCTCCCGGTACTATACCTTCTTCTATGGCAGCACGCGTTGCGCGCAAGGCATCATCCACACGATCCTTCTTCTCCTTCATCTCGACTTCAGAAGCTGCGCCAACATAAAGTACGGCTACACCGCCAGACAACTTGGCCAAACGCTCTTGCAATTTCTCGCGGTCATAATCAGATTTGGTAGCAAGAATCTGCGACTTGATCTGTTCGCAACGGTCGTGGATATTCTGCTTCTCACCGGCACCGTTTACAATTGTGGTATTGTCTTTTGTCACAGTCACCTTTTCTGCCGTACCAAGCATATCAATTGTAGCCTGGTCAAGTTTCAGACCTTTCTCTTCACTTATGACTACCCCACCGGTCAGTACTGCTATATCCTCCAGCATCTCTTTACGGCGGTCACCAAAACCAGGAGCCTTCACAGCACAAATCTTCAACTGGCTGCGCAGACGGTTGACAACCAACGTAGTCAAGGCCTCACTATCTACATCTTCTGCTATTACCAGCAAAGGACGGCCCGTCTGTACTGCGGGTTCGAGAATAGGCAAGAAATCCTTCAGGTTAGAGATTTTCTTATCATATATAAGGATATAAGGCTTTTCCATCTCACACTCCATCTTCTCCGTATTCGTAACGAAGTAAGCTGACAGATAACCGCGATCAAACTGCATACCTTCAACCACACCTATCGTCGTATCGGTGCCTTTAGCCTCCTCGATGGTAATTACACCGTCCTTTGAAACTTTGCGCATTGCATCAGCCACCAACTTTCCTATGAGCGGGTCGTTGTTGGACGAAACGGTAGCCACTTGCTCTATCTTCTCGTAGTCGTCTCCCACCATTTCGGCCTGTGCCTTGATACATTCTACAACCTTGGCTACGCCTTTGTCTATGCCTCGTTTGATATCCATAGGACTTGCACCGGCCGTAACGTTCTTTAATCCTTCAGAAACTATAGCCTGAGCCAATACTGTAGCGGTTGTAGTACCGTCACCGGCATCATCCCCAGTCTTGCTTGCCACTTCCTTGACAAGTTGTGCACCCGTGTTCTGATATGCGTCTGCCAATTCCACTTCCTTGGCTACCGTCACACCATCCTTTGTTATCTGGGGTGCACCGAACTTCTTTTCTATAATAACATTACGGCCTTTCGGACCAAGTGTTACCTTTACTGCGTTGGCCAATGTATCGATACCCTTTTTCAACTGATCGCGGGCATCTATATTGAATAAAATCTCTTTTGCCATAATTATTTGCTATTAATTTGATTGAATATTGATTTTTGTTTCCGTACAATTAACCGAGTACTGCAAGCACATCACTCTGGCGCATAATAAGATACTTCACACCTTCTACTTCCAGTTCCGTACCGGCATATTTCCCATATAAGACATGGTCACCGACATTCAAGACCATTTGTTCATCTTTGGTCCCGTTTCCGACTGCAATTACTTCACCTTTCAAAGGCTTTTCCTTAGCCGTGTCTGGAATGATTATACCGCCGATTGTTTTTTCTTCTGCGGGTGCAGGGAGTATCAATACCCGATCTGCCAATGGTTTAATGTTCATAATACTTGTGTTTAAATAGTTATACATTCTACTTTTATATATAAGCCTGAATAAGCCTGGCTGCTTTACTTCAAGCGCAAAAGCTTCTACCAAAAGTGTGCCAAGACATAAGTTGTGCCATTTGGCAGAATCTGACTGACAAAAGGACAGCCAAGCATGACAATAACGAGTTATGGAACCATATAAATATTCCAGACCATACACGTGCAACAAAAACACAGCGTATGGTCTGGAAAGCAAAATCAGATTGTACGGCAATTAGTTCCAATTATAAGGCATCTCATGTATAATCCTGCCAGAACGTAGCCGTCGAGCGCAACATGGAGCTACCTAAATACAGAATAAACAGGATGGCTATTACAATCATCACTATACCAACTGTGATATAGAATCTTTTATGCCTGAATAGAACTGTAATCATGAAAACCTCCTTTTTATTATAGCCAAAGTGAAATAAATACATGGTTGACTTACACCTTGCAAGGTTTAGACAAATATATAAAAAAAGGAAACACGTTGTATTTCCTTTTAAGAGATTTTTCGGTTTTCTGAGTACTAATTAGCCTGTAATAAGAAATCTATCAATTCCTGCGGAGTCATCGACCTTTGACTGCCCGTAACCATATCTTTCAACGTTACATTTCCGGTCTTCATTTCTTCCTCTCCAACAAGAGCCACATAGGGTACGCCATTGGCATTGGCATAACTCATCTGTTTCTTCATCTTGCTACAATCCGGAAAAATCTCCGCACGGATACCGGCAGCACGCACACGCGAGAGTATCTGCATGGAGAAAGTCGCCTCATCCCGGCCAAAATTTGTGAACATCAACTGCGTGCCGCCCATAGCCTCCTTTGGATAAAGATCCAAATGGTTCAGCACATCGAATATGCGGTCGGCACCGAAAGAGATACCTACGCCGCTCACTCCCGGCATACCAAATACACCTGTCAAATTGTCGTACCGTCCACCGCCCGTGATGCTTCCTATCTGCACGTCCAAAGCTTTTACTTCGAAAATGGCACCCGTATAGTAGTTCAGGCCCCGTGCCAGTGTAAGGTCGAGCTGCACCTCGTTCTTCAGTCCCAAGCCTTCGATTGTAGTCAGTATGAAGGCGGTTTCTTCCACACCTCTCAACCCGATTGTACTTGCTGCCATGATTTGCCGCAGAGTGTCCAATTTGCCGATATTAGTACCACCCAACATGATTATGGGTTGCAGACGGGATATAGCCTCTTCAGATACACCCTTGCTGCGCAGTTCGGCGTTGACATTGTCCAGTCCCATTTTCTCAAGTTTATCCATGGCAACGGTTATGTCCACAATCTTGTCCGCTTCGCCTATCACTTCGGCTATGCCGGAAAGAATCTTGCGGTTGTTTATCCTGATACTGACACGGATGCCGAAGCGTGAAAAGACCTCATCGATAATCTGCATCAGCTCCACTTCGTTGAGCAGCGAGTCGCTGCCTACCACGTCTGCATCACACTGGTAAAACTCGCGGTAACGGCCTTTCTGCGGACGATCTGCACGCCACACGGGTTGTATCTGATAACGTTTAAAGGGGAAGGTCAGTTCATCACGATGCATAACAACGTAGCGGGCAAAAGGTACGGTAAGGTCGTAGCGAAGACCTTTTTCGCAAAATTTGCATGCCAACTTGGCAGCATTGCGGCTGAGCAACTCTTCATCGCTCAGTCCGGAAAAGTAATCGCCGGAATTCTGTATTTTAAAAAGGAGTTTGTCGCCCTCTTCACCATATTTGCCCATCAGCGTGGATAACGATTCCATAGCCGGAGTTTCTATCTGCTGGAATCCATATAAGCGATATACATCACGTATCGTATTGAATATGTAGTTGCGTTTCGCCATCTCCACAGGCGAGAAGTCACGTGTTCCCTTAGGAATGCAAGGTTTTGATGCCATAATATCAATGTCCATTATCGTTTGGGGCACAAAGGTAAGCATTTTATCCTGCGTATGAATACAGACAACGATTTTTTCCCTGGCTTACGAGCCAGAATTTCTTTGAGTTGCGTAATCACGTTTTGCCATAGATATTAAGACCGTGTACACATCATGTCAAATGCATGCGGGAAACGTGTTCTACCGAGCTGTTGCACGAAACGGCGGCGAACCTATAACGAGTCGTGCATACTCTATCTGTATATTGAACCTCAGAACAAAATCCTTTGAGCCTACAGGCAAAATATTCCTCTACCGAAGCCGTTATATTTGTACAACAATATCGAAAGCGGCCGGAACACAGTCATAAACCCGGCATGCCGGACATAACAAACAGACTTAAAGCGAAAGGATATGAAAAAGACAACCAAGGGAAAAGACATCAGCCGCCGTAATTTTCTGAAGACGGTGGCTACCGTAGGCGCTACACTGGCCGTATCACCGACATGGGACAAGGTACAGGCCGTTAAACAAAGAACAAGCGTCCATCCGGCAACCAGGAACGGTGAACTGTCGGCTGCCACTACAGGCACGTACCGCACATTGGGCACTGGCAATGCCGCCTTCGAAGTATCGGCTTTGGGATTCGGTGTGATGGGCATGACCTACAACCGCAGCTGGCATCCAAACAAGGCGGCCTGTATCCGCCTGCTGCACGAGGCGATGGACCGTGGTGTGACGCTGTTCGACACCGCCATAATCTACGGCCCGTTGAACAACGAAGAGCTGGCTGGCGAGGCTCTTGGAGAATTCCGAGGGAAAGTGAACGTCACCACCAAGTTCGGACATGAGGTCATAGACGGCAAGGCTACCGGCCGACAGGACAGCCGTCCTGCCACCATCCGCCGCTATTGTGAAGAATCGTTGAAGCGTTTGCGCACCGACGTGATACCGCTTTTTTACCAGCACCGCTTCGATCCGGATACGCCGGTAGAAGACGTGGCCGGTACCATCAGCGACTTGATGAAGGAAGGCAAGGTGCTGCACTGGGGCATGTGCGAGGTCAGCGCGGAAACCATCCGGAAGGCACATTCAGTCTGTCCTCTGACCGCCATCCAAAGTGAATACCATCTGATGCATCGTGACGTGGAGAGCAACGGTGTGCTCGACGTGTGCCGAGAATTAGGTATCGGCTTCGTGCCCTACAGCCCGTTGAACCGAGGGTTTCTCGGCGGGGATATCAGCGAATACACAGAATTCGACCCGCAGAACGACAACCGCAACACCCTGCCACGCTTTACACCGGAGGCCAGACGTGCCAATTACCGCATCGTAAACGTACTGCAACGTTTCGGACGTGAACGCGGCATTACATCTGCACAGCTGGCTCTCGGCTGGCTCTTGCAGAAAGCGCCGTGGATTGTGCCTATTCCTGGCACGACGAAACTGTCTCACTTAGAAGAGAATCTGCGTACACTGGAGTTCTCCCTCACCCCTGAAGAGTGGAGGGAGATAGAAGATGCCGTAGCTGCCATCCCCGTGACCGGCAACCGCTACAATGCTGAGCAAGAGAAACAGGTGGGGTATTAGTATAATATCCTTATATCTTGAAGTTGAGTTTGAAGTAGTTATGTATTTTCCGCACCTCAGACTACTTAGGCTGTTCCTCCAGCGACAGATTTGGAAGCACTCCGTTGCCGGGGAAATGCATACCTGCCACTATCAGTTCGGCATCCGACTCCTTGATGTATTCCACCATCTTCTTCCGCGTCATAATAGCCTGTTCGCGGTCCATGTCATAAGCGGGACAGATGTTGAGGTCCTGCAACTGCAGTGCCACGCCATGCATAAGGTCGCCCACCACCAGCAGCCTTCCCATGCGGTAGGCTGTATGCCCAGGTGTATGCCCGGGAGCAGCCATCGGCTGTATGCCCAAGGGCAGGATATCAGTCCAGGCAAAGCGGTGCAGCCGGTCGGAATATGCGTGCATGGCACGCGCCGCATTGCCGGCAGGATCTCCGCATGTCATCCAGAAATCGTATTCAGGTTCGGGCACATAGACTTCAGCCCGGGTAAATACGGGAATATCCCCTGAAAGCATGCCGCCGATGTGGTCGTTGTGGAAGTGTGTCAACACCAGATAGTCTATCTCATCCGGTGAAATGCCCAGCGAGTCCAACCTCATCTGCAGGCAGCCACCCTTTTCCGTACCGTTACCGGTATCGAAAAGAACTTTCTTACCCTGCGCTTCCACCAGGAAACAACTGATGGATGAAGGTACACTTCCCGTAGGAGAGAGCTGTTCCACGCGGGCTGAGTCTTCTGTTCCGTAGAACAGTTTGTTGGGCATTTGATTGTTGCCGGCATTATCCTGCAACGTAATCAGTGTGAGTGAATCGACTGTCATCACCGTGACACCATCCGGGAGAGCCTTGTCCCCGGCAGAAACCGTTTCTTTTTTCACATTTCCGCAGGAAGCTGCAAGCAATACCGCAACTGTTCCTGCAAACCATTTCATCGTTTTCATCGTTCTGTTTTTGTTTTTTATTGGACTTCAAGGGCTGAGTAAACCAGCAAGTGCAATATTACAAAATATTTTTGAAGAAGATTTCCTTGGGTGTCATAGAATTCAGTTTTTCAATCAGATCGGTATTGTTTTTCTCCTTATCCGGCGTTTTCCGTCTGCCTGTATACTTGTCCGTTCCGGTAGGCTGGCAGTTCCTCACTCAGGTGTCGTTCACTTACAACAAAAATCCGTTCTCAATACAACCGTACCTTATGACGAAAACAGTGAGGTGAGACTTATAACCCAAGACAAACTGACGAGACGGTGATAACAGGCGACCGGTGAACTTTCCAATATGTTTTGCGATGAAAATTCAGGCAGATTAATTATATTTGTCAGCAATACTCGGCTGATCATATAAATTTAACTCAATAAGTATTATGAAACACATTGCAGCTTTATCATCACTTTTCTGTCTGTTTTGTCTGCTGACTTCATGTACAGGCAATTCACACTTTATGAATGATGCAGACTACAGGAATCAAGTAGAAGCGGATTATCAAAAGAAACGCTCTGCTTTACCTAAAGGAGACTTGTTTGCCATAATTGATACAGATATTTCTACTTATGAGCAAGAAGCTCTGAAATTCTTGTATGCATATATGCCACTACCCGATATTACGGACTACAGCGGTGAATTCTATTTGACAAACATCCGTGCAGCACGGCGCGCAGCAGAAGAAATGCCTTGGGGAAGTGAAATTCCGGAGGATCTGTTCCGCCACTTTGTTTTGCCTGTACGTATCAACAACGAACATCTGGACAGTGCACGGGTAATATTTTATGAGGAGCTAAAGCCGCGCGTACAAAATATGTCGATATACGATGCTATACTTGAAGTGAACCATTGGTGTCACGAGAAAGCTGTTTATCAGCCGAGCGATGCACGCACCAGTTCTCCACTCGCAACAGTACGCACTGCCTATGGACGGTGTGGTGAAGAATCTACATTGCTTGTTGCTGCCCTGCGCTCGGTCGGCATACCGGCACGACAGGTATATACCCCCAGATGGGCACACACGGATGACAACCATGCATGGGTGGAAGCATGGGCCGACGGACAATGGCATTTTCTCGGTGCATGTGAACCCGAGCCAGTGCTCGACCTGGGATGGTTCAATGCTCCGGCAAGCCGTGGCATGCTGATGCATACGCGCGTATTTGGTTTCTATAAAGGAGAAGAAGAGGTTATTGAAGTCACCCCCAACCATACAGAAATAAGTATAACAGAAAATTACGCACCCATTACTGAACTGGACGTGAAGGTAACCGATGAGGAAGGGAACCCGATACAGGATGCATGTGTGGAATTCAAGATATTCAACTATGCGGAGTTTTATACTGTAGCCACCAAATATACCGATGCCAACGGTATGTGCAGTTTAAAAGCAGGCAAGGGTGACATGCTTGTATGGGCCTCTAAGGATGGACGTTTCGACTTTGCAAAGGTTTCATTCGGCAAGCAAACGGAAGCGACGATAAAACTGATAAGGAAAGACGGCGATCTCTTTGCTATGGACATCGATATAGTACCACCTGCCGAAAATGCCAAATTACCAGAAGTAACGCCCGAACAACGTGCAGAAAATGACCGACGCATGCTTGTAGAGGATTCTATACGTAATGCTTATACAAATACGTTCTTTAATGGAGAGAAAGCGGACGAATTTGTCCGTTCTTTACAGGGACTGAATCAGCATGAAAAAGAAAAAGCAGCCAGATTCCTTGTTGCTTCATGCGGAAACCACGAGACACTCACCCGTTTTCTGACCATGGCTGCCGATGAGGGAAAAGCATCGCTTGCTGTCAGCCTTCTGGGAGTTATATCTGCAAAAGATTTACGCGACGTGAGTTTGGATGTACTGACAGACAATCTTCGGAACACGCTAGATACAGCTGCTCCCGAACATTATTTCAGGCATCTTTTAAATCCGCGTGTCGGTAACGAGGAGCTGACTCCTTACAAGTCATTCTTCCAGACAGTAATAGACAAAGACCTCGCAGAAAATTTCCGGCAACAACCGCAACGCTTGGTTGAATGGTGCAGGGATTCCATAACAATAGACAATGACTTGAACGTACGTCTCATTCCCATATCACCGGAAGGCGTGTGGAAAGCACGTGTGGCCGACAGTATGTCACGCGACATATTCTTCGTATCCATAGCAAGGAGTCTGGGCATACCCGCATGGATAGATGAAGTCACTGGCAAGGTATGCTATCAAGATATGAGCGACAGGAACCTGAAGAACGGAGTCACATATGATGTGAATTTCAACGTAGGACTTGCCAAACAAGTTCCGCCTTCAGGGTATCTGAAAGCTACCTATAAAGCAACACCAGTACTCGATGACCCCAAATATTATACTCATTTCTCACTATCCAAATGCGAGAACGGACACCTGCAACTGCAAAACTACGATGAACACTCCACATTGTGGTCTACTCTGCTGAAACAATCAAGGGCTGTTCCTGAAGGCTACTACATAATGACATCTGGCACACGCCTTGCCAACGGTACCGTGCTGGCCCATCTGCGCTCATTCGATGTGAATCAAGGCAAACTTACTGAAATACCGTTAGTAATGCGTGAAAGCAAAGATGAAATACAAGTCATAGGCAACTTCAATTCCGAAACTCTCTTTACTCCTATAGAAAACGGGGAAACTGCCGATGAGCCTACCTCACTGCTTGCTGCTTGCGGACGTGGTTATTACATAGTAGGAATACTTGGTCCTGGCCAGGAACCAACGAACCATGCCCTTAAGGATATAGCCAAATTGAGCGAAGACCTCGAAAAGTGGGGCCGCAAGATAGTATTGCTATTCCCTGATACGGAAAAGTACAAACGATACCACGCAGAAGACTTCCCCGGACTGCCATCTACCATCATATACGGCATGGATACCCATGACGCAACAGCCCAAATAGTCAGCGAAATGAAGCTGCACAATAAGGAAGCATTGCCCATCTTCATTATTGCCGACACGTTCAACCGCGTTGTATTCATCTCTCAAGGCTATACCATAGGGCTTGGTGAACAATTAATGCGCACCATCAGAGGGTTGTAAGTGCACTGATAGTGGCAGCCACCCTATCAGCTGTGGTCACCGGGCGGGAATACTCTGTTATATGTACAATCCCGCCCATAGATACTGCTTCATTACGGAACTGCATACCGCTCTCCACCTCTTCGCGTGCCGAGAAGTGAAATTCATGAATGCCTGTCTCACGGGCTATGCGGGCGATGTTTTTCTCGTTTACCCCACAGCCGGCCAGCAAAACAATTCGCTCGCCGGCTTTCTTTTGTAACTCACGTAAAAGCGGTATACCCTGTTCTGCGGTGGATTGCTGTCCTGAGGTTAGAATTCGGTTACACCCCAAGGCTATAATTTCCTCCAGGGCTTTATCAGGATTCCGGCACACATCAAATGCGCGATGAAAGGTGACAGACATGCCTTCAGAAGCCTCCATCAGTTTTTCCATTAACTGAATGTCCACATCACCATCGGCAGTCAGACAACCGAATACAACTCCATCAGCGCCCAAACTGCGGGCGCATTCAATATCTTTCACCATAATATGCTGTTCGAGCGGAGAGTATAGGAAATCTCCGCCACGTGGACGGATAATCACATGCAAACGCGTATTTTTCAGAATCTTACGCGCCATTGCGATCTCCCCATAAGAAGGGGTTGTACCTCCTTCGGGGATGCCGGCGCACAACTCCACACGATCCGCCCCCCCAGCCTGCGCAGCCTGACAGCTTTCCACGGAATTGGCACAAACTTCAAATTGATAATGTTTCATGATGCAATAACAAATTATGTCTGAATACTTTCAGATTGTTCAAAACAAAATCCCCTCCTCACATCCTCCATCTTTCATAAAAGAAACGAAGATATGCGCAGGAGGGACTTTTACAAATCACAAGATTGAATTAAATCAGGGAATCAGCGGATTATTTACTTCGCATAACTCACCGCCCGGGTCTCACGTATTACAGTAATCTTCACCTGTCCGGGATATGTCATCTCATCCTGTATTTTCTTGGCTATCTCTCCAGACAAGTTTTCCGTCTGTTTGTCGTCTATTTTGTCGGCTCCAACAATGACCCGCAGCTCGCGGCCTGCCTGTATGGCATAAGTTTTGGTTACACCAGGATAGGACATCGCCAGTTGTTCAAGGTCATTCAGTCGTTTTATATAAGCCTCCACAATTTCCCGACGTGCTCCAGGACGTGCTCCGGATATGGCATCACATACCTGTACGATAGGTGCCAGCAGAGTATTCATTTCTATCTCGTCGTGATGAGCCCCGATAGCATTGCATATATCAGGCTTTTCTTTGTATCTTTCAGCCAGTTTCATACCATATAGTGCGTGAGGTAATTCCGGTTCTTCATCAGGTACCTTGCCTATATCGTGCAACAGGCCTGCGCGTTTGGCCTTTTTGGGGTTAAGCCCTAATTCCGATGCCATGACTGCGCAGAGGTTTGCCGTTTCGCGTGCATGCTGCAAGAGGTTTTGTCCGTAAGAGGAGCGATATTTCATTTTACCGATGATGCGTATAAGTTCAGGATGCATGCCATGTATGCCCAGATCGATTGTGGTACGTTTCCCCGTCTCTATTATTTCTTCTTCGACCTGCTTGCGTACCTTGGCCACCACCTCCTCAATACGTGCCGGATGTATACGCCCGTCGGCCACCAGCTGATGCAAGGCAAGGCGTGCAATCTCGCGGCGCACCGGGTCGAATGCCGACAGCACTATGGCCTCAGGAGTATCATCCACCACTATCTCCACGCCGGTTGCAGCCTCAAGCGCACGGATGTTGCGGCCTTCACGTCCTATGATACGTCCTTTTATCTCGTCAGACTCTATGTGGAATACGGTCACGGAATTTTCGATTGCAGTTTCTGTTGCCACACGTTGTATTGCCTGTATTACTATACGTTTGGCCTCTTTGTTGGCCGTCAGTTTGGCTTCGTCCATTATGTCGTTTATGTACGACTGGGCCTGTGACTTGGCCTCCTCCTTCAGAGATTCGACCATGCGTTCCTTGGCTTCAGCAGCCGAAAGTCCGGAGATGGCTTCCAGCTTTTCTATTTCTTTGCGCTGCAGTTGTTCCAACTCTTCCTTCTTTTTGTCCACTATCCCCAACTGCGTCTCGAGGTTAGCCTTGATGGCCTCTGCTTCTTGTTTCTTGCGCAGCACATCTTCATTACGTTGGTTCAGTACCATTTCACGCTGTTTCAGTTTATTCTCCGCCTGCTGTATTTTCTGATTGCGGGCGGCCACTTCTTTTTCCAGTTCGGCTTTCTTGTTAAGAAACTTTTCCTTTACTTCCAATAATTTGTTTTTCTTGATACTTTCTCCCTCCGTTTCCGCTTCTCTCAAGATGGCGTCATATTTTGACTTCAGCCCGTACTTGAACAATAAGTAAGCGCCAAACCCTCCGACAATCAGACAGGCAACGGATACCGCTATCGAAATTCCAGTCATTTTTGTGTAGTATTAGTAGTATTATATATTAAATAAAAAAGCACTACGCAAAAGCGCTTCCCGACGGGAAAACACTCTATTGCAGTGCGTGAAAATTATAATCCTGCGAAAGCCCACATGGAGACCAGTTGAAGAATCATTCTCCCTTAAAGTAGCTCTCCAATGTTTCTGTCAGTTCTTTTATCTTCTCAGTATAAGGTCTCGTATCATTCCGGTTTTTCTGCCGCAACGCATCCAAAGAAAACTCGAAAGCCACCATCCTGATAATCTGTTCCGATGGCACGTTCGGGTTATGTTCCTGGTTAAAGTTATACCTTATGTTCACCTGCTTGGCTGCCTCTCTCACCATTTCTTCGTCTTCACGCTTTATGGTTACAGAGAAAGAGAAGCCGGCCATATGCAAGTTTATTCTTATTTTATCGTTCTCATACATCCTCTTATCTCATCATTCATTCAACAAGGCGATGCACTTATCGACTTCACGCACAAGCTTCGACAATCTCAGTTTTGTTTCTCTTACATCACCACCGTTAAGGCTGATTGTCTCGGCAGATTTTAAATCGGTGAAACGTCGTTGCAGTTCGTTGTAATCGGCCTGTATTTTACGCTGTTCATCTTGCAAGGTTTCGACCCGGCTTTGCAGTTCCCCGTAGTCACGTTTCAGTTCATCGTGCAGATAAATCAAATGCCTTAACCGTGCTTCGAAAGTACTCAACAGGTTCTTTTCTTCGTCCGTCATTACCGCCACACCAAATTTGTACACAAATATACATTTTATCTGAATATTACAAAAATCTTTTTTGCAAAAATAAAGATACGAACCTTATATTTCCCTTTTTATAGCCTCCCGCACTATTTCTTCAGCATGTTTCAAAGTTATGAATGATTCTCAACGCAGAGAATCGTTGCATGTCGGGATAAGAAACGGGGCTGTGCCAAAACGCAGGTTTTGCAGCACAACCCCTAAAGTGTGTAAGAATACGTGAGATACAAGAAGCCTGCAACGCAGCAGACTGCGTATTATGACACACTGCTTTCTTGCAGTTACGCATTAATCAATAATATCGAATCCGCAGTAAGGCACCAACGCCTTGGGAATCCGGATACCATCCGGTGTCTGGTTATTCTCAAGCAGGGCGGCCACTATACGGGGAAGAGCCAGCGCCGAGCCGTTAAGAGTGTGGCACAGTTCGATTTTTCTGTCACTCGTCCGGTACCTGCATTTCAGCCGGTTGGCCTGGTAAGTGTCGAAGTTAGACACGGAACTGACTTCCAGCCAGCGTTTCTGTGCCTCGCTATATACCTCGAAATCGTAACATATCGCAGCAGTAAAACTCATGTCACCGCCACATAACCGCAATATTCTGTATGGCAGTTCCAACTTTTGCAGCAGGCTTTCCACGTGGTCCAGCATCTCTTTATGTGACTGGCGAGAGTGCTCGGGTTTGTCTATCCGCACGAGTTCTACCTTGGAAAACTCATGCAGGCGATTCAGCCCGCGCACGTCTTTCCCATAAGAACCGGCTTCCCTACGGAAGCATTCCGTATATGCACAGTTTTTAATCGGCAGGTCTTTCTCATCCAGAATAACATCACGGTATATATTAGTTACGGGAACCTCGGCTGTAGGTATGAGATAAAGGTCATCCGCTTCGCAGTGGTACATCTGCCCTTCCTTGTCAGGCAATTGTCCGGTACCGTATCCTGATGCGGCGTTGACTACCGTCGGAGGCATGATTTCCATGTATCCCGATTTGCGTGCCTCGTCCAGGAAGAAGTTTATGAGTGCACGTTGCAGCTGTGCTCCTTTGCCTTTGTAAACGGGGAAACCGGCTCCCGTGATTTTCACACCCAGGTCGAAATCGATGATGTCATATTTCCTGGCCAATTCCCAGTGTGGCAGGGCATCCTTTGGCAGAGGATTTTCCATGCCACCCGTCTTAACCACGAGATTATCCTCGGCTCCATTGCCTTCGGGCACTTCATCATAGGGCACGTTGGGTATGGTGTACAACAACTGCTGCAGGTCATGGGCAGCCTGCTCCATATCGTCCTGAAGGACTTTATTTTTCTCTTTCAATGCGGCCACACGGGTTTTGGCAGCTTCAGCCTCATCTTTTTTGCCGTCTCTCATCAATAGTCCGATAAGTTTTGAACTGGAGTTCACCTCCGCAAGATTATTGTCGAGGACAGCCTGTATACCCTTACGTTTGTTGTTGAGGGAAAGTACTTGTGCTATTGTTTCTCCGGCGTTGTTGAAGTGTTTCTTTTCAAGACCGCGCACTACGGCATCGGTGTTTTCTGTAATTTGTTTGATGGTAAGCATTTTTATCTGTGAAGATTGTTTATATCATTCCTTATTCGTTGCTGCAAAGTTACTATAAAAATTCTCGATACACATGTACACTTGACAAAAATATGGTCTTGCCGCCGATTGTAAGGCATGGTATTTCTGCTCCGTTTAATTTAATCAATAAATATATATGTGTAAGACATGTATTATACGTGAATAATACATATTCTACACATGCCGTGTACATATTCCCCTCGCACCTATTGTATGTAATGGGAAAGATTCCGGATATCCTGCAATCCTACGTTTGCCGACAGGCAGAGACATGAAAGTTCTCACCCCAAAAAAGAGGTAGAAGTTGTCGTATCTGTTATTTTTTTATCTTACATTTGCGGGAGAAATTATAGAAATAGGGAAACTTTTTCGAATAATAATCACAGAAAGTTTTCCAAAATAGGAAACTTTGAATTTATACAACTAACATAATATATTAAAAATGAGAACAATGAATTTTACAATTACAAAGCGTGACGGCAATATTGAGCGATTCAGTCTTGACAAAATAATGAATGCGATAGTTAAGGCATTTAATTCAATAAATGAACCTGTTGATCTCAATCAGATGTCACACATCATAAGTCGGTTGGATCTCAAGGACGGAGTGACAGTGGAAAATATCCAAAACCAAGTGGAAGAAGCCTTAATGAAAGAAGGCCACTACCAGGTGGCGAAAAGTTTTATGCTCTACCGTCAACGGCATACCGAGGATAGGGAAACGTTGGAGAAAATGAAGTTTCTGTATGACTATTGCGGGGCGAGCAATGCGGCCACCGGCTCGAAATATGATGCCAATGCCAATGTGGAGCACAAAAACATCGCTACGCTCATAGGTGAACTGCCGAAGTCGAATTTCATCCGTCTGAACCGCCGTCTGCTGACCGAACGCATAAAGAAGATGTACAGCAAAGAGCTTGCTGACAAGTATATATACATGCTCGAGCACCATTTCATCTATAAAAACGACGAAACGAGCCTCGCCAATTATTGCGCATCAATCACCATGTATCCATGGCTGACGGGAGGAACAGTGTCCATAGGCGGCAACTCTACCGCTCCCACCAATCTGAAGTCGTTTTGCGGTGGATTCGTGAACATGGTGTTCATGGTGTCGAGTATGCTGAGCGGAGCCTGCGCTACACCTGAATTCCTGATGTACCTTAACTATTTCTTAGGTTTGGAATACGGGCAAGACTATTGGCGTAATGGGGACAAGGTGGTCGACCTCTCTGTTAGACAGCGTACGATAGATAAAATGATTACCGATTGTTTTGAACAGATTGTCTACTCTATCAACCAGCCGACAGGAGCAAGAAACTACCAGGCCGTTTTCTGGAACATATCCTACTACGACCGCCCGTATTTTGAAAGCCTGTTCGGAGAGTTTCGTTTTCCGGATGGTTCGCGTCCAGATTGGGAAAGCCTCAGCTGGTTGCAAAAGCGTTTTATGAAGTGGTTCAACAAGGAACGCACCACAGCAGTTCTTACATTCCCTGTGGAAACGATGGCACTATTGACCAAGGACGGAGATGTTATAGACAAGGAGTGGGGCGACTTTACCGCTGAAATGTATGCCAATGGACATTCGTTTTTCACATACATGAGTGATAATGCTGACTCGTTGAGTTCGTGCTGCCGCTTGCGCAACGAAATTCAGGATAACGGGTTCAGTTATACTCTTGGCGCGGGAGGCGTGTCTACCGGTTCGAAAAGCGTGCTTACCATAAACCTTAATCGCTGTATACAGTATGCTATGAACAATGGTATGGAATACGGACTTTTCCTTGAAGATATTACAGACCTGGTACACAAAGTGCAACTGGCATACAATGAGAACCTGAAAGAACTGCAGCAGGCGGGTATGCTGCCTCTGTTTGATGCGGGGTACATCAACATAGGCAGGCAATATCTTACCATAGGTATAAACGGCCTTGTGGAAGCGGCAGAGTTTCTCGGATTAAAGATAAATGATAATCATGAGTATTTGAAATTTGTACGTAACGTACTCGGAATAGTTGAAAAATACAATAAAAAGTATCGCACGAAAGACGTTATGTTCAACTGCGAAATGATTCCCGCCGAGAATGTGGGGGTAAAACATGCAAAGTGGGATCGAGAAGACGGATATGCAGTGCCGCGTGACTGCTATAACAGCTATTTCTATGTAGTGGAAGACCCGTCACTGAACGTACTCGACAAGTTCCGCCTCCACGGCGCGCCCTATATCGAACATCTGACCGGCGGTTCTGCGTTACACTTGAACCTTGAGGAACATCTTTCGCAGCCTCAATATCGTCGTTTGTTGAGCGTGGCAGCGAAAGAGGGGTGCAACTACTTCACATTCAATATCCCCAATACGGTATGCAATGACTGCGGGCACATAGACAAACGTTACCTGAAAGAATGCCCACACTGCCACAGTAAGAACATAGACTACCTCACAAGGGTAATCGGCTATTTAAAGCGCGTAAGCAATTTCTCTGCAGCAAGGCAGGAAGAAGCAGCCCGCAGATATTACGCAAAGTCTGTTAACAGGAATATGCCATGTTGAAATACGTAAATTCGGATATAGTTTTCCAAGAAATCCCTGATGAAGTGACCTTGGCCATAAACATATCGGGTTGCCCGTGTCATTGCCCGGGCTGCCATAGCAAGTATCTGTGGAATGATATAGGCAACCGGTTGGATGCAGGTGCCATAGACAGTATGATGGCCAAGTACGGGTATGCCGTGACGTGTATATGCTTCATGGGCGGCGATGCAGAAGTCTCCGCATTAGTGTCGCTCTCGCAGTACATACGCAAGAAGTATCAGTCGGTCAAAGTGGGATGGTATAGTGGGCGCGAGAAAGTCGAGCCTCCTTGCATAACACAGGTATTCGATTATGTCAAGTTCGGCCCATACGTAGAAGCGCTTGGAGGTCTCAAAAGCAGAAACACCAACCAACGGCTTTACATGCGCAAAGCCAACGGACAAATGGCTGACATCACTGAACGGTTTTGGACAGACCGGTGATGGCCCATCCCGACATGGCAAGCCAATACATAGGGGAATCACTCATGCCTGTTTTCTGCCGGCTGGATGTATTCTTGCATGCCTCCGGTGGCATAGCTTTGTATGGTACCGTCCGGAGCCGCGTATATGAAATAGGCATCAATCTTCGGATGCCTGTCTACAAAATCTTTGGCCTTTTCAAGCCCCATCACCATGAAAGCAGTGGCATAAGCATCTGCACTCATGCAGTCTTTGGCCACTACGGTTGCAGACAAGATGCTGTGCTGCACGGGATAGCCTGTGCGTGGGTCGATGGTATGGGCGTATTTCTTGCCATCATGGTAATAGTAGTTGCGGTAGTTGCCCGATGTGGCTATGCCTTTTCCACTGATATGCAATACAGTTTGTATGTCACTGTGTTGGGATAGAGAATCATCTACCGGCTTGTTTATACCTATCCGCCATTTCTCTCCTGCCGGGTTGTTGCCGCGTGTTACGACCTCGCCTCCTATATCCACCATGTAATCGTCGGAGCCATTACGCGCCAGCAATCCGGCCACGACGTCAACAGCATACCCCTTAGCCACTGCGCTGCATGTGAGCATCATACGCCGGTCTTTTTTAATAACCTTTCCTTCGTCAGACAATGATATTTTGCGGTAGCCGGTAAATTCCAGCAGACTGTCTATCATTGCCGAGTCGGGGAACATTTCTTTCTCAAACCCGAACCCCCATGCATTTACCAACGGCGCCACGGTAATGTCGAATGCCCCTTCCGTCTCGTCTGAAATCTCCATGCTGCGCCTGAACACGTTGACGAAGAATGTGTCGGGAACAATATCCTCATTACGGTTGATACGCGTGATTACTGCAGTGTCGTTGAATGGAGAAAGTGACCCGTCAAGACGTTTAAGCTCGGATTCTATCTCATTCTTCAGGTTTGTATCATGCCGGTAAGTGATGTTATAGATGGTTCCGAATATCAGCCCGCTATCCTTTTGATACGTGGTAGAGGTATTGTGACGGATGAGTATCCATACTGTTCCGGCTGCGAGCAGAACCAGCCATACGATGTTTCTTGCAGTCTTCTTATCCATGTCGTTACAGTTGGTTACTGAAAAAACAAGTGTTCTATAAGGATTTTTGTTCCTATTGCCACCAAAATTATCCCACCCAGCAAATCAGGTTTCAATTTCCGTGCAATGCCACATCCAAACTTTACACCGAGTACCAGTCCCGTCAGTGAAAGTATAAACGATACCAGGCCGATGATTCCCACGGCAGGCATTATGCTGGCACAATTGTTTATTCCGGTAAAAGCGAACGATATACCTACGGCCAGAGCATCTATGCTTGTTGCCAGTGCAAAAGCCAGTGTTACTTTCATATCAGCCGGGTTGTATTCATGCTTGCAATTTTCTTTTTTGAATGATTCTGCTATCATCCTTCCACCCAATATAGCCAGTATGCCGAACGCTACCCAGTGGTCTATATCAGCTATCAGGTGGCTGAATAGATTAGCCCCGGCCCATCCTATCAGCGGCATGAGCCATTGGAAAAGGCCGAAACTGAAAGCCATGAACAGCATGGGGCGCAGTTGCATCCGTTTCAAAATGATGCCACTTGCTATGGATACAGCAAAGCAATCCATGGACAGCCCCACAGCCAGTAGCCAGATTTCCAATCCAGTCATAAGTTATCGGTGATTATAAAAAAGGTAGTTTGTAAGTTATCGTATAAGTGACTCCAAGCGTGTTAGAAGCATATTTGCCAAATCCAGGCACATACCACGGATCACCATAGGTATCGGTTGAATTAGAGATCTTGAACCTGAAACGTAGCCCCCATCCCATATACAGCCGCTTCCATATATGGGCACGTAGCGTCATACATAACTCTATCCAGTGCATGTTTCCCTTCATACCGGGGTGACTGTAGAGTACGCTTTCTTCCCAGACGTCATCTATAAGATTTGGATTCCAAGATATTCCACCGTATATAGGGTCCTCTATTTCCAAGGATTCTATATCGTATTTGAAACTGCTTAATCCGTAGCGCAATCCTACGAGCATCATTTGTCCGTGTTGCTTTTTATACAACACATTATAGTCAGCGCCTATGCGGAAGTAGGATGCCCCGCTCTTGTAGTGTATCCCGTCATCGTTCCAAGTATCCGTACTGCCATACCCCAATTCTATTGTCGGGAAGAACTTATGTTTCAAGTCCACGTCAATACGCAATTCGCTACTCAGAAAGTCTCCCCCAAATAGGTTACTTCCTACCCCTGCCAGGTCTACACTTGCAAATACTCCGTTGAATAACGGATACTCCATTTCGTTTCCCTTTTTCTCTTTCTTCACAGCTCTGGGGCGATCGTCATTGTCAGATGATACCGTCTGACAATGAACACACGGAGCCGATATCAAAAGCAGGCAGAACAGCAGCTTAATAAAACAATCTGATATTTTCACTTCCATAGATGCCGGCTTCATTGTCTGATATATAAATGGAGTCAAGTCGATGCCGTGTATAACCGATGCCCGTTATAGTCTGTTGCATTTGGTAGCCACAATCCATAGATACGAAATATGGTGTATTGGTATGCCGTATGATAAGGGTGTCGGTCGTATTCCGGCTGTATCGGAATACAAGCTGTGTGGAATCGACTGTATAGCGCAACGGAATCGAGATGTCTTCTACCTCTTTCTGGTTGTTTATGATTACAGAGTCTGTCCCGTATGCTGTCACCGTCAGAGAGTCAAGTGTGTATGTCGATATCACACTCGTTTCGGAATCTATGGTGTACAAAATACAGTTTATCATTCCACGGTTAGTAGTCATGGAACAATCGTCTTCTTCAGAACATGAAACTACCGTGCCTGCCAGCAGGCAGAAGACTATCCCCGAGATGACAAATATTGCGAATCTCTTCATAGTGTTAAATGGCTTTTTCTATTTGATATTTATTTCTTTCAGAAGCGTTCCGGGATATCAGTTCACCCAAAAAACCAGCCAGGAACAGTTGCGTGCCAATAATCATGGACGTAAGAGCCAAATAGAAATAAGGAGAGTCTGTCACCAGTCTGTAAGGCAAACTGTTGTACATATAGTACAGTTTGCCAGCCCCTACGACTATAACCGCAATGAATCCAAACAGAAACATCAATGACCCGAGAAGTCCGAAGAAATGCATAGGCTTAACACCGAATGTTGAGAGGAACCACAGTGAAATCAGGTCCAAATAGCCGTTGAAGAAGCGATTCCATCCTCCGAATTTAGTCTTTCCGTATTTACGTGCATGATGATGTACCACCTTTTCGCCTATTTTGGTAAAGCCTGCGCTTTTTGCCAAGTATGGGATATACCGGTGCATTTCTCCATATACCTCAATATTCTTCACTACTTCTTTGCGATATGCTTTGAGGCCGCAGTTAAAGTCGTGCAGATTTCTTACGCCTGATACAATGCGGGCGGTGGCATTAAACAGCTTCGTAGGTATGGTCTTAGACAATGGGTCGTAACGTTTCTTCTTCCAGCCGGATACTAAGTCGTACCCATCTTCCGTTATCATTCGATACAACTCGGGTATCTCTTCCGGGCTGTCTTGCAAGTCTGCGTCCATAGTAATAACAACATCTCCTTCAGCTTTTTCGAAACCGCAAAACAAAGCGGGAGATTTGCCGTAGTTGCGGCGGAACTTAATGCCATGCACTGTTTCTGGTGCCTTGGCTTGCAAATTCTCAATAATATTCCACGAATTGTCCGTACTCCCGTCGTTCACGAATATTATTTCGTATGAAAATCCGTGGCTATCCATTACCTGCTCTATCCGAGCGAACAGTTCCGGCAGAGATTCAGCTTCGTTGTACAGTGGTATGACGACAGATATATCCATCTGGTATTATGTTGTTTATTTGTGATAAGCTGTTTACATTATATTAACTACCAGACCAGAACATAATATGCAGTCTGTTGTCTGATATCAGGAACTAATAACATTGTTAAGCCAACTTGTTCCTTTTATCTTTCTTCATTGCAAATATGGCTATAGGAATACTGAGCAAGGTTCCCCACAAAATGTTGCTGGACATTAACTGTACGGTCATCTCGATAGACGTCATCTGGCGTAGAGTATCGATGGCATTTTCTATCTGTTCCTTATACATATCCATATCTTGTGAACCATATTGGTAGAAAAAGTTATCGGTCATTTGTTCGTAAGCATTCACTATGAATCCACCATCTATGAATCTGAAGTAGACATAATGTGCCACAGCAGCAAGCAGGGCGGCGAATATGTGCAACATAACCGTAAACACCCATGCGTGTGAGAATGAGATATAGCCGCCACATGCCACGTCACGATATTTCTTTGTATAATGATAAGCTATAAATGGAGAGGACAGTGTGAGTACCATAAAAATAATGAAAAGAAACGGCATTGTCACTCCCAAGGGGAAAAATATGGATGTCAGTATCCATAGTCCTCCCAAATAGGTGCCGAACAGCATGGCATACCGTTGCATGTAAGTCCTGTCTTCCATTATATGATACAAATAATACGGCGCAAAGGTATAAATTATATTGTATCTTACATTCTGCAAGCTGTTAAAGTTGAAAAAGTTTAGCCTTGCCGTTGTAAATAACGAAAAAATGCCTACCTTTGCCGCGCAATACGGGTAAGTCCTATACGGCCAGCTCCTTTCGAATCCTCCAGGGCTTGATCGCAGCAAAGGTAAGAAGGTTGTAGCGGCGCGATATAGCAAGCTTACCCACCCCGCCTCTTTAGCTCAGTTGGCCAGAGCACGTGATTTGTAATCTCGGGGTCGTTGGTTCGAATCCGACAAGAGGCTCTTCAGAGGATATTACATTCGTACTTTCTTTCCATATTTCCCCATCAATAAGCAGCTGGCTTTTTGCCGTTTTTCCCGTAATACAAGGGTTACTGACAGTTTTATAACTACCATACTGCATACCTAGATATTCCTCAATAGTATCCTTTGCGGTTGACTATTGGTTGATGTATATTAGCCTGTCCTTTTCTTCACCGAAAAGTTTGTCACCTATGGTAGTGATACTGCTTCCGGTGATGATAACACCAAGCAGGTTATCACATCCCATGAAAGCTCCGAATTCGATAGCCGTTACTGTGGGGGGCAATATTAATGTACCACACAGCCGTTTGCATCCGCTGAATGCACGTTGCCCTATGCTTTTTAAGTTGCGTGAAAGTAAAATCCTCAACAGATATTTCTTTTGAGTGAAAGTGTATTCTGGTATAGTCGTGGCATCAGCCTCTTCCATGTTCAGATATACCAAATCCGGCATGTAGTCGCGTATCAGCAAAAAGTCGGCCTCGTCCATCTTGCCTTTTATAGTCAGATAATTTATATCCTTAGGTTGCACACCTTTTCTTATCAGTTCCCCAGCAAGGTTGCTCATAGGCCCAATTTCCACTCTTGTCCCGACAGGTTCGCCCTCTACAAGTGCAAAATTTTCCCATTCTTTCCTTTTACGGTATGCGTCGCTGCTTCCGACCGGAAGAAATATTGCGGAGACAGTATCGGATAATGCTTCCGCATGTAATTTGGGGGCATCTGTATTACGTATCTGACATATTCTCAAGTTTCTACAATCCTTGAAAGCTGCGGTTTCAATGGCTTTCAGATTGCCAGGCAAAGTTATTCGACTCAAGGTTTTACTTCCTGTACAGGTATTGTCTTGTGCAAGTCTGCAAAAAGCGTATGGCGGTATGGTATTTGCCGCATAAACATGAAAGCCGTCGCATGTGCCATTCTTCCCTGCATAGCGCGTTATGGAAACCTGTGAGATATCCAGCATCCGCAGTTGCCCGAAGCTGTCGCGCAGGCAGCGAAAGTCTGCCGCGTTCAGTTTACCCTCCACTTTCAGGTGTGTGATTTCCTTGGCTTCATCAGTGGAGACAACCGTCATCAGCGTACCCGGCCTGAAAACATATATTTTACTGACCTTCTGTGCATAGGCATTAAATGCAAGCAGTACGACTGTTAGCAGTGCATAAAGTTTCTGATGTTTCATGATGTCAGCGTTTTTATTGGTTGAAGTCCTTTATTATTGTATTTTATCTTTCCAAAGATAGCATTTTATATAATAATGTTAGATAACTTTTTCTTTTTTATTATTATTTTTGTCAGATATTAATTGGATTTCCTGAAACTGTATGGAGAAAGATGGTAATTTATTGGGTATCCACCGCCAGCAATGGGGAACTTTAGGCGATGTGATATTGTTTATCCTGGTGTTTATCATTATATTCCTACTGCTTAGTTTTCTGGGAGAGCTTGTCATCTCCGCATCAACTTTGGGCGATAAGGATGGAGGATTACTACTGCATTTTTTCTTTGAAACGTTGATGCTGGTCGCAGTCTTTGCTTCTGCATTGTTATTGCCGGGCATGCGTCGTATGCTTGTCAGTGGCATTGGATTGTCCCTGTATTGGCGTGATGCTGTGGCAGGCTTATTGTTGGCAGTCATAATTTATGCAGCAGGCTTCGGGTTATCCTTGAGCATTGGGGCAGTGGAGATTGTATCAGCCGGGATAAGCCTTCCGTCTTTATTCGGGCAACTTGCTTTTTTCCTGATAGTAGCATTCACTGAAGAATGCATGATGAGGGGTTTTATATTAGGCCGTCTGCTGAAAGGCGGAATAAATCGTTTTGCAGCATTGTTCCTCTCTGCTTTGCTGTTTTCTGTTTCGCATCTGTTCAATCCGGATTTCGCTTTTTTGCCATTCGTCAATATAATGCTGGCAGGAATGTTGTTAGGGGCATCATACATCTACACCCGTAATCTGACTTTTCCAATTGTACTGCATTGGTTTTGGAACTGGCTGGAAGGCACGATCCTTGGATACGGTGTCAGCGGCAATACGATAGGAAGTAGTTTGCTGACATTGCACCTTCCGAAACAGGACCTGCTTAATGGAGGTAATTTCGGTTTTGAAGGTTCTGTCATATGTACCATTCTGACATTTTCAGCTACGGTACTGATAGTTGTTTATTATGAAAGAAAACCCAAGGATATCCTGGGTGCAACTGTAAAAATGTAGGGAGTAAAGTCGACCGATAAATGTACATTACGGACTTCCCCCATAACTGACAAAATAAAATAGGCTGTCTCAAAATAAAATTTGGGATAGCCTCTGTTGTTTCATATCATGTTGAAGTCATTTGTATTTTTCCCAAAAGAGAAGTTTAC
>CAZYVE010000031.1:0-24734 GCA_964651035.1 uncultured Bacteroides sp.
GGAATCCCCACTCTCCGCGCAGCACGCTGCCCAGCAGCCAGCGGTTGGCATGGGCGGGAATGCCGTCCACCTCGTTGTACGACGGCATCACGGAATATACATTCGCCTCCCTCACCGCCTTTTCGAAAGGATAAAGGTGCAGCGAACGCATCTCGCGTTCTCCCAGCGATGCGGGGCCAAGATTGATACCCCCTGCCGGGACGCTATACCCCGCAAAATGTTTCGCCGTACACATCAGCTTGCCCACAGCAATGCCCCGTGTACGGGTGTATTCCGCCTTGCCCTGCATCCCCTCGACAAAAGCCACCCCCATCCGTGCCACCAGGAAGGGGTCCTCGCCAAAGCACTCTTCCGTGCGGCCGTAGCGCGGTTCGCGTGCAAGGTCGAACAGCGGAGACAAAGCCTGGTCTACGCCCGATACCGATGCCTCCAACGCCACTGCCGAAGCCATCTGCTCCACGAGGGAGGGATTCCATGTGCTGCCCTGGGCTATGGCCTGCGGAAAAATCGTGGCTCCCATGCCCAACAGCCCGTGAAGGCATTCGCCTATCTGTATGGGCGGTATGCCGAGGCGCGTCTCTTCCCTTGCATGCCGCTTTGCAGCTGCAGACAGACGTGCTATCTCGTTTACGCTGATAAAGGGGCTTTCCACAACACCCGCCCCATGGGGCAGGGCGGCATAGTTTCCCAGCCCGTCCATATTCATCTGGGCAACTTTCTCTTCCAGTGTCATCCGCCCGAGAAGGTCTTCCACGCGGTCTTCCACGTCAGCATCCGGGTCTTTGTACACCTGTGCTTCAGCCACGGCAAACGCGAGGCAGGCAACAGGCAGCAATACAGTTCGTTTCATGTCTATTTTCATGTTTATGTCATTTAAGTTTTCCCGTTTACAAAGATATGCCAAATATTGTTCTGTCAGGAAGAAAACGGCAGAAAACATGCACCCGCAGGAGACGGTATGTATTGCCGCCCTGCACAACGTATGGCCGCCATGCGGGCAATGCACTGCCGCCGCGCCGGCAATGCGTTTGGCATATCAAAATTTTGCACTACCTTTGTACACAGATTCATCTATAACAGCAAGGCACATGAACCCTCTCATATTTCCACCCCGCCTGAAAGAAGGCGACCGGGTCGTTATCATCTCACCGTCAAGCAAGATAGAAAAGTCTTTTTTGAAAGGTGCATGCAAGCGCCTGGAGTCGTGGGGGCTCGAGGCCGTAACGTCACGGCACGCGGACGGGAGCAACGGCACTTACTCCGGCAGCATACACCAGCGTCTGGAGGACTTGCAGGCGGCACTCGATGACGACAAGGCAAAGGCGATACTGTGCAGCCGCGGAGGATACGGGGCCGTGCATCTTGTGGGCAAAACAGACTTCACCAGGTTCAGGCAGCACCCAAAATGGCTTATCGGGTTCAGCGACATCACCGCCCTGCACAACGTGATACAGCACGAGGGGTTCGCATCGCTCCACGCTCCCATGGCGCGCCACCTCACCGTGGAAGCGGAAGACGACCACTGCAGCCTGCTGTTGAGAGACATTCTCTTCGGCAACACGGAGCAGGGCACGGGATGGGGAAAGACCTACACATGCCCGTCACACAGGCTCAACCGCACCGGGCACTGCGAGGGAATCTTGCGGGGAGGAAACCTGTCGGTGATGTACGGCCTGCGCGGAACACCCTACGACATCCCGCCGGAAGGAACGGTGCTTTTCATTGAAGACGTGGGCGAACGCCCGCACACGGTGGAGCGCATGATGTATAACCTGAAGCTGGGCGGCGTGCTGGAAAGGCTGTCGGGACTGATAATAGGGCATTTCACAGAATACGAGGAGAACAGGTCGCTGGGCAAGGAGCTGTATGGCGCGCTGGCCGACCTCATGGAGGAGTACAGCTGCCCGGTATGCTTCGGGTTCCCGGTGGGACACGTAACAATGAATGTGCCGCTGATAAACGGGGCGCAGGTATCGCTGGAAGTAAACAGGAAAGATGTCAAACTGAGCTTTAAATAACGGGATATGAGAAAGGAATATGTTTTTATCATACCGGCATTGCTCCTGATGGCTGCAACATTGATGGCATGCGGCAACAGGGGAAACAGCTATGCCGGGACAGGAGCTGATGACGCCGAGGAAGACGACATGGCATCGGACGTCAGCGTGCCGCGATTCAACGCGGACAGCGCATACTTGTATGTGAAGGCGCAGACGGACTTTGGACCGAGGGTGCCCAATACCGTGGCACACAGGGAATGCGGCGACTACCTGGCAGGGAAACTGCGGGAGTTCGGAGCAACGGTCTACAGCCAGGAGGCCGACCTGGTGGCATACGACAACACCATATTGAAGGCACGCAACATCATAGGGGCTTACAACCCCGAAAAGAAACGCAGGGTGATGCTGTGCGCCCACTGGGACAGCCGCCCGTATTCTGACGAAGAGAATGACCCGACCCTGCAACAGACACCGATATCGGGAGCCAACGACGGGGCAAGCGGCGTGGGAGTGCTGCTCGAAGTGGCACGGCAGCTGCAACAGCAGGCACCGGATGTTGGCATAGACATCATCTTCTTCGATGCCGAAGATTATGGCATGCCTTCATTCTACAAGGGCGAATACAAGCATGATACATGGTGCTTAGGCTCGCAATACTGGGGGCGCGTGCCACATGTACAGGGATACAACGCACGGTTCGGCATACTGCTGGACATGGTGGGGGGCAAGGGTGCCACATTCTACAGGGAGCCTTACTCCCAACAGACGGCCGGCAGATACGTCAGGAAGATATGGAACGCGGCGCACCGCATCGGTTACGGCAGCTTCTTCCCCAAGGAAGACGGGGCGGCCGTTACGGACGACCACGTGTATGTACACACACTGGCAAAGATTCCGTGCGTGGACATAATCAACTACGACCCATCGGCAAGCAGCAGCTTCGGGGACTTCTGGCATAAACAGGCGGACAATATGGACATTATCGACAAAGCCACGCTCAATGCCGTGGGGCAGACGGTAATGGAGGTTATCTATAAGGAAAAATAACAGACTATACGTATAGACATGAGCATCAACGATATACAAGATGAAATCATTGCCGAATTCAGCGAATTCGACGACTGGATGGACCGCTACCAGCTGCTTATCGACCTGGGCAACGCGCAGGCTCCGCTCGACAGTCAGTACAAGACCGAACAGAACCTGATAGAAGGCTGCCAGAGCCGGGTATGGCTGCAGGCCGACATTACACCCGACGGACACATAGTGTTCATGGCCGAGAGTGACGCCCTAATCGTAAAGGGAATCATCGCCCTGCTGATACGGATACTGTCGGGACACACTCCGGACGAGATACTCGCTGCCGACCTCTACTTCATAGACCGCATCGGGCTGCGCGAGCACCTTTCGCCCACCCGCAGCAACGGGCTGTTGGCCATGGTGAAGCAGATGCGCATGTATGCGCTGGCTTTCAAGGCCAAAGGGCAATGAGATAAAGACATACAGGCACTTACATATCATTCCGCACAAGTCATATCACACTGGCAGTGCTATAATATGCGTTTAATTTAAGGGAGTTGAATGTTATATCAGCAGTCAGTTGCAGCCTGATATGCACATCGTGCAAGATTGTATATATAAGTGCCATATATTATTCCTCCCTGTACTCCAGCAAGTCTCCCGGCTGGCAGTCGAGCGCCTTGCATATAGCCTCCAAGGTAGAGAAGCGCACGGCCTTTGCCTTGCCTGTCTTCAATATGGAGAGGTTGGCTGCTGTGATGTCTATCTTATCCGCCAGCTCGCCCAACGATATCTTGCGGCGGGCCATCATAATATCCAAGTTTACTATTATCGGCATAGGCCAAGTTGTTTTAGATTGTCAAATCCTGTTCTTCCTTCATCCTCAGTCCGATGGCAAACACTTCGGCTACGATGAGCGAGCAGAGCCCCAGCAAGAGCGTGGGAAAGGATACGGAGATACCTGTATAAAAGTCATAGCCTTCGAGAGACAGGACTTCGCTGACGATGCGCACATCCCAATAAGACGTCAGCCACAAACAGGCAGTGCTCAGCAGCAACAAGGCACCCATGAGGCGCAGACGGCGTACATTACGCCAGTTGAACACGTCCGAGCGGTTGACTGCCAATACCCATTTGATGAAGAGCACGATGGCCCATACGCTGAGCGACAGGGAAAGCAACGATAACAAGACAATGCCATTATGTTGTGCCGGAGTGCCGCTCTCCACGCTTACATACAACTCGCTATACATGACGGGCACGTAGCTGCCCGTCTTGGCGTTGTACACCGAATCGGTCAGCCATTGCGCCTTATCGTAGCCTTTGTAGGCATGAGGTATCACGTGCAGGGGTACCATGTTACTTATCAAGTCAATCTCCGACCTGTCGGCTTCCTGCGGATTAGTGGCCAGTTGCTCTGAATACTCACGTGTCATTTCAATGCTTTTCTTGACGCCTACCAGTAAATAGTAGCTGCTCTCCACTACCATCAATCCCATCACGAGCAGGATGATGGCACATAGTATATTCAGTCTCTTTTTCATATATACGTTTTATTATATTTACAGGTTATCTTATGGAATCTCCATACCGACAGCGCAAGCAATGCTGCGGCAACCACCAGAACGACAGGCATCACTGCTCCGCCCATGCCGGGTATGTCGGCCATAGTCTCCACGTCCGGATAGAGAATGCCGAGCGCCATACCAAGGCTGTTGTTGAGCACGTGTATAATGATGCCGGGCCACAGGCTCCGCGTGCGCCAGTACATCCACCCCAGCAGGAATCCTATGAGGCATGCACCTACCACCTGCGCCGGATTGATGTGGAACACGCCGAATATCAGTCCCGACAGCAGCACCGCTCCCACGGGAGTGTACTTGCGCAGCAGCACGTCCGTTATCGCCCCGCGGAACAGCAGTTCTTCGAGCACGGGGCCCAGCAACGCTACGCACAGTATGCCCAGCCAGCTGTCCTGCAGCTTGTCGAACGTCATCTCCAGCCAGTCGGGCAGGAAGCTGAGCACGTCATCCAGTCCCATCAGCAGCACTATGGCACTTGCTCCCGCCAACACAGCCCACCCCATGCAGGGCAGGGACGGACAGGCGTAGCGCAGGCCGTTGTTCTTCAGGTAGCCTTTCTTGGCCAGATACCATGCCATGTAGACAAAACTTATAAGCATGGTGGGCACTATGGTGAACTGTGAGATGGTGTCGGCATCAAAAGTGCCGTACACGAGGTACACATAAAGCATGGTCAGCGGCACCGCGGTAAGGCCACCGAGAATCTGCATCAGGAAATAAAGCAATACGAGTTTGATAGCTGTCTTCATTGTCGTCCATGTTTAGCTGATTGTTCCACGTTTCATTCACCTTCGGCCAGTAATTGCATCTCCCCACCCGACGTGTGGCTCAACGTCAGGTTCCAGCAGCATTCATTGCCGTCCCATTCGTATGCCCGGTAGTCCATGTAGCCTCCGCAGGCCATGTAGACCACCTTGCTGCGCATGGCGGAGTAGCTGTCCGCCGCCTTGTCCCACAGCGCATATTCCACTTCGGTCACGATGTCAGAATAAGACATCTCAAGGCAGTAGTAGGGCACGTAACCGTCTGAAGCGTCATTCCACCGCTGCGCTTCCTTGCGGATGACACGCCCTTCGGCATCGTAAGTGAAGTCATACTTCAGGTGCTGCCTGAGGTACTGCCCGTCCACGCGGTACACGTATTCCGTCGTCACCTGCCCGTTTTTCTCTTCGCAATTATAGGCAAATCCATTTTCAATATTGCCGCCGGTTGCGTTCACCGCGCTTGCCAGAACCATAACCAAAGTCATTGCCAAAGTTTTCATATTCGTATGTATTTATAAGAGTTAATAATGATTTTCTGTGAAGTAATGCCCCGTACCCGGAGATTCGGCCTGCATTTATACGTTAGATGCACCCGGCCGTAAAAAGGTTGCAACCCGGAGGGGTGTTTAAAGACAACATGTCTTGCCCCTCACCCGTACATGCACTGCGCATGCGGGAAACGTGTACGCGGCGTGCGCAATATATGTCTTGCAGCTGCCGTTGTCCTGCCGGAACCGGCCCTACTGATTGTCGTTCTCTTGTTTCCATATCTTCTTTCTGTCTGGAATTAATAAAACTGTTCTTGAAATTCGATAATCATTTATCGTTTTTCGATATGCAAAGGAAATGCTATTTTTTGGAACCGCAAAGAAAAACGAGAAATATTTATTGAAAAACAGAAAAAAAGATACGAAAATCGATATTTGAAGGGAAAAGACACAAAAAAAAGTGCCGCAGAGGCACTTCAGACAAGCCGGAAACACCCGTATCTCACCTTCCCGCAAGAGAAAGGATTTGCCGGACTTCCTTCTCGTCTTCCGACAGGCGGGCTTTCAGTGCATCGAGGGAAGCGAACTTGCATTCGCCCCTTACCCGCCCCGCAAAATACAGGCGCATGGGGCAACCGTATATGTCGGCGGAGAAGTCGAAAAGATGAGCCTCTATGGTGCGCTCCGTCCCGTTGTGCAGCGTGGGACGGCGGCCTATGTAAAGCATGGCATCATGAGACACGCCTCCTACCACGGCACGCACAGCATATACCCCGTCTGCCGGAACCAGCTTGTCGGCGCTGCCCACCCGCAAGTTGGCCGTGGGAAAACCGATGGTGCGCCCCACCCTGTGGCCTTCTTCCACCGTCCCGTCCAGGAAGTAATCATATCCCAGGCAACGCGCCGCTTCGGCCACGCTGCCCTCATGCAGCAGGCTGCGTATCCGCGAAGAGCTTATGGGGCGGTCATCGGCAGCCCCGCATCCGTCGGACGGCCTGTACACTTCGGCAGGTACCACATCCATGCCCAGTTCCTTGCCATAACGCACGTAGTCGGCAAAACCTTCGCGGCGGTCGTGTCCAAAGCGGTGGTCGTAACCCACCACCAGGGCATGTACGCAATAACGCTCCCCAAGCAATTTCATAAACTGCCCGGCCGACAGTCCGGCAAGGCGTGCGTCAAACCCAAGCAGGATGCAATAGTCTATGCCCGCGCCCTCCAGCATGGCAAGCCTCTCCTGCAGGGTGGTGAGCAGCTCTCCGCGCGCATCAGGCTGCAACACCGAACGCGGATGTGCCGGGAAAGTGACCACCGCCGCCCCCATGCCCCGTGCCCGGGCTTCGCGCTTCACCTGCTCTATGAGGAAACGGTGCCCACGGTGCAGCCCGTCGAAGAAACCGATGGTTGCCACCAGCGGCACATTATCTGAAAAGGAATCTCCAATCTTCATGCGGTTGCGGTGTATAAGTGACGAATCCGAGCGAACGGGCAGTCATGCAATTGGCCTCGCTGTCATCAATGAAAAGTGTCTTCCGAGGCTCCAGAGCAGTTTCTTCCATTACCCGCCTGAATATTCCGGCATCGGGCTTTGCCATCTTCATCTCGTACGACAGGAATACACGGTCGAAATAATCGTCCACGCTATGCCCTCCACGCGAAAAGACATGCCTGCATGCCCAACGCCAGTGTATGCCGTTGGTGTTGCTCAGCAGATAGACGGGATGCTCCTTGCGTAACGAGAGCAGGAAGTCCAGCTTATAGTCGGGAACATCCACGAGGAAGCTGTTCCAGGCGTCATCTATCAGGCTGTCATCGACATGCCGGCCTATGCAGGCACGCACATGGTCTCTGAAAGCCTCGTCGGAAAGTTCTCCCTTCTCGTGGCTCAGGAGGAAACCCTGCTGCCGGAAATCCTGCAACAGTTCTTCTATGGCAGGCATGCCGAGGGCACGGAAGCTCTCGGCACAGCGGCGGCGGTCGAGGTCTATCAGCACTCCGCCGAAATCGAACAGGTAAGTATGTATGTCAGTCATCTGCATGTGTGAAGAGCTACTTGCACCTGCGTGCCTGGCGCAGGCGTTTCACAAGGCGCGCACCCTCTCCCAACCAGAGCACGCACGAAGTGGAGGCTATTATGGCAATCCATGTGGCAAAGGACAGGGGCTCGGTACGGAACACCTTTCCGCCGAAATTCACAATAATAATCTGTCCTATCAGAATAATCAGTGCCACGCCCAACATGCCGAGCGCATGGCCTGCATCCTTGAAGATGGAGTGGTTGGTGCCGAACACGCTTGCGTTGAACAGGTTCCAGAACTGGAGCATCACAAAGACGGTGAAGAATACCGTGAGGTAATGCACATTCATCTCGCCGTCGGGCATCAGTCCGTCCGGCAAGCCCTTGAAACAGGCCAGCAGCCCCATCAGGACAACCAGGAAGGCCACTCCCACACCGATGATATTGTTCCGCATAGCCGGCGTGATGATGAAGTCGGTACGCCTGCGCGGCTTTTCGTCCATAACGTCCATGCTGGGGGCTATGGAAGCCAGCGCCATGGCGGCAAACGTGTCCATAATGAGGTTGACCCACAGCATCTGCGTCACGGTGAGCGGCAGGGAGGTCCCGATGAATGCGCCCAGCAACACGCTGAGCATGGCCACCACATTGATGGTAAGCTGGAATACTATGAAGCGCTGTATGTTTTTGTAGAGCGAACGTCCCCACATCACGGCAGTGGCAATGCTGTGGAAGGAGTCGTCGAGCAGGGTGATGTCGCTGGCTTCCTTGGCGACGGATGTTCCTGTCCCCATCGACAATCCCACCTGGGCATGGTTCAAGGCCGGAGCATCGTTGGTGCCGTCGCCTGTCACGGCCACCACGGCTCCCTTCTGCTGGAGCAGCTGCACCAGCCGCTGCTTGTCCATAGGGCGGGCACGGCTCATCACCTTCAGGTCGAGCACGCGCTCAAGGGCTTCTTCGTCACTAAGCGCTGCAAACTCCACGCCGGTGATACGGTTGCGTTCGGTGTCTTCGGGCTTCCAGAGGCCAATCTGCCGTGCTATCTCGGTGGCAGTACCCGGTGTATCTCCCGTCACAATCTTCACGGCAATGCCTGCCGACTGGCAACGCTCCACAGCCTCGGGCACATCTGGACGGATGGGGTCGCTGATGGCAAAGATGCCCAAGAATGTCATGCCGCCTTCGCTCACCAGTGCAGCACAATCTTCCGGAGCGTCTTCGGGGATAAACTTATATGCCAGCCCCAAGGTGCGCATGGCCTTGTTCTGGTACTCCGTCAGTTGTCCGTTGTATTCCGCCACCTTCCCGTCAGGCAGGTTGCACTTACCCATTACGATTTCGGGCGCACCTTTTATATACATGACACGTCTCTGCTGCACCGGCGAGTCTACCAGTGTGGCCATATATTTCCGTTCGGTAGAAAATGTAAGCTGATTCACCACCCTGGCTCCCTCACGAAGAGGAATGTAGTCCGTCCCACGTCCGTTTAGCCACAGCAGCAGGGCAACTTCCGTGGGATTACCCACTCCGGCAGGCTTCTCGCCTTCGCTTTTCTCCTCCAGGAAGGCAGTCGAGTTGGCTGCAATACCTTCGGCTATCAGGTCGTACTTCGTTTCGTCCAAACGGGCTTCGTACACCTGCATGAGGTTCTGCGTGAGCGTACCGGTCTTGTCGGTGCAGATAACCGTAATGGCACCCATTGTCTCACAGGCATGCATCTTGCGCACAAGGTTGTTGGTCTTCAGCATGCGGCGCATGTTCAGAGCCAGGCTCAGGGTGACACTCATCGGCAATCCTTCGGGTACGGCAACGACAATCAGGGTCACAGCCATCATAAAGTATTTCAGCACGATGCGGGCCACGGCCAGCCATTGCAGCCAGTTGTCTACATTATTCGAGCGGAAGTATTCCCACAAGTCTTTGGAAGTAAAGATTATGAAAGTAAGTGCGGCAATGGTGAAGCCCGCTTTCCCGATGAGGTTGGCCAGTCTGGTAAGCTGTATGTTCAGCGGGGTCTGTTCCCGGTTCTGTTCAGTGGCCTGGCGGGCAACCTTACCGATTTCGGTGGCATCTCCCACGCGGTCCACCAACATGACGCCATGCCCGTCGGTAATGGTAGTGCCTCTCATCACGGTGTTCGACGGATATGTGGCATCGTCGTCAAAACAGGCCTCGTCCGTAGTCTTGTTCACCATCAGTTCTCCCGTCAGGGTAGATTCGTTCACCTGCAGTGACACAGCCTCGACCAGCGTACCGTCGGCCGGCACTTCCTCTCCGGTGTCAAGAATGATAATGTCGCCCACCACCACTTCCTTGCGGGGTATTTCGTGCACCTTCCCATTCCTTATAACCGTCACCGGAGTCTCTTCGCCTACAGCATTCAGGAGGTCGAACTTACGGTTGGCATCATATTCAAAGAAAAAGCCGATTCCGGTGGCCAGCAGGATTGCGGCAATGATTCCGATGGTTTCGGCATATTCATTTTCAACTATGGAAATAAGCAGCGAGAACAGAGCAGCCACCAGCAGTATCCTTACCACCGGGTCTTCAAATTTCTCCAGATACAGTTTCCACATAGAAGGTCGCTTGGGCGGTGTCAGTAGGTTCTCTCCATGCGCGGCACGGCTTTGCCGTACCTGCTCATCGGTAAGCCCGATGTGATAACAGCTATCTTTTGCAGCCATACAAAGTCTTTACGGTTTTTGTGAATGCAGACACAAAAGTACTACTATAATTCGGCATGTATACAGTTATCAAGTTTTTTTAAGGTAAATGTTGCAAGAAATCCGCGAAGCAGAGTTGTGCCGTAAGAAGAAAACGTTATATTTGCAATTAGAATATATCCTGATTACACAACTTAAAAAAACGTATAATAAGATGGACAAGTATGTATGTACCGTATGCCAATATGAATATGATCCCGAGCAGGGAGACCCGGACAATGGCATCGCACCGGGCACCGCGTTTGAAGATTTGCCCGATGACTGGGTTTGCCCTCTCTGCGGAGTAGGCAAAGAAGATTTCGAGAAAGCGTCCTAAGACGCTTTCTTTTCTTTTATATCACAACTGGCCTCCACTACGTTTACCACATAGTCACCCAGCTTCTCGCACTCTGCTATTATGTCCATGTAATACACACCCATCTGATAGCTGTACGCCTTGTTGTTGACATTCATTATGTTCTGGTCTTTCAGCTGGTTACGGTAGTTGTTTATTTCGTTTTCCAGGTTGAACGACTTGTTTGCGTCCATGTCATGCCGCCCGAAGTGTTCCACCACTGAAACCATCTGCCCGAGCGCATCATCCACCAGCTTCATCATACTATGTATATGCTCGTACTGCCCGGCAGTGAAGTCCTCGTTCGACTGGCGCTTGCGGCTGATTGTACGTGCCAGGTTATAGCAGCTGTCGCCTATGCTTTCTATCTCCGTCACCTCACGCAACATGGAACGGATCGTCAGACGGCTTTCCGCACTCAGACGTCCCTCGGACACACGGTTCAGGTAGTTGGCAATCTCAAGCTCCATGTTGTCACTGATGTTCTCGTACTTCTCCACACGGCTGAACAGCTTGTTGAAGCCATCGTCCTTCTCGGTGTGGAGCAGGTCGCGCACCATCCCGAACATGCGCCGCGTGCGTTCTGCAAACAGCAGAATCTCCTTGGAAGCCTGCAGGATAGACAGCTCAGCCGTAGAAAGCATACCGCCCGTAATGTAACGCAGACGATACTCCTCGTCCTGCTCTTTCTGCGGGATGAGCAGGCAGACGGTACGTTCTATCAGCCGCACAAACCATATCAGCACCAGGACGTTGCACACGTTGAAAGCCGTATGGAAAGCAGACAGCTTGAAAGGTACTGCTACCGACATCTCCTTGATGCCCATCACACTCTCGACGAACCACGATACTGCACCTGTGAAGAAAGGAAATACGCAAAGCACCCACATCACGCCGAACACGTTGAATGCCAGGTGAGCCAATGCCGCACGCCGTGCCTGCGTATTGCCTGTGAGAGCCGCCAGATTGGCGGTGATTGTCGTGCCGATGTTCTCGCCCAATACCAGCGCGGCACCAAGTTCGAAGCTTATCCAACCGTTGGCACACATTATAAGGGTGATGGCCATGGTGGCGGCTGAAGCCTGGACAATCATGGTCAGCACCGTACCTATCAGCACGAAAAGCAGCACCGAGGCGAAGCCCATGTCGGTATAATTCTGCACGAAAGCCAGCATACCGGGATTTTTCTCAAGGTCGGGAGCATTGGCCTGAAGCATGGAAAGCCCCATGAAAAGGAAAGAAAAGCCGAAGATGAACTCTCCCACCGACTTGCGCGAACTCCTTTGCGAGAACAGCAACGGTATGCCGAACGCCAGCAGCGGGAGGGCAAAAGCAGAGATATCGACCTTGAAGCCCAATGCCGAAATAATCCATGCTGTGACCGTAGTACCGATGTTCGCCCCCATTATGACACTTATGGACTGCGACAATGTCAGCAAGCCGGCATTCACGAAACTTACCACCATCACCGTTGTTGCCGAAGAAGACTGCACAAGAGCGGTTATCAACGTACCCGTCAACACTCCTGTCACACGGTTTGTGGTCATCACTGTAAGAATCTTACGCAGTCGGTCGCCGGCAAACTTCTGCAGTCCTTCACTCATGATTTTCATTCCATACAGGAACAAGGCGAGAGAGCCGAACAGCTTTAACAAATCATAAAAAGAATATTCCATCTATAATTATTTAGTGCGTTTCTTTGCACAATGCCTCATTAAGACTACCTTTAAAGGCAAATCTTAATAATACAGGCGAAATGAAACACATGTTGCAAATTTGCTGCAAAAATAACAATATTTACAAAAACTTCCCCATAGGAAGCAGCCTTTTGGAAATTTATTACGGTTTTAACCTCGATTTCCCGTACCAGGTGGTCAGCGCCAAAGTAAACAACCGCTCCGAAGGACTGAACTTCCGGGTTTACAACAACAAAGACGTAGAGTTCCTCGACGTGCGCGACCCCTCGGGCATGCGCACATACGTCCGCTCACTGTGTTTCATCCTATATAAGGCTGTAAGCGAGCTGTTTCCTGACGGCAAGCTGCTCATGGAACACCCTGTCTCGAAAGGCTACTTCTGCGACTTGCGCATAGGACGTCCCCTGGAAGAAGACGACGTTACGGCCATAAGAAAACGCATGCAGGAAATCATAAATGCTGACATGCCCTTCCAGCGCGTGGAATGCCACACGGAAGAGGCCATCCGGATATTCAGCGAACGGGGCATGGACGACAAGGTGAGGCTGCTGAAGACCTCCGGTTCCATATACACATATTATTATATATTGGACGGCACCGTGGATTATTACTACGGCAACCTGCTGCCAAGCACGGGGTTCATCAAGCTGTTTGACATCGTGAAGTATTACCACGGACTGCTGTTGCGCATACCCAACAAGAACAACCCCGATGTGCTGGAGGAGGTGGTAAAGCAGGAAAAGATGCTCGACGTATTCAAGGAATACCTGCGGTGGAGCTACATCATAGGACTGGGCAATGTGGGCGACGTAAACCTGGCATGCGAAAAGGGGCATGCCACAGACCTCATCAAGGTTTCGGAAGCGTTGCAGGAAAAGAAAATAGCGCAGATAGCCGATGATATCTTCAGACGCAGCGAAAACGGGGAGCGCGTAAAGCTGGTGCTGATTTCGGGACCGTCGTCGTCGGGCAAGACAACCTTCAGCAAACGGCTGTCGATACAGCTTATGACCAACGGGCTGCGGCCATACCCCATCTCGCTGGACAACTACTTCGTGGACCGCGAAGAGACGCCGCGCGACGCGGATGGCAACTACGACTACGAATCGCTGTACGCACTCGACCTGCAGCTGTTCAACGAGCAGCTGCACGCGCTGCTGAAAGGGGAAGAGGTGGAACTGCCGCGTTACAACTTCACCACCGGAAAGAAAGAATACAAAGGTAACAGGCTGCGCATAGACGAGCATACCATACTCATACTGGAAGGCATACACGCCCTGAACCCCGAACTGACACCGCAGGTGCCGAAGGAAAATAAGTACAAGATATACGTGTCGGCACTTACCACCATATCGCTGGACGACCATAACTGGATTCCCACGACGGACAACAGACTGCTGAGGCGCATCATACGCGACTACAACTACCGGGGGGCTTCGGCACGCGACACCATATCGCGGTGGCCAAGCGTGAGGGCCGGTGAGGACAAATGGATATTCCCCTATCAGGAGAACGCCGACGTGATGTTCAACTCCGCACTGCTGTTCGAGTTTGCCGTACTGCGGTATCATGCCGAACCGATACTGAACAGCGTGCCGCGCAACTGCCCTGAATATTCGGAGGCGTACAGGCTGCTGAAGTTCATCAAATACTTCACGCCCGTGCCCGACAAGGAGTTGCCGCCCACATCCCTGCTCAGGGAGTTCCTCGGCGGAAGCAGCTTCAAATATTAAGACACCGGGCTTTTCTCTCCGCTAAGTGCCGGATATGTACTGCGCACATGTAATACATGTGTGCCGCACGTGCGGTACACATTCCCCATACGCACACCATACGACATGCCTACGGCACCCTCAGGAACAATTATATGCCAAAAAACAGTCTCCCGATAAACAAATTATGGAAGAAAAGCATACCTTTACGGCGGAAAACAAAATAATATCATAAATGAAAAGGATTATCTGTTCATTGTTTACCGTTGCTCTTATCAGCTCCGCCATGGCTTACGCGCAAGGGCAGGCAGACAGCATGAAGAAACAGGCGGACGAGAGCCTGAAGAAAAAAGAATATATCACGGCAAGATATCACTATCTGAACGCTTGCAGGGCTTATGCCGCACAAGGCAACTGCGAGGAGGCTGTAGAATGCGGGGTGAAGGCCGGCGCGCTGTATCACCGCGAGCACTACTACAAAGAGGCTTTCGAAGTGCTGTGGGAGGCCGAGCTGGCCGTAAAGAAAGGCGAGCAGGAGGCCGGCAAACCATTGCCCGCCCTGCGCTATCCCATCATAAAAGAACGGATGCGCATATACCTCGGCACAAACAGGCCGAACAATGCCAAAGAACTGCTCTCGCAGCTGGAGAACCTGGCCAAGGAAGCGGAAAACGATTCACTGGACACGGATGTCTGCTATGCACGCGCCAACTATCTGTACCGCACCGGACAGGAAGAGCAGGGCAATGCGGCCGTGACGCAACTGATAGAAGAGAGCAACCGCAGGAAGGCCGCCGAGGCGCAAAGCATATACAACGAACTGAAGCTGAAGTACGACGACAGCCTGCAAACCATAGCCGAGAAAGATGACTCGCTGGCGACAAGGCAATACCTCATGGCGGGGTTGTGCGTGCTGGCAATACTGCTGGCAGGGGCATTGGTGGCTGTGGTGCTCGTGCTGCTGCGCTTCATGCTGCTGACACGCAAACAGAAGAAGACCATAACAATAGCCAACGAACACAACAGGCTGAAAACCCAGTTCATACAAAACATCACCGCACAGATGGAGCCTACACTCAACGCCATGGATTCGTCGCTGCCGGAGGTGAAAGCGCTGCACGGGTTTACCGCCCATATACAGGAGCTGTCTGAACTGGAGAACACGCTCTCCGAACCGTATGATACGCAGGAACAGAACATCGCCACTTTCTGCGAGAAGATAATGGAAGGAATACGCCATAAGACACAGCCGGACGTCACCCTCACTGTAAATGCCCCGAAGCTGGGAGTGAAAATCAATGCGGAGCAACTGGAAAGGGTTCTGACGCATCTGCTGCAGAACGCAGCCGAACATACGCCGGCAGGCGGCAGCATACGCCTCGACTTCAAGAAACGCGGGGCACGCACGTACCAGTTCATGGTTGCCGACACCGGATGCGGGATAGCGGAAGAACGCCGCGCAAACCTGTTCAGGCCTTTCAGCGAAATAAAGGACCTTGCCGAAGGCGATGGACTGGGACTGCCAATCTGTTCGCTCATAGCCACGAAGATGAACGGCAGCCTCACCCTTGATGACACATACACCAGGGGGGCAAGGTTCGTTCTGGAACTGCACGTATAGGAAACAGCCAGAAAGGCCGGCATGCGCCGGCCTTTTCTATGTTATCTCATTGCCTCGACTTCTTCCGGCGTAAGAGGGATTTTCTTGCCCAGACGGCGGGCGCCGGTTTCGGTTATGAGGTAGTCTTCCTCGTTGCGTATGCCTCCGAAATGGCGGTATTCCTCTACCTTGTCATAGTTGATGAAATCGGTAAATTTCCCTTCACCGCGCCATAGGTCTATAAGCTCGGGGATGAAGTATATGCCCGGTTCCACGGTATGCACGAATCCCGGCTCCAGCGGGATGGCAAGGCGCTGGCTCTTCCGACCGAACTGCGTGCTCTTGGGCTGCCCGTCGTAGCCCACCCATATCTCGCCGAGGTTCTCCATGTCATGCACGTCAAGCCCCATCATGTGCCCCAGTCCGTGCGGGTAGAACAAGGCATGCGCCCCTTCGCGCACGGCATCATCGGCATTGCCTTTCATAAGTCCGAGTTCCTTCAGTCCCTCTACCATGACCCGTGCAGAGAGGTCGTACACATCCATGTAGGGCACGCCCGGCCGTAAAGCCTTGACGCTTTCCAGGTGCATGGCGTTCTGAATCTCATATACGGCGCGCTGGCGGGGCGTAAAAGTCTTGTCGGCCGGTATGGTAGACGACATGTCCCCGCAATATCCTGAAGGCAGCTCGGCACCGGCATCTATCAGGAAGAGGTCGCCAGGTTTTATGCGGTTGCCGTGGTAATGGTTATGCAGGGTCTGCCCGTTCACAGTGGCTATGGTGGCAAACGACAGCTCGCAGTTGTTCATCTCCGCCACATGGTTCATCTCCGCTACCACTTCGTACTCGTACATGCCCGGCCGTATGAAGCGCATGGCAGCCATGTGCATGTCGGCGGTTATGTCGCAGGCGCGTTCTATCTCCGCTATTTCCTCGGGCGACTTGCGGTTACGCTGTTTCACCACCGCCCGGATGAAAGGTACCGAGCCCTCCTGACGTACCGGCGGCACCCCCAGCCAGTCCATTATCTTCAGCTTGTGCTCGGCCCGGTAGGGAGGCAGGTAATGTATGCTCTGCCCCTTGTGCACAGCCCCGTGAAGGTAGTCCATCAGTGCGGCAGCAGGGCGCGTGTCGGATATCCCCACAGCCGAGGCTTTCTCGCTCAGCGTGGGTTGCGTTCCCATCCATACGATATAGTCGATGGTCAGCTCATCGCCGAATATTATTTCCCGGTCTTCGTCGATGTCTATTATGGCCGAAAGACCGGAGGCCGAAAGACCGAAATAATACAGGAAGGTGGAATCCTGGCGGTAACGGAAGGTGTTGTCCTCATAGTTCAGTCCCTGCTCGTCATTGCCCAGGAAGAGCAGCAGCCCGGAGCCGACGTGCTGTTTCAGCAGAGCGCGGCGCTGCACATAAGTTTCTTTTGCAAACATGGCATATCTTTTTTTAGGTTCTCGCTGTACGAAGCCCACGGAAATGGCCGTGGCTTTATTGTGCAAACTTACGGAAAAAACTTCATTTTTTACGCATATACCGTCGTCAAAAGATAAAACCGTACATATATTACCCGCATTCTCACGACATGTTGCCCGCATACGGCATGCATGTCGGCAGTACGGACGGAACATATCGGAAGGGTATCCGGCGTGCCACACGCGAAATATTCGGGCAAAGAACGCTCCATGTTCGCAAACTATTCACTAAATTTGTGGCCTGAACTTATTACCGAGACAGCAATGGCACAATCATCCAGACAGGTACAAACGCAGGCGCAACAGCAGGTACAGACTCTGTCGCCACAGCAGATACTGGTGGTGAGGCTGCTGGAACTCCCGGCGGTGGAGCTGGAGGACAGGGTGCGTTCCGAACTCCTTGAAAACCCGGCCCTCGAGGAAGGGAAGGAAGACGCGCACACTGATGACTATGCCGAAACGGAAGAAGGCGACAAAAGTCCGGAAGACGGAGGAGACACCGAATATGACTCGCTGGGGGACTACCTGACCGAAGATGACATTCCCGACTACAAACTGCAGGAGAACAACCGCAGCCGCGGGGAAAAGCCCGAAGAAATCCCCTTCTCGGACACGACGTCATTCTACGAAACGCTGAAAGAACAACTGGGAGAACGGAATACGAACCCGCACATGCGCGAACTGGCCGAATATCTGATAGGCTCGCTGGACGATGACGGGCTGCTGCGCAAACCGCTCGACAGCATCTGCGACGAAATGGCAATATACGCAGGCATCGAGGCCACGGAGCAGGAACTGGAAGAGGCACTGAATATTGTGCAGGACTTCGACCCTCCGGGCATAGGGGCACGCAACCTGCAGGAATGCCTGCTGATACAGATAAGGCGCAAGATGGAAGAACAGCGCCCAAAGCCCGACCCGCTGCTCAAGGTGGAGGAGGATATCGTGGCCGGCTGCTACGAGGAGTTCACACGCAAGAACTGGGAGAAGATACAACAGAAACTGGGTGTCGACAAAGACACGGCAGACCGCGCCATACACGAGGTGTGCCGCCTCAACCCGCGTCCCGGGGCGTCTATGGGCGAAACCATAGGAAAGAACATGCAACAGATAATGCCCGACTTCATAGTGGAGACACATGATGACGGCACAATAAGCCTGACACTGAACTGCAATAACGTGCCGGAGCTGAGGATAAACCGAAGCTTCACCGACATGCTGGAAGAGCATACCAGGAACAAGGCAAACCAGTCGAAAGAGTCGCGAGAGGCCATGATGTTCCTCAAACAGAAGATTGATGCCGCACAGGGATTCATCGATGCCGTGAAGCAGCGCCAGAACACGCTGACAAAAACCATGCAGGCCATCATCGACATGCAGAGGCCTTTCTTCCTCGAAGGCGACGAGTCGCTGCTGAAGCCCATGATACTGAAAGACGTGGCCGAACGGACGGGGCTTGACATATCCACCATATCGAGGGTGAGCAACAGCAAGTACGTGCAGACCAACTACGGCATCTACCCGCTGAAGTTCTTCTTCAACGACGGATACATCACCGGTAACGGAGACGAGATGTCAGTGCGCGAAATACGCAAGATACTGAAAGAATATATCGACGGGGAAGACAAGACCAAGCCGTACACCGATGACGAGCTGACCGAAATACTGAATCAGAAGGGGTATCCCATAGCCCGCCGTACCGTAGCCAAATACCGCCAACAGATGAATATACCCGTAGCAAGGCTGAGACGGTAAGCGGCATGCAGAAAGAGCAAAGACAAGACATGGAAATAAACGAAGAAAAAGCCTTGAGACAAACGGCACGGCTGGTGTCGGCGGTGTTTACGCCGCTGATTATTCCGCTTGTGGTGTTCACGGTGCTGTTCCTGTTCACCTATCTGCGCATCATGCCGCCTATATATAAGACGACGGTGCTGGGGGTGGTCTGCTGCTTTACCGTCATGCTGCCGGCACTGACCATATTCCTCTTCCGCAAGATAAACAGGCTCACCGCAGATGACATGCACGAACGGAAACGCCGCAACACGCCTTACCTGTTCACCATATTCTTCTACCTGCTATGCATGTTTATCATGCAGAAAATGTTCCTGCCGTGGTACATGAGGCACATCATCGCGGCAGCCATATTAGTGTTGGCCGTCTGCGCGCTGTGCAACCTGAAATGGAAAATCAGCGAACATACGGCCGGAGCGGGAGCCGTGACAGGCGGAGTGGTGGCCTACGGCGAAATAGTGGGCCTTAACCCCGTATGGTGGCTATGTGCCATAATACTGGTATCGGGGATACTGGGCAGTGCACGCGTCATACTGGGAAAGCATACCACAGGAGAGGTGATGGGGGGATATGCGGCAGGCTTCGTCTGTTCGCTGCCCATGCTCCATCCGGCATGTTACCATCTGATACACCAATTTATTTAAATAATAACTTAAAAAACTATTGATCATGAATTATCCGGACAACTTGAAGTACACCAAAGAACATGAGTGGATACGTTGCGAAGGGGATGTGGCATACGTAGGCATAACCGACTATGCACAACAGCAGCTGGGCGATATCGTCTTTGTGGACATACAGACTGTGGGCGAAACGCTCGAAGCGGGGGAGGCTTTCGGCACCATAGAAGTGGTGAAAACAATATCTGACCTCTTCTTGCCGGTATCGGGTGAAATACTGGAGCAGAACGAGGCTCTGGCCGACCAGCCCGAACTGGTAAACAGCGATCCTTACGGAGAAGGGTGGCTCATCAAAATGAAACCCGCCGCAGATGCCGACTTCGACAGTTTACTGGATGCCGCAGCATACAGGGAACTGATAAATGAATAACATATCATAACACCAACCTTTAATGCCCACCGCCCGCTTCCATGCCCTGCCGGCCTGGAGACGGGTGACAGGCTGTTATACCTACTGACATGAACCCATTGGTAAGCATCATAATGGGCAGCACATCCGACCTGCCGGTCATGGAGAAGGCTGCCATGCTGCTGGACGAAATGCATGTGCCTTTCGAAATGAACGCGCTATCGGCACACCGCACGCCCGAAGCAGTCGAACAGTTTGCAAAAAACGCACGGGCACGCGGCATAAAAGTCATTATTGCCGCAGCCGGAATGGCAGCCGCCCTGCCGGGAGTCATAGCGGCCAACACGACACTGCCAGTCATAGGCGTACCCATAAAGGGAAGCGTACTCGACGGGGTCGACGCGCTATACTCCATCATACAGATGCCGCCGGGCATACCTGTGGCCACCGTGGCTATCAACGGGGCAATGAATGCCGCCATACTGGCCGTACAGATTCTTGCGCTGGGTGACGAACGCCTGGCCGAAGCCTTTGCCGAATACAAGGAAAACCTGAAACGGAAAATCACCAAGGCTAACGAAGAGCTCAAGAATGTAAAATACGAGTACAAAACCAATTGACAATAAGACAGTCGGGATTATTGCTGGCCGCAAACATCAACAAAGTGGACTTATACAACTATTCAAGGCGGGAGACTTCGGAAGTCAATATCGGAGCCACACCTTTGGGAGGCGGAAATCCCATACGAGTGCAGAGCATGACCAATACCTGCACGCTGGACACCGGGGCATGCGTGGCACAGATAAAACGCATAGTGGCAGCAGGCGGTGAGTATGTGCGCCTGACAGCACAAGGGACAAGGGAGGCCGAGAACCTGCGCAATATCAATGCTGCACTACGGGCGGACGGATGCCTGGTGCCGCTAATAGCAGACATACACTTCAACCCTAACGTGGCAGACGTGGCAGCACTGTACGTGGAAAAGGTGCGCATCAACCCGGGCAACTATGTGGATGCCGCACGCACCTTCAGGCACATCGACTATACCGACGGGGAATATGCACAGGAGCTGCAGAAAATCCGCAGGCGGTTCGTTCCCTTTCTCAATATCTGCAAGGAAAACCATACGGCCATACGCATCGGGGTGAACCACGGCTCGCTGTCAGACCGCATAATGTCGCGCTACGGCGATACGCCCGAAGGCATGGTAGAGTCGTGCATGGAGTTCCTGCGCATCTGCATGGAAGAGGATTTCATGGACGTGGTGGTATCAATCAAGGCCTCCAACACCGTGGTGATGGTAAAGACAGTGCGCCTGCTGGCAGCTGCCATGGAACAGGAGGGGATGCGCTTCCCGCTGCACCTCGGCGTGACGGAAGCCGGCGACGGCGAAGACGGACGCATAAAATCGGCATTGGGCATAGGGGCACTGCTGGCTGACGGACTGGGGGATACCATACGCGTATCGCTGAGTGAGGAACCGGAGGCCGAGATTCCCGTGGCACGCAAGCTGGTCGATTACATTACGGCACGGAAGGGACACGCATTCATTCCCGGAACATCCACCGCATTATTCGACTATCTGTCCCCATCGCGCAGGGCAACGGCGGCCGTGCATGACATAGGCGGAAGTAACCCTCCCGTGGTGATTGCAGCCAGGCTGGATGACAAGGACATGCAGTTTGACCCGCAATTCATGCCGGATTACGTCTATACAGGGCGGCAATATCCCGCACATCCTGCCGAAGGCGTGCAATACATACTCGATGCTGATGTATGGGAAGGGCAAAGCAATGCCTGGCCTGTTTTCAGGGAAGACCAGACGATATTTGTCAGCGGATGCAACGCCCCGCTGAAGTTTCTGTTCATAACCTACAACGTACTTGATGAAGAAGTGGTGGCATGCCTGAAGTACCACCCCGAAATTGTGCTCATAGCACAAAGCAACCACCGGAACCGGCTCGGCGAACAGCGCGGCCTGGCATTCCGGCTGATGCAGGAAGGGCTGAAAAACCCGATTGTATATTTCGAACATTACGCCGAGAACGAAGTCGAGGATTTGCAGATAAAGGCCGCCGCCGACCTGGGGGCGCTTATCTTCGACGGGCTGTGCGACGGCATTTTCATCTTCAACCAAGGGAATATCGGTGCGAAGGTGCTCGATAGCACGGCTTTCAGCATCCTGCAAGCCGGACGCCTGCGCACCAGCAAGACGGAGTACATATCCTGTCCGGGATGCGGGCGCACGCTATACGACCTGCAAGGTACCATAGCCCGTATCAAGGCTGCGACCTCACATCTGAAAGGCCTTAAAATAGGTATAATGGGCTGCATAGTCAACGGGCCGGGAGAAATGGCCGATGCAGACTACGGATATGTAGGCGCCGGGCGCGGGAAAATCAGCCTCTACAAGAAGAAAGAATGCGTGGAGAAAAACATTCCCGAAGAAGAAGCCGTTGAAAAACTGCTCCGTCTGATCGAGGCCGACGGCAACGTCAGGGAGTAGCAGCCCCTTCTGCACCGCCGGCGCACCCGGCCATCACGTCAGGCCTCGCTTCCATCTTCCTGAGGCGCGCCCAGCATTTTCCTGTAGGCCACAGTATCTCCCAATATCTTGACGGCAGCCTTCAGGTCATCGTCATCTTTCAGCTGCTGTATGACACTGCCGCGCTGGTAATAATAGCGTTTTACAATCTCATCGGCTATGAGAATCTTTATGTCTCCGGCAAAATAGTCGAGGTCGTGGTCCAGATTATGTTTCAGCTTGCTCTCCAGCGCTTCAAATTCGGCCGATGCACCTTCAAGATAGCCCTCAAACTCGGCCATATCCTTCAGGCTTTTCAATATTTTCTCCGTCTGCTGGTCATACTTGAAGTCAGCAGCTTTCACCTTGGCCTTGAATTCCTCATAGTCGGCATCGGTCACTTCAAACAGTTCCGGCGACGGTATGGAAGAATGTTTCAGGCAGTAATCGGTGGCATAATCAAAGATGAGGTTGTCGCTAACAAGGTAGAACAGAATGTTGGGCAGTTTTTCGTGCTCCACTTCTATGTCGGGAGTCACCCCTCCCCCGTCGCGCACCTCACGCCCGGCCGCCGTATAAAACACCGTTGTAAGGCTGTCCGGTATGCGTCCCACGCTGCCATCGTCATTGCGGTGAGTGTAATCTATTGCCTGCACACAACGTCCGCTCGGTATGTAGTATTTTGACGTCGTGACCTTTATCGTCCCCCCATAGGGCAAGGGCCGTGTGGTCTGCACCAGACCTTTCCCGTAGGTGCGGGTACCCACTATCACGGCACGGTCGAGATCCTGCAACGAGCCGGCCAGTATCTCCGATGACGAAGCAGTTACGTTATTGACCAGCACGGCCAGCGGGATGTCCAGGTCAAGCGGTTCGCGCAGAGTCTTGTAGGTATTGCTGGCCTGCCCTATCTTGCCTTTGGTGGTGACGAGCGTCTTGCCGCGCGGCAGGAAGAAGTTGGCTATCTCCACCGATTCGTCAAGAAGTCCACCGCCATTATTACGGAGGTCGATGACAAGCGACGTGATACCCTGCTTCTTAAGGTCGAGGAACGCCTGCTTGAATTCTTTGGACGGATTTCCCGAGAAAGTGCTGAGGCAGATGTAGCCCACGTTGTTTTCCAGCACGCCATAATAAGTTATTATCGGCAGCTGGATGGAACGGCGCACCAGCTCAAACACAAGCGGCTTCTTCGTTCCCGGACGTTCCACCTTCAGTTTGAAGCTGGTTCCCACCTGTCCCCGCAGCATTTCGCTGACTTCCGCATTGTTTTTCCCGAGCAGGTCCTCGCCGTCAATCTCCAGCAGGATGTCCCCGGCTTTCAGGCCGGCATCGGCGGCCGGCATGCCCTCGTAAGGCTCGGCTATCATGGAGCGTTTCAGCTTGGAATTCCAGGTGATGATGGAGCCAATGCCGCCATACGAGTTCTTGAGCATCTGTTCCAGCTCGTCCTGGTCGTCCTCCGGATAATACACGGTATATGGGTCGAGCGAATAAAGCATGCCGTCTATGCCCTCGCGTATCATCTTGTCCGAGTCTATGGTATCCACGTAAAACAATTCCAGTTCCTTTACTATGGAGTTGAAAATATCCATATTCTTGGCCAGGTGGAAACTGCGGCTGTCGCCTTTATCAAATCCCCAAAACATGGCAACCCCTCCCGCCAACAACAGGAAAAGCATCCAACGCATTCTAAAAAGTCTTTTCATTATACCGAATTATTATTATACACACGCTTCGCGCGTCAGGGTATTTTACCTTGTACAAGGCCGCCGCACAGCTGCTGCACGCATAGCACAATCCCCGCCGACGCATTGCCACAAAGCGGCAAAAATCCACGTTATACTGATTTTTCTTGCAAAGATATTGCATATTTCAAAATATCCTATTAATTTTGCACCGCATTTGAGAAAAAACAACATTCTTCGTTAGCTCAGTCGGTTAGAGCATCTGACTGTTAATCAGAGGGTC
>CAZYVE010000032.1:0-16846 GCA_964651035.1 uncultured Bacteroides sp.
TATATATATAATTTTTTCACACAAACATAAACATTATTCAGATGAAAACGCAAAGATTTATTACCGCCGCCATGTTATGCCTTACGGCGGGATTTTACAACACATTGAAGGCCGACGACATCACATTGGAAATAAACAAACGTTATCTGAACCTGCCCGTATCGCACCAGATGGAGCGTAAAACGATGCAATTTATGGTAGATGGCAAGACCGAAAGGCAATTCGTCATACGTCTGGCCGTGCAGGAACCTGACTACTGGGTGTTCTGCGACGTATCGACATTCCGGGGCAAACGCCTTACCATTTCATACGACGGGCCTTCCGAAGGTCTGAAAAGGATTTACCAATCTGACATGATAGCCGGGCAGGACTCGCTATACAAGGAGAAAAAACGCCCGCAACTGCACTACACACAACGCAGGGGCTGGAACAACGACCCGAATGGGCTTGTGTGGCACGACGGGGAATACCACCTCTTCTATCAACATAACCCTTACGAGAGGGAGTGGGAAAACATGCACTGGGGACATGCGGTGAGCCGCGACCTGATACATTGGCAGGAATTGGACGAAGCACTCATCCCCGACCATAACGGCAGTATCTTTTCGGGTTCGGTCGTAGTGGACTACGACAACACGTCCGGCTTCGGGACTAAGGACAACCCGCCGATGGTGGCAATCTACACCGGGGCGTCACATAAGCAGGTACAGTGCGTGGCTTACAGTACAGATAAGGGGCGCTCCTGGGCTAAGTATGAGGGCAACCCGGTGATAGATTCCGGAGAACAATGGCAGACGGTTGACACACGCGACCCTAAAGTATTCTGGTACGACCCGGAAAAAGAATGGGTGATGGTGCTCAACGAGCGTGATGGGCACAGTATATACACCTCTTCCAATCTGAAAGAATGGAAATATGAGAGCCATGTAACCGGTTTCTGGGAGTGCCCGGAATTGTTTGAATTACCAGTTGACAGCAACCCCGCCAATACCAAATGGGTTATGTACGGGGCATCGGGCACATACATGCTCGGTTCGTTCGACGGGAAGAAGTTTACACCGGAAGCAGGTAAGTATTATTATTGCGGAGGCAGCATATATGCCGCCCAGACATTCAACGGTATACCGGAATCCGACGGGCGACGCATACAGATAGGCTGGGACCGTATCGACCACCCCGGATTGCCAGTGAACGGTTGCATGACCTTGCCAACCGAACTGTCCTTGCGTACCACGAAAGACGGTATCCGACTGTACTCCACCCCCATAAAAGAACTGGAGATGTTGGAAATGCCGGGTGTGGAAGGACATAATCTCACAGCAGAACAAGCCAATGAGTTGTTGAAACCGTATGCAGAAAACGATGTAATGCGGTTAAGGTTCACCATAAAGCTGTCCCATGCCACCAGTGCAGGCCTCAGCTTTAACGGGCAAAATCTCTTGGACTATGATATGAACGGCAATCGCGTGAACGGTGTCTTTTATTCTCCTGATAACATAACAAGCATGGAACTGACCGCCGACATGATTGTAGACCGTACGGCCGTAGATCTCTTTATAGACAATGGGGCTTATGTACACTACATGGCGCGCACACCCCATAACTCCGATGGCTATCTGTTTTGGGGCAACAACATAGAAGTGAAATGGCTGAAAGTCTCTCCCATGAATTCTATCTGGGAATAAGAATTGTTTTTCTCCCCTACCTTTGAAAATAATAAACGACAAAAGAATTTACCAACATATGAATGTGGAAGAATTCAGAGACTACTGCCTTTCATTCCAAGGTGCGACAGAAAAGATGCCTTTTACCACACAGAAAGATGCTTACAGTCGCGATGTGCTTTGCTTTTACATCGGCAGCAAATGGTTTTGTTATGTCAATATCACAGAATTCGACCGATGCTGTGTTAAAATGACTCCAGACAGAGCTGAATCCTTGCGATTGCAATATGACGGCATCCGACCGGCATGGCACATGAATAAACGTTTGTGGAGCGACGTGTATTTCAACAGTGACGTGTCCGACAGTTGCATCAAAGAACTTGTTGCCGATTCATACCGACTGGTCAGACAGTCGCTTACCAAGAAAGAACAGGCATTATTAGAAATTACAGGACATTAACGGACTTACCTTGTTTTCCAAAATTAGGTCCTGGATTATAAGGCAAACCGCTTGGGCATTACATGTGTTTTTCGTACTTTTGCCTGATTTGTGACAGTAACACTTTCATGGAACAAGAGAATTTCGACATACGAAACCAACACCCACTTACAGGAAAGGAACGCGACTTCGAGAATGCATTGCGCCCGTTGCGTTTCGAGGACTTCAGCGGGCAGGACAAGGTGGTGGACAATCTGCGTATCTTCGTCAAGGCTGCACGCCTGCGTGGGGAGGCGTTGGACCACGTCCTGCTGCACGGTCCTCCCGGACTGGGCAAGACCACGCTGAGCAATATCATAGCCAACGAACTGGGAGTGGGCTTCAAGGTGACATCGGGACCGGTGCTGGACAAGCCGGGTGACCTGGCCGGCATACTAACCAGCTTAGAGCCGAACGACGTACTGTTCATCGACGAAATTCACCGCCTCTCTCCGGTAGTGGAAGAGTATCTGTACTCGGCCATGGAAGATTACCGCATCGACATAATGATAGACAAAGGTCCCTCGGCACGCAGCATACAGATAGATTTGAATCCATTCACGCTGGTAGGGGCTACCACGCGCAGCGGCCTGCTGACAGCACCATTGCGCGCCCGTTTCGGCATCAACCTGCACTTGGAATATTACGACGATGATGTACTGAGCGGCATAATCCGGCGCTCGGCAGGCATATTGGACGTACCGTGTTCAAACCGCGCGGCCATGGAGATAGCTTCGCGCAGCCGTGGCACGCCGCGCATTGCGAATGCCCTGTTGCGCCGCGTACGCGATTTCGCGCAGGTCAAAGGCTCCGGCAGCATAGATACTGACATAGCCCGCTTCGCCCTCGAAGCTCTTAATATAGACAAGTATGGCCTTGATGAAATAGACAATAAAATATTGTGTACCATCATAGACAAATTCAAGGGAGGCCCCGTGGGGCTCACCACCATTGCCACGGCATTGGGCGAAGACTCGGGCACTATCGAAGAAGTGTATGAGCCGTTCCTCATCAAGGAGGGTTTCATAAAACGTACTCCGCGCGGTCGTGAAGTGACGGAACTGGCCTACAAGCACCTTGGACGTAACCGCTACGACGTACAGGGCAGGCTCTTCAGTGATTAGCCATGTGACAAGGCAAGGAAAAAAGACATCAACCAAAACCGCCATAGGAACAGTTTTAAATCGCATGGTTATGGCAAACCTGAAATCATTGGCAAAAGACACCGCCATCTATGGCATGAGCAGCATAGTGGGGCGTTTCCTAAACTATCTCCTGGTACCACTTTACACCACAGCTCTTTCAGTACAGTCGGGCGGATATGGTGTAGTGACCAACGTTTATGCCTGGGTGGCACTGGTCTTGGTGCTGCTGACATTTGGCATGGAGACGGGTTTCTTCCGCTTCGCCAACAATGGCAAGGACGACCCGCAGCGGGTCTATTCCACAGCTCTGCTCAGTGTAGGCATGGTTGCACTGGCATTCCTCACGGTTGGATTGCTTTGTCTGCACCCCATTGCCAACCTGCTGGGCTACGGTGAGCACCCATGGTATCTGGGAATGATGATGGTTGTTGTTGCCATGGATGCCGTACAGAGTATTCCGTTTGCCTACCTCCGCTACCGTAAAAAGCCTCTTCGATTCGCGGCACTGAAGCTGTTGTTCATCTTTCTCAACATTATCCTCAACCTTGTTTATTACGTGGGAATGAAGGGCAGTGACGTAGCTTTCACTTTCTTGTTCAACCTGATATGCACCTCCGTGATAATGGCATGCATGCTGCCGGAGCTGCGCGGGTTTAAATACGTGCTCGACCGCAAACTGCTGCAGCGCATGCTGCGCTACAGCTTGCCCCTGCTTGTGCTCGGAGTGGCCGGCATACTGAACCAGGTGGCGGACAAGATAATATTTCCGTTTGTCTATCCCGATAAGGACGGGGCCATCGTGCAACTCGGCATCTACGGGGCAGCAAGCAAGATAGCCATGATAATGGCTATGCTTACCCAGGCGTTCCGTTATGCCTACGAGCCCTTTGTCTTCGGAATGTGCCGCGAAAAAGGTAATCGCGAGATGTACGCCCAAGGCATGAAATATTTCATTGCATTTGCACTGCTGGCCTTTCTCGCCGTGACTTTTTACCTTGACATATTGCGCCACCTCATAGGCCGTGGTTATTGGGAGGGATTGCACGTGGTACCAATAGTCATGTTGGCAGAAATCTGCATGGGAGTGTACTTCAACCTGTCTTTCTGGTATAAGCTGACAGATGAAACACATTGGGGAGCCATATTTTCGTTGGCGGGATGCACCGTACTGGTATCACTGAACGTGCTGCTCATTCCCCGCTTCGGCTACATGGCCTGCGCATGGGCCGGTGTTGCGGGTTATGGGTCGGCCATGTTGCTTTCGTACCTCGTAGGACGTCGCAAATACCCCATAGATTACGATCTGCGCTCCATAGGCACCTACGCATTGCTGGCAGCCGTGCTTTATGTTGCCGCAACCTGCGTGCCTGTACCAGGGTTCTGGCTGCGGATGCTATGGCATACCCTGTTACTGTTCGTGTTCGTGGCCTACATGATAAAGAAAGATATTCCGCTCTCCGCCCTGCCTGTCATAGGACGCTACTTCAGGTAGACACGGTCTATGCATTATTGGAGCGTCAAAAGCGTGAGTTACGCCCCGCGTCTATACGCAGGAAGATAAACAACAATATTGTGAATCCCCACAGTGACGAACCGCCATAACTGAAGAAAGGCAATGGTATGCCGATGACAGGGGTAAGCCCCAGTACCATACCGATATTGATGAACACGTGGAACAAGAATATACCCGCAACGGAATAACCGTACACCCTTCCGAAAGTAGTGCGCTGACGTTCGGATATAGCAATCAGCCTCAGTATAAGGACAAGGAACAGCAGCAGCACAAAGGACGAGCCTATGAAACCCTCCTCCTCGCCTACCGTACAGAAGATAAAGTCCGTGTCCTGTTCGGGCACATATTTCAGTTTGGTCTGCGTACCGTTCAGGAAACCTTTACCCGTCAGCCCGCCCGAACCTATAGCAATCTTTGACTGGTTGACATTGTACCCCGCACCAGCCAAGTCTTCCTCCAAGCCCAAAAGAACCTTGATGCGCACCTGCTGATGAGACTCCAGGATATCATTGAAAAAATATTCGCTTGAGTACAGGAAAGCTATTGAACCAAGCGAGAAGAATGTTATGAGCAGGTAGTTCTTAGTACACCGCGTACTCAAGGCCAGATAAAGAAGGTAACACACGAGCAGTACACACAGCCCCCATAGCAGCCATATCATGTTGAAAGGGATTATCCTGCTTGACACTACAAACGCCACCGCAGACGCACATACAGTACCCAATGCAATAATGTATGCAGGTTTTCGTTGGCCTGTGTACACCCGCACCATGCCTGCAGCAAACAGCAGTATTAACACAAGTGTAACAAACTCGCCCACCGATGTCGGCGTGTCTCCCAGCATGATTTCGCCGAAACGTATACTTACAACAAAGTAAATCACGGCACATATCCCGGCAAACAATATGGCACCGGGCATACCCTCACGATAAAGCATCAGGCAAAAAGACAAATAAACAAGCGCAGATCCCGTCTCTTTCTGCATAACAATGAGCAGCATGGGAACCAGCACCAGGAGGGCAATTACCAGCGCCCCGCGCCATGTACGCATGGAGAAACCATACGTACCCAGGCACTTGGCCAAAGCCAGTGCTGTTGCAAACTTGGCGAATTCTGCCGGCTGCAAGCTTACCGGCCCCAGGATGAGCCACGAATGCGAGCCTTTGGTATCGGGCGCCACAAATATGGTGACAACCAGCAGCAGAAGCAACAGGGCATATATCAGGTAAGCATAAGCCTCGTAGAAAAGGTCATCAAGCATAAGAAGTACACATCCCAGCCCGAATGAACAGACAATCCATGTAAATTGCTTGCCTGCACGGGTTGAGAAATCAAGCAGGTCGTGTTCGCTGAAGTCATAGCTTGCCCCGCAGATACTCATCCACCCCAAAGTCACCAACAACAGGTAGACCACTATTATCACCCAGTCCACAGACTTTAATATGGATTCTTTCCGGCCTGTCATCTTACCTCTTCTCCATAAACAATAACCCGGTTGCTGAATTCTTCGGCCCGCAATTCGTTCTCCGGCGAAAGCTTGCCATGAAGATACTGATCCATCATCATAGCACCGATGGGAACGCCGTATGTAGCTCCCCATCCTCCGTTTTCCACATAAACCACAATGGCTATCTTCGGATCGTCCATGGGTGCAAAGCCCATAAACACACTGTGATCCTTTCCATGAGGATTCTGCGCGGTGCCAGTCTTTCCGCAAGCCTCAACGCCAGGCAAAATCATACCTACCATACGGCATGTGCCACTGCCTGTGCTGCCGGTGACAGATGCGCGCATGCCTTCCACTACCATATCATAGTACTCACGGTCTATGCCGGTGTAACGGCGTGTGCTGTACAGTGAATCCAGAACATTGTCCTCTATGGCTTTCACTATGTGCGGAGTGATAAACCATCCGCGATTGGCTATGGTTGCCCCAAGGTTGGCTATCTGCAGCGGGGTGGTCAATATTTCCCCTTGCCCTATTGCGATGCTTATGACAGTCAGCCCGTTCCACGAGCCACGATATACCTTGTCGTAGAACTGTGCATTGGGGATAAGTCCGCGCTGCTCTCCGGGCAAGTCTGTTCCTAATCTGTATCCGAAGCCCTGTGCCACCATATGGTCTTTCCATACCGTGATAGCATTTTGAGGAGAGCCATATCTCTTATTGCCAAACATTTGGTACAATCCCCAACAAAAGTATGAGTTGCATGAGGTTGCAATGGCCGGAACCAACGATATAGGTGACGCGTGTCCATGACAGCCTACCCTTAAGCCACGGTGCAGAAACCCATGGGAGCACGGATATGACGGTGATTCCCTGAATACAATACCTTCCTGAAGAAACGTCAGAGCCTGTGCCGTCTTGAATGTGGAACCCGGCGGATAAGTCCCCATTATTGCGCGGTTCAGCAACGGTTTTTGCCTGTCTTTCTCCAACAATGAATGGTTATTCCCGCGTTGCCGGCCAATCATCAGGTGCGGGTCATACCCGGGAGATGATACCATGCAAAGAATCTCGCCCGTGGCCGGCTCTATGGCTACTATGGAACCTATCTTGTTCTGCATAAGGCGTTCGCCCAGCATCTGCAGGTCTATATCCATGCCCAATGTAAGGTTTTTGCCCGGCACAGAAGGTTTGTCCAGCATGCCGTCCATATAATGCCCCTGTATGCGCCCGTGGGCATCTCTGAGTAAGATTTCCACTCCTTTTTCTCCACGCAGATATTTCTCATACGATTTTTCTATACCCTGTTTGCCGATATAGTCTCCTTGCCTGTAATAGTCATCAGCCTCAATATCGCGTCCAGACACTTCGCCAATATCGCCAAGAGCATGTGCTGCTGCTTTATAGCTGTATTGCCTTATGGTGCGTCTTTGTACGGAAAATCCGGGGAACTTGAACAGTTTTTCCTGAAATACTCCGCATTCCTCTGCCGACAATTGTGTCATAAATACCTGTTGGGTGTAGCGTGAATAACCAGGATTTTTACGACGGTCGGCCACGTTTTTCATCCGTTCGTCAAACTGTTCGCGTGTGATATTCAATGTACGGCAGAAATCCAATGTATCAAAAGGTTCCACCTCGCGTGGCACAAAAGTGATGTCATAAGCAGGTTGATTGAACACAAGCAACTTACCGTTGCGGTCATATATAGCACCACGTGAAGGATATTGAGTCTTGTTAAGAAAAGCGTTGTTGTCGGCATATTTTTTGTAATCGTCCGTCATCAGCTGCAGACCGAACAACCGTATGATGTATATCAGGACAATGAAAACCGCAATACCACCTATCACATATTTCCTTCTCTCCAACTGATAGTCTTTTGCCATGCCGCTCCAAGTTAAAGATGATTACGCTTTATCATTTCTGCTAATGCCATACAGCGCCATGACACAGGCAGTGGTGAGTACAGTACTACATACTATGCTCAACAGCATGATTCCGATATGGGCAACCGATAAAAAAGCAATGCCGATTAACATTGTATGATGTAACAATACGCACGCTACAACATACTTAAGGAAAGATGTAAAACCCATTGTATGGACAGAGGGAACAAAACTCCCGGTCGACTCACGCGAAACGAACAGACGCAAGAAGAATGGTCTTACAAAAGCAAGCAATACCGTGGCAGCAGCGTTCATACCCGGAGTGTCAGAAAACACATCTACCGCAAGCCCCAAAATGAAAGCCAACAACATGGAAGTATTGTGCGATATATCTGACCTGAACCTCAGCACAACATATATATACAAAAACGGAGTGGCATAGCCAGCCACATGCACATTGTTGAGAATCAATACCTGCAACAGTATCAACCCGAGAAACCATCCTGCCTTATGCAAATAATCGAGAACCAATTTACTTTACGCTTTTAGTAGGTAAAAAGACCAATCTTTATTTCAACCCCTCTTCCAGAGCTTCCGTCTCCTCCTTGTCATTACGTGAGATGACCCGCACCTCACCCACCCTTCCGAAATCGGTAGCCAGCTTTATCCGCAACAAGTATGACAATCCATCGTGTGAGTCTTTTATTTCGTCTATTGTGCCTACCATTATTCCGGCAGGAAACACAGCCGAATATCCGCTTGTCAACACCGTATCACCCATATTGAATTCGGCATGCCTGGGCAGGTCGCGCAAATAGGCATGCTGAATGTCTCCGCCTTCCCATTTCAGGTATCCGAAGTAGTCGCTCCCCTGTATCTTACAACTAATGCTTGATTTGCTGTTGAGCAACGACAATACCAAAGAATAATTATCCGAAGTCTTGTAAACAATACCTATCACACCGTTGGCATCCACCACTCCCATTTCAGGGCGTATGCCGTCTGACTCGCCACGGTCGAGAGTTATATAATTGTCTGTTCGGTTAAGACTGTTCTTTATGACACTGGCTTTGAACAAACAATAATTTTCTGTAGATATACTGTCCAAGCTATGATAGACAGCAGTGCCATCTTTTATCTGGGCGAGAGTCTTTTCCAGAACAGCTACACGTTGTTCAAGCATTATATTCCGGGCAAGCAGATCGCTATTGATGGTTTTCAGATGAAAATACGATGCTATGCCGCCGGAAATTTCATATATTTTGCCTGCCACTGCATTGGCAGAAGTAAAAAACACGCTGTGCTGGTAATTATTGAAGCGGAATAATAAAACAAAACTGGCAACCTCCAACAATATGAAGAGTAACCAGTAATTGTATTTAAGCAAAAAGTTTAACAGATTCCGCATATGCCCGTCCCCACATAACTTTACCGCATCAAGAATGAGAACCGGTCAACATTCTTCAAGGCTATACCGGTACCCTTGGCCACGGCATGCAATGGATCTTCCGCTATGTGGAAAGGAATATTGATTTTGTCTGTCAGACGTTTGTCAAGTCCGCGTAACAAAGCTCCGCCTCCCGCCAGATAGATTCCGTTATGTACTATGTCGGCATATAGTTCGGGAGGCGTATTTTCCAGAGCCGTAAGTATAGCCGTTTCTATCTTCGATATGGACTTCTCCAAACAATGAGCCACCTCTTGATAGCATACGGGCACCTCCATAGGAAGAGCCGTTATCTTATTAGGGCCATGCACTATATAGTCTTCAGGAGCATCTTCGCCAAGTTCTGTAAGAGCAGCCCCCACGTTTATTTTAATACGTTCGGCCATACGTTCACTCACCTTTACATTATGTTGGCGGTTCATGTATTCCTGTATGTCTGCCGTAAAATCATCCCCTGCTATGCGGATGGAATTGTTACTTACTATTCCTCCCAATGAAATCACGGCAATTTCGGTAGAGCCGCCGCCTATATCCACTATCATATTACCCTCTGGAGCCTCCACGTCGACACCTATACCTATTGCAGCTGCCATCGGTTCAAATATAAGATAGACGTCACGGCCTCCTGCATGCTCGGCAGAGTCGCGCACAGCCCGCAGTTCGACCTCAGTACTGCCTGATGGAACTCCTATAACCATGCGCAATGACGGCGAGAAAATACGATGACGGTTATTAACCATTTTGACCAGTCCGCGTATCATTTGTTCGCAAGCATAAAAGTCGGCAATCACGCCGTTGCGCAGTGGACGAATGGTGCGTATGTTCTCGTGGGTTTTTTCATGCATCATCTTTGCCTGCTCGCCCACGGCTATCATCTTATCGGTACGACGATCCAAGGCTACTACCGATGGCTCATCCACCACTATTTTGCCGTTAGTGGTAATGATGGTATTGGCAGTTCCGAGATCCATCGCTATTTCTTGTGTAAAAGAAAACAAGCCCATTTAAATAAAAAATTAAATAATCCGGAAAATATAAGAATCAAAGACAAAGAATGAAAATCTTTTTCATCCTTTTCAATTCATTAATTCAATGCTTGAAATGACGGAAACCTGTCGTGACCATTGCTATGCCGTGCTCATCACAATAGTCGAATGACAACTGATCCCTTATACTGCCACCTGGCTGTATTACAGCGGTGATACCTTCGTTGCCGGCTATTTCCACACAGTCGGGGAACGGGAAGTATGCATCGCTGGCCATGACAGCTCCATGCAGGTCGAAACCAAAACTTTTGGCTTTTTCAATAGCCTGCTTCAAGGCATCAACCCGGCTTGTCTGCCCTATACCGCTTGCCAACAACTGTTTGCCTTTGGCCAATACAATCGAATTGGATTTTGAGTTTTTCACGACCTTGTTGGCAAAAAGCATATCCTCCACCTCTTCGGAAGAAGGTGCCTTTTTCGTTACACATTTCAAGTCTTCCGGCACCTCTATTTTCAAGTCACGCTCTTGCACCAACACACCATTCAACAATGAACGGAACTGACGTTTAGGTAGTGTTACCGGCTTACGTACCAATATAATACGATTCTTTTTTTGTCCAAGTATCTCGAGTGCATCAACATCATAATCCGGAGCGATTATGACTTCAAAAAAGATCTTGTTTATTTCTTCTGCCGTTTCCTTATCTATTACGGCATTAGTTACGAGCACTCCACCGAAAGCTGAAACGGGATCTCCAGCGAGAGCGTCTTTCCATGCTTCGAGAACGGTAGGACGTGTAGCCAACCCACAAGCATTATTATGTTTTAGAATAGCGAAAGTCGTCTCGTTGCCAAAGTCGTTGATCAGTTCAACAGCGGCATTGATATCAAGCAGATTATTATAAGATATTTCCTTTCCGTGTATTTGGTCGAAGTTTTCTTCCAGACACCCGTAGAAATAGCCCTTCTGGTGTGGGTTCTCTCCATAACGTAAAGCCTTCTGGTCATTGGCCGAATAGCGGAACGCCGAACCTTCGTCACCATCAAAATACTTGAAGATGGCCGTGTCATAATGAGAAGATACGGCAAATGCCTCTTTTGCAAACCAGCGGCGTTCTTCGAGAGAAGTTATAGCACCGCGCTCCATCAAAATGTTATACAATGGTTGGTATTGTGCCTGTGAAGCTATTATCACCACATCATTGTAGTTTTTTGCGGCTGCACGTATCAGAGATATGCCACCAATATCTATTTTTTCTATAATATCCGCTTCGGAAGCATCGCTCATCACGGTAGCTTCGAAAGGATACAAGTCGACTATTACGAGATCTATTTCCGGTATTTCATACTTTTTAATCTGCTGGCAGTCTTGTTCCTGCTCACGACGGCACAAGATACCTCCAAATATCTTGGGATGCAAAGTCTTGACCCGTCCGCCCAATATGGACGGATATGTTGTCAGTTCTTCTACCGCCAAGCAAGGATAACCCAACGATTCGATAAATTGGCGCGTACCGCCAGTAGAGAGGAATTGCACACCTTCTTCATGCAACTTCGTGATAATTTCATTAAGCCCTTCTTTGTGGTAAACGGATACCAACGCTGTTTTGATTCGTTTTGTATCGGACATGGTCTTTATCTTAGTTAATATACATGTATTTGACAATAACTCTGCAAAGTTATAAATTTTGTTCGATAGCCTGTATATACATCCGCCATAAATTAGCTATAATTTAAAAACATATCCTTACCTGTTTACCCATGGACATATAGAAAAACAGGGCATACGGAATCCACGGTTGTACATCGCCACCTTAATCCCGCATCTGTATCATTCAGAATCAATACAACAGAGAATGTTCCTGTCTGCCTACCAAGTCATACAGTTATTTCTCCCGCCAGAGGAACAGGCATACGGCGACGCACCTCGTCGGGACTATAACCATGTCCCAACAAAAACATCAGTTTGGTGACAGCCGATTCAGTGGTTATATCATAACCGCCTACCACTCCGGCCTGCATCAACCTGTAACCGGTTTCGTAAAGTTCCATCTCCACCGTACCGGAGTTGCATTGGGTAACGTTGACTATTACTATACCTTTACGGCAGGCCTCGCCCAGCCTGTCCAGGAACCAGTCATTGCGCGGCGCATTGCCCGAGCCATATGTCTCCAGCACCACAGCTCTTAACTCAGGAATGGATAGCACGGCATCCACCACTCTTTCACTTATACCGGGAAACAGTTTCAGTATGGCAATATTGGTATCCAGCAGATAGTGCGACTTCAGCTGACCGTCGCCATCGTTTGATACAATCTGTACATTATTATATTTAATATGTATTCCTACAGAAGCAAGTACAGGACAATTGAAAGAACGGAAAGCATTAAAATTTTCTGCATTAATCTTGGTCGTACGGTTTCCCCTCATAAGGTGATTTTCAAAGTATATACATACTTCAGGAACTATAGGGTTGCCATTAGCATGTCTGCTTGCAGCTATTTCCACGCTTGTCAGCAGGTTTTCTTTGCCGTCGGTGCGCAACACTCCTATCGGCAATTGTGAGCCGGTGAGTATCACCGGCTTCCGCAACCCCTCCAACATAAAGCTGAGGGCTGATGCTGTGAAAGCCATTGTATCCGTACCATGCAAAATGACAAAACCTGTATACCGCTCATAGTTGTCGCTTATTATGCGCACCATCTTTCTCCAAGCATCCGGAGCCATGTCGGAAGAATCTATCGGAGGGTCAAACTGACATGCGTCTATGTGGAAATCAAAGTTGGCAAGCTCTGGGACATGTTTCTGCAATTGCTCAAAGTTGAAATTTTCCAAAGCACCGGTCTCCGCATTTTCAATCATCCCGATAGTTCCTCCGGTATATATTATCAAAACGGAAGCATTGTATGGGGTCATTGGCCTTATAATACATTTTTCTGCCTGCAAAGATAATAATATATATTATATATGATGACAAAATGCTACAAAAGAGTTTGTAACACCAGACTTTACAATACACGGCAGACTTTACAGAATTCTCATAAAATACATATCTCTACACTTTTTTATCACAAAAAAGTAGCTGAAAGTGATATATTGAATAATATTATTCTTATTTTTGCAACACCATTCTTATATAAACGAATAAAGAAGCTTATGAACGATTACTGTCAGCATACAGTCACATTAATGTGGACTATGACCCTTCGGGGTTAGGGATGGTATTTCGTGTTTCTACGTGTTACACACTTTTTCAGCAATCTATTATTTCTTTAAGCTCAGGAGCCATGAAGTATGCAAATACGGCAGCAGCATGGCACACCTTATTCACCAATCAAAAAACAACTTAATATGAAAGTTATGAAGTTCGGCGGAACGTCAGTAGGTTCCGTGGATAGCATTTTGAACGTTAAACGTATTATAGAATCTGCAGATGAGCCGGTAATAGTGGTCGTATCAGCTTTGGGGAGTATAACAGACAAACTGATAAATGCATCACGCATGGCTGCATCGGGCGACGCCTCATACGAGCAGGAGTTCCGCGAAATTGTAAACCGTCATGTCGAGATGGTCAAAAGAGTGATTCCGCCAGGTGATGCCCAGATAGCAATGCAACATAGGGTTGGAGAGCTGTTGAATGAACTGAAAGATATCTTCCAAGGCATATATCTGATAAAAGACCTGTCGCAGAAAACATCCGATACCATAGTCAGCTATGGTGAACGACTTTCCTCCATCATTGCTGCGAAACTGACAGGAGCTGTATGGTTCGACTCACGCAAGTTCATAAAGACCGAGAAAAAACTCTCCAAACACATCTTAGATACAGAATTGACAAACCGCCTGATACGCGAGACTTTCCGCGAGATGCCACAACGCTCGCTGGTACCGGGCTTCATTGCTACAGACAAGGTCACAGGCGATGTAACCAACCTGGGACGTGGAGGGTCTGACTATACGGCTGCTATCATTGCCGCCGCACTGGATGCCGACAGTCTGGAAATATGGACTGACGTAGACGGATTCATGACAGCCGACCCGCGTGTCATATCCACCGCATATACAATAAACGAACTGAGTTATGTGGAAGCTACCGAGCTTTGCAACTTCGGTGCCAAAGTAGTCTATCCGCCTACCATATATCCTGTTTGCCATAAAAACATACCAATACTTATCAAAAACACTTTCAACCCGGAAGGGGCGGGCACAATCATCAAACAAGAAGTCAGTGACCCGCAGTGCAAAGCAATTAAAGGAATATCATCCATAGACGACACAAGCCTCATCACGGTACAAGGCCTTGGCATGGTGGGAGTCATAGGTGTTAATTACCGCATATTCAAAGCCCTGGCAAAAAATGGAATCAGCGTGTTCCTTGTATCGCAGGCGTCATCCGAAAACTCCACTTCCATCGGCGTACGGAATTCAGATGCCGACCTGGCCTGTGAGGTTCTGACCGAAGAGTTTTCAAAGGAAATTGAAATGGGTGAAATTTCGCCCATACAGGCTGAAAAAAAACTTGCTACCGTAGCCATAGTGGGAGAGAACATGAAGCATACGCCGGGCATAGCCGGAAAGCTGTTCGGTACGCTGGGCAGAAGCGGCATCAATGTAATAGCCTGCGCACAAGGAGCTTCAGAAACGAACATATCATTCGTGGTTGACAGCAAGTACTTGCGCAAGTCTCTGAATGTCATCCATGACTCTTTTTTCCTGTCCGAGTACCAGGTACTTAACCTTTTCATCTGCGGCATCGGCACCGTGGGAGGCAGCCTGATAGAACAAATCCACAGTCAACGCCAGAAACTGATGCAGGAGAACGGGTTGCAGCTGAATGTAGTGGGTATTGCCGACGCTTCGCGCGCAATGTTTTGCAGACAGGGCTTCGATTTGGGGAATTACCGGGAAGAATTGTGTGCAAAAGGCATGCCTAACTCCAAAGATACGCTGCTCAACGAAATTATCGGCATGAATATTTTCAATTCTGTATTTGTGGACTGTACAGCCAGCCCTGAAGTGGCTTCCATATATAAAGATTTGCTGAAGCACAATGTCTCTGTGGTGGCAGCCAACAAGATTGCAGCTTCCTCAGGATACGAGAATTACCGTCAACTGAAGCAGATTGCCCGCCAACGTGGAGTGAAATATCTGTTTGAAACAAACGTTGGTGCGGGGCTGCCCATAATCAATACCATAAATGACCTGATACACAGTGGTGACAAGATTCTGAAGATAGAGGCTGTGCTGAGCGGCACTCTAAATTACATTTTCAATAAACTGAGTGCCGACGTACCGTTCAGCCGGGCTATACACATGGCGCAGGAAGAACGTTATTCCGAACCGGACCCACGCATAGACCTCAGCGGCAAAGACGTAATACGCAAACTGGTGATATTGGCGCGCGAGGCAGGATACAGCATAGAACAGAGCGACGTGGAGAAACACCTGTTCATACCGGACGAGTTTTTTGAAGGCTCGCTGGAGGATTTCTGGCAAAATGTACCTTCCCTGGATGCTCCATTTGAAGAACGCCGAAAGATGCTTGAGGCTGAACATAAGCACCTGCGTTTTGTAGCACGCCTCGATGATGGCAAGGCCTCTGTCGGACTGGAAGAGGTTGATGAACGGCATCCATTCTATGGGCTGGAAGGAAGTAACAACATCATCCTGCTGACAACAGAACGATACCGTGAGTACCCTATGATGATACAAGGCTATGGAGCCGGCGCGGGAGTTACGGCAGCAGGCGTATTTGCAGACATCATGCGTATCGCCAATGTATAAACAGAATTGCAAAAGCTCGGCAAACCATCGGAGCGACAACATGAATGCAGTACAACAAATACTACACTTGTGCCATACATGTTCCGCATCTGCCGGGCATATATTCCCCGCAGGTGTAATACATATTGCGGTAAATGGATGGAAACAGGCCATTGATTTACATAAAACAAAGAAATAATGAAGCATATTATAATATTGGGAGACGGTATGGCCGACTGGCCCGTAGAGTCGTTGGGCGGCAAGACGCTTTTGCAGGCAGCCCGCACGCCTTATATGAATCTTTTGGCACGTGAAGGGCGCGTCGGACGTCTGCAGACTGTACCACCCGGTTTTCACCCCGGCAGCGAAGTAGCCAACATGTCTGTGCTCGGCTATGACCTGGGCAAGGCATACGAGGGGCGCGGTTCTTTGGAAGCTGCCAGCATAGGAGTTGACCTGCAGCCGGGTGATATGGCTATGCGCTGCAACTTGGTGTGTATGGACGGAGAACTGCTAA
>CAZYVE010000032.1:16946-23260 GCA_964651035.1 uncultured Bacteroides sp.
CCGGGTGATATGGCTATGCGCTGCAACTTGGTGTGTATGGACGGAGAACTGCTAAAGAACCATTCTGCCGGACACATCACAACGGAAGAGGCCGGTATACTGATAGACTACCTGCAAGAGCATATAGGCAACGAACATGTACATTTGTACACTGGTGTACAATACCGGCATCTGCTGGTCGTGAAGGGTGGAGACAAACGTATAGATTGCACGCCACCACACGACGTACCGCTGAAGCCTTTCCGCCCATTGATGGTAAAAGCACAGACGGAAGCGGCAAATGAGACAGCCGATCTGCTGAACAGCCTTATCCTGCACTCGCAGGAACTGTTGCATGACCATCCGGTAAACTTGCGCCGTATAGCCGAAGGCAAAGACCCGGCAAACAGTATCTGGCCCTGGAGTCCGGGCTACCGTCCGCAGATGGAACATTTCAGTGTACGCTTTCCACAGGTAAGGCACGGAGCGGTCATTTCGGCCGTTGACCTCATTAACGGCATCGGGTATTATGCGGGACTGCGCCGCATATTTGTGGAAGGTGCTACCGGGCTTTACGATACCAACTACGAAAACAAGGTTGCTGCAGCCCTGACCGCATTGCATACCGATGATTTCGTCTATCTGCATATAGAGGCAAGTGACGAAGCAGGGCATGAAGGAGACGTCGCCTTGAAAATACGCACAATTGAAAATCTGGACAGCCGTGTGGTGGGGCCGGTCTATGAAGAAGTGAAAACATGGAAGGAACCTGTGAGTATTGCCGTATTGCCCGACCATCCCACACCGTGCAAACTGCGCACCCACACCGCAGAACCGGTGCCTTTTCTGATATGGTATCCGGGAATAACGAAGGATGAAGTGCAGACATACGATGAAGTGGCCGCATACGACGGTTCCTACGGCTTGCTGGAAAGAGACGGATTTATCAATGAATTTATGAAAAATACAATAACTATATGAAATATTACAGTACTAATCATCATTCGCCCGAAGCCACATTGGAAGAAGCTGTGATACGGGGACTGGCTCCGGACAAAGGGCTTTACATGCCGCAATGTATCAAGCCTATGCCACATGATTTTTTTGACGGCATTGCCACACTCAGCTTTCAGGAAATGTCCTACCGCGTAGCGGATGCTTTCTTCGGAGAAGATGTACCTGCCGATGTGTTGAGACAGATAGTGTATGATACTCTCAATTTCGATATTCCATTGGTACGTGTCACCGACCGTATATATTCACTCGAGTTGTTCCATGGGCCGACTCTGGCTTTCAAGGATATCGGTGCCCGTTTTATGGCACGGCTGTTAGGCTATTTTATCCAAAGGGAAGGCAAACGGGAAGTCAATGTGCTGGTAGCTACCTCCGGTGATACAGGAAGTGCAGTGGCAAACGGATTTCTCGGGGTTAAGGGCATAAACGTACATGTGCTTTATCCGAAAGGAAAAGTGAGTGAGATACAAGAAAAACAATTCACGACCTTGGGACAGAACATCACTGCCATAGAAGTGGACGGGAGTTTTGATAATTGCCAGACATTGGTGAAGGAAGCTTTTATGGACAAGGAGCTTAACGCCGGCAAATGCCTGACAAGCGCCAACTCCATTAATGTGGCACGCTTCCTGCCCCAAAGTTTCTACTACTTTTATGCATATGCACAATGGCGGAACATACCGGAATGTAAAGGCACGTCCCTTGTGATGAGCGTACCCTCCGGCAACTTTGGCAACATTACTGCCGGTTTGTTTGGCAAACGAATGGGGCTGCCGGTATCACGCTTTATTGCAGCAAACAACCGCAACGACGTATTCTGCCAATACCTGCAAACTGCCATATACACCCCGCAACCAAGCGTCGCGACAATAGCCAACGCAATGGATGTGGGAGCGCCAAGCAACTTTGCCCGTATACTCGAGCTTTATGAAGAAAGCCATGAGGCTATCTGCAGGGACATCAACGGGGCGGCATATACCGACGAACAAATAGCTGAAACCATCAAACATGTTTGGAAGGAACACCGCTACCTGCCAGATCCACACGGGGCTTGCGGCTACCGTGCTTTGGCGGAAGGGATACAACCCGGCGAAACAGGCATATTCCTTGAGACTGCCCATCCGGCAAAATTCAAGAATACAGTGGAGCATATCATTGGGGAACCGGTGGAAGTACCGGACAAATTGCAAACCTTCATGGAAGGGAAAAAACAGAGTGTACCCCTGCCTAATAACTTCCCTGCTCTCAAGGACTATTTATTATCACTTTAAAATACTACAGTTATGTTCATTTCATCTATCATGTTAGTATCTGACATAGGCGGACAGCTTTCTGAAATCTCCCGCCAATTGTTAACCATAGGCGTAAGTCTCGGTGAACGTATTCTTGTAGCCTTATTGATTCTCATTGTCGGTAAGATAGTCATATCCTTCCTGAATAAGATGGTAGCACGCATTCTGGAGCGCAGACGAGTGGATGCCGGCATACAGAGCTTTACCAAAAGCCTGGTAAATATCTTGCTGACGATACTGCTTGTAATAGCCATCATAGGCGAACTGGGAATAGAGACCACATCTTTTGCTGCACTGCTGGCATCAGCCGGCGTAGCAGTAGGCGTGGCACTGTCGGGCAACTTGCAGAATTTTGCCGGCGGACTGATAGTGCTGCTGTTCCGACCATACAAGGTAGGAGACTGGATCGAATGCCAAGGAGAGGCAGGTACCGTGCGGGAAATACAGATATTCCACACAATTCTTGTCACGGGAGATAACAAAGTGGTGTACGTACCAAACGGGCCTTTGAGCGGGGGTACCATTGTAAACTACAGCCGCGAAAACACACGCCGGGTAGAGTGGGTCATCGGTGTGGAGTACGGAGTGAATTACAACCATGTGGAAAGCACCGTGCGGGACATATTATTGAAAGACAAACGCATACTCTCCACACCGGCTCCTTTCATTGCCTTGCACGCCCTGGATGCAAGCAGCGTGAACGTCACCATACGCGCATGGGTCAAGAAAGATGATTACTGGGGTGTTTACTTCGATATGAACAAGGAAATATACGAAGGGTTCAACAAGGCTGGTATAGGCTTCCCATTCCCGCAACTGACAGTGCACCAGGCAAAGTGCTGACACACGGCAGCCATGACACAGCGGATGCCAACGCCTTATCTTCCGCCTCGGCAAAGAGACCGCTACGGAAAATAAGGCGAAGGCCTGTGAAGTATTGAAGATTATCGGTTGTGTTATACAATCTGAATGTTGGAATGAGAAAATTCTCCGTTAATCCAGAAAGTGGCATCTGTACCTATGAAGTGAAGAAGCACATAATTCGGATCATTCAGGCCATCAGGGAAATAATGAGTAAACCAATCTTGCCACATTTCCTTGCGAATAGCATCGTCGGTTATAATCTCTACCGTGCCGCGTAGGGCTACAGAGTCTCCATAGTGCTCGTAACAAATCCCAGCTTTGGGATTCAGCCGGAAATCGGCAACTTTCATCGAACTTGCAGATGTAGTCATCCATACCTCATTGAAGCTCCTGGCTTGAATTTTGGACATGGGTACAGGACGTGGAAAACCATTGATATCCACAGAAGATAATACTACATTCTCACATTGGGAAAGCAATCTGACGGCTTTCTCGACAAGCGTACGTCCATCCGGTTGTCTCCATCGTTTCAGTTGCGGAAAGTAACGGAGCATATACTCTTTAGCCTGTATCGGCGTCAAAGCCCTACCCGTTTGGGCATTCATTTGGTCGAGGTACTGAAGACAGAACTCTATCATCTGGCGCATGGTAAAATCTTGGGTAAACCTTCCGCCCTTGTAGCAATAGACACAATAGTCACTGTTGTTACTACCATCGGCATTTGTTCCCTTGACAGCATCGGTCAAAGGTATTCCGCAACTCTGACAAAAATATTGTTCCATAATAACTTTGCTCTTATTTATCAGTCAGTAATACGATGTCTACAAATATTTTCTAAAGAAGAGATATTTCACTCTACTCGAACCTCTGATTATTTATGAAGTCAAGCTACTGTACAAAGATAAGACTTTATGTGTATTTTATCAATATGTGAGTTCGGGCTAAATTCGGTTCTGTTCAAGGTACAAGTGTAAAAGTTTAAAATTAAATAAAAAGCTTTCCCGTACACAATATCAATATAACTTTGCATAAAAAACCATCCCATGAGCAAACTGGAAGGACTGCAGATTGGACATTCCATAGCCAAAACCGAAGACTTCAAGATAGAATGCGGGGTTGAGAACGACAGGAAGGTGGAAGTGCCATTCTCGCACCGGCATTTCTTCTACGCCGTTTATTGGATGCACGAAGGATGCGGGACGCACATCGTCGACTTCGAAGAATATGAGATAAAGCCCGGCAGGGTTTTCTTCATCAAGCCCGAACAGGTACACTTCCTGCATGGAGGGGCGCACATGAGGTATTCGACACTGCAATTTACCGAAGACTTCATGATGCCATTCCTTTCCGGACGTCAACAGAACATAGCTGTCTACAAGGACCTGAGCCGGGCTGAGGCCGAACGGATTGGGGTGTTGTTCGGACAGATGCAGAAGGAGTCGGCCGGCAACCTGCCAAACTCCAACAGCATCGTCCGGTCGGAAATAAACACCTTGTTGCTTGAGCTGGAACGTATAAGCCTTACCGCGCCCGATACTTCCGCCATGCCGGACATACTCCGCAGATACAAGGAGCTGATTGACAAGAAATTCATCAATGAACGACAAGTGAATCGATACGCCGAGCAACTCGGCATAAGCCCCAATTACCTGAATGTGCTTGCCAGGAAACATCTGGGGAAGTCGGCCCTGGGGATGATAAACGAGAGGGTCATCCTTGAAGTGAAGCGGATGTTGATACGGACAGAGTACGGCATCTCCGAGATAGCCTACAAGTTGGGGTTCAATGAGCTGTCGTACTTCTCCCGTTTCTTCAGACGGAACACAGGCATGACCCCGCTCGCCTTCAGGGCATCGATGAATAAAATGTACCAAAGATGAGATGTTTTGTATAACGGTCTAAGCCCCGCACTCCCGTAACTTTGCCACCACATTAAACGGAAGAAAGATATGGTACACAAGCATGCAACTGCCGGCACAGACAAATCCCGGAGTGAGAAGAAGACGGCGTTTGTAGTTCTTTTCTCGGCCATGACGATGGTATTGGAAATAGCCTTCGGCCTGTTCTCCAAGTCGATGGCACTGCTTGCCGACGGCATCCACATGGGTTCGCACGTGCTGGCAATCGGCCTGAGCTGGGGGGCATACGTACTGGTGCGCCGTCTCGAAAGGAGGCAGGCCAAGGACGTAGACAAGGGCAAAGTACTTTCACTGTCGGCATACACGAGCGGAGTGCTGCTGTTGATTTTCGCTCTGTTCATCATCGTCGAAGCTGTGGAACGGTTTTTCACCCCAGTCGTGGAAATCCGCTACGCAGAGGCGATGGTGGTGGCTTTGGTGGGCATGGTGGTCAACATCATTTGTGCCATTGTCCTACACGACAGCCACGGGCACGAAGACTATAACAGGCATTCGGCTTACCTGCATGTTCTGGCCGACGCACTGACAAGCCTCGGCGCCATATTCGGCTTGGTATGCGCCATGATTTGGGACATCATCTGGATTGACACGCTTGTCGCGCTCGTCTGCTCCCTGGTCATCATCCGTTGGGCAAAGAACCTGTTACTTGATACGGGCAGGACTCTGACGTCAAAACCCGGCCTCCCACAATGACCCTCTTCCGAACCGGTAGATTCATAAAGGATCTTCATTAAACAAATATTACTATAAAGGCTACATCTCCTAACGCATTGATAATAAACGCCATGTAATAGAGCCAACCAAAGGTCGGACTTGAGATAGCCAAAGTCGGATGTTAGACCATAAAAGGTCAGAGCTTAGATAGCCTCAAGTCCGAGCTGTATAGGGTTGACACGTTGTTTGTAAATAATTATCTGCTTCAACAGCTGGTAAAGATCTTCACGCCATCGGCTTCCGAGAACAGCATGTTCATTCCGGCGACAGTGTGTATTTGGGCTTACTGCCTGCTTTGCAGATGACTGTTGGTTTCTGTGTAATACCTGTTAGATACATAGCCTACAGCTCCTTCCTTGTCATTTGCGATATCCGTCGGCCGACTGATGTTTGATGTTTGCTTAGGCTCTGGCTATTCCAAGCAAAAAAATGAGGGTGACCCACAGGGCAAACGCATCTAATTTTTCGTAAAAGCTTAAGTTCACTATCTTTGAAGAAAAAAAACGATGAACAGTCCCTATCCCTTCTTTTC
>CAZYVE010000033.1:0-22484 GCA_964651035.1 uncultured Bacteroides sp.
AGGCGGTAGCGCAACATGTATGAAGCAGGCCGGCAATAAAAGACAGACCCGCCCTCATGAGGGCGGGTCTGTGTAGCGTCCGGGCTTCGTCGTCAAGCCCGATATCTTGATAATTGGTTGTTATCCAGGCGGGTGCTTATTGAACTATGGCAATAAAGTCTGCATCCGTGAAATACTTGGAGAATTCCAGGTCGGAAGCTGCTCTCTTGGCCAGCGTTGCATCTTTCGCCACGGCATCCTTCAGGTTTGAAGTCACCATCGAAGGATTGTTGGTGCGTGCGCCAAGCACAGCCTTCAGGTAGCTTGTGTAAGCATCCGGAGTTTTGATGTTGTCAAGTGTGTTGCGAGCCTTGTTGTAGTCCTTGGCCAGGATTTGTGCCAATGCGGCGCTGTTGCTCTTGGTGTCGCCAAAGGCGCTCACGGCTTCGGCATACTTGCCCTGTGCCACATAGAGGTTGCCCAATGCCTCGTTCAGCCCCTTGGCACCGGCTGCTTTGCCCAGATATGTTTCGGCGGCAGCAACGTCACCCTTGCAGAGGGCTACCAGGCCGAGGTTCATGTTGACTTCCGGAGTGGATTCGATGGCGGCAGCCTTGTTCAGCCAGCTCTCGGCCTCATCTATGTTGCCGGCCTGATAAGCCAACTTGCCCAGGTTGTTGTAAGCACGGTAGTCATTGGGGTAGTTCTTTACAGCCACCTTGTAGATGGCCTCCTGCATGGCCGGGTCGTCGGTCAGTGTTGCGGCATACAGCAGTTCCTCCAAATCCAACTGGCTGGCATCAGTGGCGGCCAGTTCGCTGATTTCTTCATCAGACTTGCCTATGATTTCGTAGTTCAGTGTCAGGCGCGAACGGCGCAGCTGAGGCAGAATATCATCAGCCAGCGTTTTGTAAACGCTTGAGATATTCTTGATTTCCTGCTCACGTTGTTCGGGGTCGGAATACATGGAGAGTACGCGGAGGATAAGCTCCTTGTCCTGTATGTTCGATGCTGAAACGAGTTCCTGGAAGCCGTCCCAGTCTTCGGCCGTGTACTTTGTGATCACGCTTGCGTCGACCTTGCCCTTCTTCAGTTCCTTGTTGATGGCCTTGGCTGTGTTGTCCTGACGTTTCTCTGCCAGGTTTGTATTCAGTTCCAGGCTGCCGTCCGGCGAAGCATAAGCGGAAATTTCCACGTCTGTGATTTTCTTGTTAGCGGCTTCATTCACGTTTTTGGCTTCCTCTCCAAAGGTCTTGGCGGTATTCAACTCGCTGGAGCGGATGTTGGCCTGCTGTATAAGGAACATTATCTGTGCATCGTACTTGTCCTTGATAATGCGTTGGAATGCATCTTCGCCCGTAGCCGGGGTTGCGCTGCCCAGTGTTTCTCCTATCAGTTCTGATGTTGAAATTACACCGTCGGCAATCTTCACAGAAGGAATCTCAACGGTTTTCCCGCCGATTTTTGCCGAGAACTCAAGGTATAGTTCAGACTTGGCCATTTCAGGTACATAGTCGAAGGAAGTCTTCATCGTGTAACTTCCACCTAATTTATAAGAGATAGTCTGGTCGTTGCCTTCCACCTTTTCTCCTTGGAATGTGGCCGATTCACCACGTGCTTCACCGCCGTCCCACTTCAGTACAGGAGTAACTTCCACAACTGCTTTCTTGTTGAAATACTTCTCCGGGAACTTGCCGTTTATCGTGGCAGGCACCTTTCCTCCTACGGCTTCAAGTACTTGAGGTGTAACGGTGAAGTAGTCAGACGACAATTCACCCATTTTCTTGCTGCATGATGCAAAGAGCACCACGAACAATGCCACTAAAGGCAGATAAAACTTTTTCATTTCTTTAGATGTTTAGTTAATGTTTGTAATAGGAATTCATTGTTTACAGACTTTCTGCATGTACCTGTGCACATATTTTGTTGCAAATATATTGATTTCTGTTACATTCAAATAAATAGAGGTGCGTTTTTATTATAATTTAATAAATTCCTTTTTCTCTTCGGTACTTTATGTTGCGGGGATGGTGCTCTATAATTTCTTCGCGCAGGCGGTGCCGGTCTATGTGGGTGTAAATTTCAGTCGTGGCGATAGACTCGTGCCCAAGCATGGCCTGTATGGCCCGAAGGTTTGCGCCGCCCTCCAGCAGGTGGGTGGCAAAAGAGTGCCGGAAGGTATGCGGACTGATGACTTTCCTTATGCCCGCACGTTCTGCCAATTCCTTTACAATATGGAATATCATGATGCGTGACAAGCGGTTGCCCCGTCGTGCGAGGAATACATAATCTTCGAAGCCGGGCTTCATAGGCCAATGGGCACGCTCTTGCAGCCAGTTGCGTATCTCGCCGATAGCCCTGCCTGATATGGGCACGAGGCGCTGCTTGCTGCCCTTGCCTTCTACGCGTATGAATTCTTCGTCGAGATACATGGCGGAGAGTTTGAGGTTGCACAATTCGCTGACACGCAATCCGCAGCTGTACAAGGTTTCGAGTATGGCACGGTTCCGCTGCCCTTCCTGTTTCTCCATATCCACTGCGGCAATGATATCGTCTATCTCTTCCACGCTGAGCACCTCAGGCAAGTGCTTGCCTGTCTTAGGGCCTTCCAGCAATTCGCACGGGTCACTATCTACATAACCTTCCATAAGAAGAAAACGGTAAAAAGAACGTATGCCCGACAGTATGCGTGCCTGTGAACGAGGGTGGATGCCGATATCGTGCAAGCCAGCCAGAAAACGGTGCAGGTCGTCCAGCTTTACATTGCGGGCTTCTATGCCGTCGGCCTTTATGAATGCAAGCAGTTTTGACAAATCATCCATATAGGCGGCAACCGTATTGGGTGAGAGGGATTTCTCCAACCTCAGGAAGCGGCAATATTCGCTTACTACTGTGGATTGTCCGGGCTTATTCCCGGTTTTTTGTTCCGTTTCCATTTCTTTTTCATATCTTTGCACGGCAAAGATAGGGAAAAACAGGGTAATATGAAGAAGATACAGATAATCAATGGCCCCAATCTCAACCTGCTTGGCTGTCGTGAGCCGGGTGTTTACGGTGCCACATCATTCGAAGATTTCCTCGTTGCATTGCGTGCCGCCTACCAGGACGTGCAGATAGACTACTTCCAATCGAACATCGAAGGTGAACTGATTGACAAGATACATCTTACAGGTTTCGGATATGACGGCATCATCCTGAATGCCGGAGCATATACGCACACGTCCATAGCATTACAGGATGCGATACGCGCCGTGCCGGCACCGGTGGTGGAGGTGCACATATCCAATGTGCATAAGCGGGAAGCATTCCGTCACGTTTCTATGATTGCCTGCGCATGCAAAGGGGTGATATGCGGCTTTGGGCTGGATTCGTACAGGCTGGCATTGGAAAGCCTTCTGCCCGGTCAGCTGCTTCCGCAAGCATGAAGATTCGTAAGCTGGCAAGAAACTCAATTATTAAACCGATTAAAATGTAGGGGTATAAATAACACGATAGGATAACTTAAACGTTTCCCCGGTTGCTTCTTTCCCCTACGAGGAAGCTGGGGAAAGAAAGATTCTTATATGTTACTGAAACAGACCAAAATCGTTGCCACTATTTCCGACAAGCACTGTGAGGTAGATTTCATAAGGCAACTGTTCGAGGCAGGGATGAATGTTGTCCGCCTCAATACGGCACATCTCGATTTCAAAGGCATAGAAATGCTTATCAATAATGTCCGTTCCGTGTCCAACCGCATTGCCATATTGATGGACACGAAAGGCCCGGAGGTACGCACCACCACATTGGCAGAACCCGTATCCTATAAGGTTGGAGAGCGGATACAAGTGGTAGGAGACCCCGAACGTGAAACTACCCGTGAGTGCATAGCCGTAAATTATCCGGACTTTGTGCATGATGTGCACTTGGGAGGGCATATACTGATAGATGATGGTGAACTGGAGCTGCTCGTAGTAGACAAGGATAACGACACCCTGATATGTGAGGTGCAGAATGAGGCCACATTGGGCAGCCGCAAGAGCGTAAACGTGCCGGGAGTACGCATCAATCTGCCTTCGCTGACCGAAAGAGACAAGCAGAACATCAATTTTGCAATAGACAAAGACATTGATTTCATAGCACATTCTTTTGTGCGCAACAGGCAAGATGTGCTTGACATACGGGAAATACTCGACTCGCGTGGAAGTGACATACGCATCATAGCCAAAATAGAGAACCAGGAAGGAGTGGACAAGATTGACGAGATCCTGGAAGTGGCAGACGGTGTGATGGTAGCCAGGGGCGACCTTGGCATAGAAGTGCCGCAAGAACGAATACCCGGCATACAACGTATACTGATACGCAAGTGTATTCTGGCAAAAAAACCGGTTATAGTAGCAACGCAGATGCTGCATACAATGATTAACAACCCGCGCCCGACACGTGCCGAAGTGACCGATATTGCCAACGCCATTTATTACCGTACGGACGCTCTGATGCTGAGCGGTGAAACAGCATATGGCAAATATCCGGTGGAGGCAGTGAAGACAATGTCCAAAATCGCGGCCCAGGCAGAGCTGGACAAGCTGCTTGAAAACGACATCCGGATTCCGTTGGACGAGGACAGCAATGATGTCACTGCTTTTCTGGCAAAACAGGCTGTAAAGGCCACTACCAAGTTGAAGATACGTGCTATCATTACCGACAGTTATAGTGGCCGTACTGCCCGCAATCTGGCTGCTTTCCGCGGTAAATATCCGGTATTGGCCATCTGCTATAAGGAAAAGACGATGCGCCATCTGGCTCTTTCATACGGTGTGGAGGCCATATATATGCCGGAGTTGGCCAACGGTCAAGAATATTATTTTGCTGCATTGCGAAAATTGCTGAGGGACGGCAAACTGCAGCCGACCGATATGGTCGGATACCTTAGCAGTGGGAAAGCCGGAACGCAGACATCCTTCCTTGAAATAAATGTTGTTGAAGACGTGCTGAAGCATGCAGACGAATGCGTGTTGCCGAACAGCAACAGATATCTATAACACACGCCATTAAATCCGTCCCTCCCGCGTAGCTACGGGAGGGATATCCTGAATCCAACAATGTAGGTATATACGCATAATGAGCAAGTGTAACCCTGCTTCCCCGTTCAGTATGGGAGGAAATGAAGAGGAAGAAGCCTACATACTTTCGCACATAGATCCTGAAAGCGACTACCTGCGTGCGCTCTACCGCGACACCCATCTCAGGCTTCTTTATCCGCGTATGGCATCGGGGCACCTTCAGGGACGTCTCCTGAAGATGCTCGTACGGATGATTCGTCCGCGCCTTGTGCTGGAGATAGGCACATATAGCGGATACTCTGCACTGTGCATGGCTGAGGGCTTGCCCGAAGGCGGCCGCATTTATACTTTCGAGATAAACGACGAGCAGGAAGATTTCACCCGGCCTTGGATAGAAGGGTCGCCATACGGCAGCCGCATAGAATTCCGCATCGGAGATGCCCTTGCCGAGGTGCCGCGACTCGGTCTGACCTTCGACATGGCATATATCGATGCCGACAAGCGCAAATACACCGAATATTATGAGATGGCCCTGCAGTACGTCATTCCGGGTGGCTACATAATAGCCGACAACACTCTATGGGACGGGCACGTCCTCAACCCTGTACCGCGCACTTCTGATTTGCAGACTATCGGCATAAAGGCTTTCAACGACTATGTGGCGAAAGACGGGCGTGTGGAAAAGGTGATATTGCCGTTGCGTGACGGACTGACGCTGATAAGAAAGAAGACACCTCAGGATATGCAGCTGCCCCGTTGAGTGCATGCATGTGTCAATCCGTATCCCCGCCCGATTGCGTTGCCCTGCCTGAGAGCGTCTTTCTGCTCCAATACCTTACGGGATACCATACCGCGAGTCCGCTTACCGCCACCACAGTGACGAACACCAGCAACACATCCCATACGTGTACGCTCACAGGATAATAATCGGTAATGAACTCGCCGTTGCCTCCGCCCAGAGAAATAATCCCGAACTCTTGTTGTGCCCAGCATAGCAGCAATCCTGCCACAATGCCGGCAGCGGCACCTGTAACGGCTATCATGCGGCCCTCGAAGAGGAAGATGCGTCGTATGAGCCGTTCGTCCGCGCCAAGGTTGCGTAGCGTCTGCACGTCCTCTCTCTTGTCGAGTATCAGCATGGAGAGCGACCCTACCACATTAAAGCATGCCACGGCAAGTATGAACGTGAGAAACAGGTATGATACCAGCTTCTCCACCTCCATGATGCGGAATATATCTTCCTGCTGCTCATACCGGTTCTGTACCACGAAGTCCCTGCCCAGCAGTGAGCGCATCTGTTTTTGTACGGCATCTGCATCGGCTCCGGTGCCCAGTTTCAGTTCGATGGCCGACACTTCGCCGTCAGTATATCCGAAGAGGTTGCGCGCGAAGTCTATGGAAGTGATAAGATAGCTGGCATCGTACTCGCTCTGGTTGACGGCAAATACCACGCCCGGCGAATGCAGGTAGCCGCGGTTGAAGGCTGCTGTCGGGTTGGCCACGTTGACGCGCACTCCGCGCCGCGGGGCATATACTTCGAGCGGGCGGACAAACTGTATGCCGCATCCCAGCTGCGACATCAGCTCCACACCGGGAATGGCGTATGACACCACCGAGTCGTGCAGCAGGAATTCGCCGGTGCCTAACAGCAGGCTGTCGATGTCGGTCAGTTGCTCGAAATTGTCCTCCACACCTTTCACCATGGCCATAACCTGACGGTCTTTGTATTTCACCATGGCATTCTCTTCCAGCACTTCAGTCCACAGAGCCACATCCTGCAGCCTGCATGCCTGCTGCACGCGCCCGTCGTCGGGGTCGAACACTTTTCCCTCCCTTGGCAGAATCTTCAAATCGGGGTCGAAGGCTGTAAAGAACCCTGCCACCATCTCCTGGAAGCCGTTGAACACGGACAAGGTGCATATCAGCGCCAGCGTGCCCAGTGCTACTCCGCAGACCGATATGCCGGAGATGATGTTGATGGCGTTGTGCTTCTTTTTCGAGAAAAGATAGCGCCGCGCTATATGAAAGGGGAGGTTCACTTTTTATGCAGCAGGTTGTCGATGTGTTCTATATAGTCCAGCGAATCATCCCGGAAAAACTTCAGTTCGGGAATGATGCGCAGCTGGTAACGCACCCGCTTGCCCAGTTCGTAACGGATGGTCGCCGCGTTGGCGTTGACGTTTGCCATGAGCTCCTCCGCCCGTGCCGAGGGGAATATGCTGAGATAGACACGCGCCACGCTCAGGTCGGGACTGATGCGCACTGTGCATACCGATACCAGCAGGCCGTGGGTGGCCTGTGTCTGTCGCTGGAAGATGTCGCCCAATTCTTTCTGTATCAACCGTGCGATTTTATTCTGTCTGGTCGTTTCCATAACTGTGAATCATTTTTTAGGTGGCAAGCCATGTGCCACGGGTGTTTGCCGATGCAATTTTGGGCAAAGTTACGAATTATAGACGGAATAATGCAGGCCGGGATGCCATTATTTGCACTGTTGCGGAGCAACGTACCATAGGCGCGCACCCGACATGTCGTAAGTTTCCCGGAGACGCGTTGCGGGGATGCCTCCGATGTGTTGCAGCGATGGGGTGAGCCACGGAATATCCCCGATGGGGAAAATAGAGGAAATATCGCATTTCGACGATATAATTGAGCTATTTGTCGATAAAATGCGAAAAAGTGGCGATAATGTTTGCATAATTCGGATGAATCCTATATCTTTGTCAAGGATTAATAAAGAAATCCACACAAAAGAACTCTCTCTAAATAGCGTTTTTCATGTATTATTGATTTTACTTCCTTTCTGCCTGTGAAGGTGGAAAGGATTTTTTATTTGCATAAAATCCGTATATTTGCAATCAAAGCCGCTCCACGCTCCCGGCCTGCTGAAAGGGCACGGTAATCCGGCAAGGGGGCTTCATCCATACGGCTTCCCATACAATATATTACTATATGATAAACCGACAACTTCTCCATCCGGAAAGCATAGTGATAGTGGGTGCTTCAAACAATACCCACAAGCCCGGTGGTGCCATATTGAAAAACCTTATCTCCGGCGGTTACGCGGGTAAGCTGTATGCCGTCAATCCTAAAGAGGCGGAAGTGCAGGGCATACGCTCATATCCGTCGGTCGACAGTGTGCCGCCGGCCGACCTGGCTGTGCTGGCCATACCGGCTGCCGCTTGCCCGGAGACTGTGGAGGTGCTGGCTGCGGACAAAGGTGTCAAGGCCTTTATAATATTGTCTGCCGGCTTCGGCGAAGAGACGCACGAAGGCACCCTGCTGGAAGAGCGTATCCTTGCCGCCGTGAATGCCAACGGAGCGGCACTCATAGGGCCGAACTGCATAGGCCTGCTCAACACGTGGCATCACAGCGTCTTCTCGCAGCCGATACCCAAGCTGCACCCGCAGGGTGTCGACCTCATTTCGAGCTCGGGAGCCACGGCGGTGTTCATACTCGAGAGCGCCGTGACAAAAGGGCTGCGGTTCAACTCCGTATGGTCTGTGGGAAATGCCAGGCAGATAGGGGTGGAGGATGTGCTGCAATATATGGACGAACACTTTGATGCAGGGCGCGACTCGCGCATCAAGCTGCTGTATATAGAGAATATTGCCGACCCCGACCGCCTGCTGATGTATGCCTCGTCGCTCATACGCAAGGGATGCCGCATAGCAGCAATCAAGGCCGGCAGCAGTGAGAGCGGCAGCAGGGCGGCATCGTCGCACACGGGAGCCATGGCGAGCAGCGACTCGGCTGTGGAAGCCCTCTTCCGCAAGGCCGGCATAGTGAGATGCTACTCGCGGGAGGAGCTGACTACGGCAGGGTGTATATTCACGTTGCCCAAGCTTCGCGGGAAGAACTTCGCCATAGTGACCCATGCCGGCGGGCCCGGCGTGATGCTTACCGATGCTTTGAGCAAAGGGGGGCTGAACGTGCCGCACTTGGAAGGGCCGCTGGCTGACGAACTGAAGTCTGGACTGTATCCGGGGGCAGCCGTGGGCAATCCTATCGACATACTGGCTACCGGTACGCCGGCACACTTGCGTACCTGCCTGGATTACTGCGAAGAGAAGTTTGACGGGATTGATGCCGTGATGGCCATATTCGGTACGCCGGGACTGGTTACCATGTTCGAGATGTATGACGTCCTGCACGAGAAGATGCTGTCCTGCCGCAAACCCATATTCCCCATACTGCCGTCGGTAAATACTGCCGGGGCCGAAGTGGCGGATTTCCTGGCAAAGGGGCACGTCAACTTCGCAGACGAAGTGACGTTAGGTACTACGCTGTCGCGCATAGTCAACTCCCCGCATCCTGCCGCAAACGAAATTGAACTGTTTGGTGTGGATGTGCCGCGCATACGGCGCATCATCGATTCCATAAAGGACGATGGCTACATACCGCCCGGACAGGTGCAGGCATTGCTCCATTCGGCAGGCATACCGGTCGTGAAGGAATTTGTGTCGGACAAGAAGGATGAACTGGCTGCCTTTGCCCGCAGTACTGGATTCCCCGTGGTGGCCAAAGTGGTGGGGCCTGTACACAAGTCGGATGTCGGGGGCGTGACCCTGAACATAAAGGGGGAAAAGCATCTGGCGTTGGAGTTTGACCGTATGATGCAGATTCCCGGTGCCACGGCCGTGATGGTGCAGCCGATGCTGAAGGGCACAGAGCTGTTTATAGGAGCGAAGTATGAAGAGAAGTTCGGCCACGTGGTGATTTGCGGACTCGGGGGTATCTTCGTGGAAGTGCTGAAGGACATCTCTTCCGGCCTTGCCCCGCTGAGTTACGACGAGGCCTATTCCATGATACGCTCGCTGCGCGCCTACAAGATAATAAAAGGTACGCGCGGCCGGAAAGGTGTGAATGAAGACAAGTTTGCCGAAATAATAGTACGGCTGTCCACTTTGTTGAGGTTCGCAACTGAAATCAAGGAGATGGACATCAATCCTCTGCTCGCCACGGAAGAAGGCATAACGGCCGTTGACGCGCGCATCCGGATCGAGAAAGACAGGAAGGGCTGCGAAACGGAATAAAAACTGTCGCCGTCATGTCCCGTGCAGGGGATATGGAGATATTTGTTGCTGAAAGACGGTATAGGGTGACAAATTATACTTTTTTATTGCTTATTGCAAGAATATTGCCTATATTTGGCCCAGATAGGACTTTGTGTAACTTTTTAATATTTCTGCTATGAAGATGAAGTTTTTCTGCACGACAATGTTTGCAGCCGCATTGGTCGGCTGCCAGGGGACCGGACGGCTCGATGCACCGCAGCCGGTAAATCCGCCGTTGATGGGATGGAGCTCATGGAATGCGTTCAGGGTGCATATCAACGGTGATATTATCAGGCAACAGACTGACCTTATGGTCGAATTGGGGCTGAAAGATGTTGGGTACACCAATATAAACATTGATGACGGATACTTCGGCCCGCGTGACGAGCAGGGCAATATGACACCCAATCCGCAACGTTTCCCCGAAGGACTGAAGGAGGTAACGGACTATATACATTCCAAAGGGCTTAAGGCAGGCAATTACACAGATGCCGGGGTGCGCACCTGCGGCTCTTTTGCCGACAGCGATTCATTCGGGAAAACGGCTGGTATCTACATGCACGAGTCGCAGGATGCAGACCTGTATTTCAAGCAATGGGGATTCGACTTCATAAAGATTGATTTCTGTGGCGGAACCGACCTGGGGCTGGATGAAAGGCAACGCTACACCGACATCAGACGGGCAATGGATGCCACTGGCAAAAAGGTGTCGCTCAATATCTGCCGGTGGGCATTCCCCGGCACATGGGCAAAAGACATTGCCGACTCGTGGCGTATAAGCGGGGACATAAATGCCTCATGGAATTCTATAAAAGACGTGATGAGAAGGAATATGTACCTCTCTGCGTATGCAGGCGACGGGCATTATAACGACATGGATATGCTGGTGGTGGGTTTCCCGCGCGGTGCAAAGGTTGGCGGAGGAGGACTGACACAACAGGAGGAAGAAGCTCATTTCGGCCTGTGGTGCATCATGAGTTCGCCGCTGCTTATCGGATGTAACCTTGCCGAAATACCCGAATCGTCGCTCGCTCTGCTGAAGAACAAGGAGCTGATAGCAATAAACCAGGATGTACTGGGGCTGCAGGCATACGTGGTGCAGCGCAACGACAATGGCGGGTATGTGCTGGTGAAGGATATCTTGGAGAAGCATGGAACGACGCGGGCCGTAGCTCTGTACAATCCGACCGACACCCTGTGCGCTTTCGACGTGCCGTTAAGCGTATTGGAACTTGGAGGTAACGTGAAGGTGCGCGATCTGATAAGGTGTGAAGATCTCGGCGTAATCAGCGGCAACCTCACACGTGAACTGCCGGCACACAGTGCCATGATACTGAAAATGGAGGGAGAACAACGTCTGGAATCCTCACGCTACGAAGCGGAATGGGCTTATCTTCCCGAATACAACGAACTTGACAAGAATTCTAAAGGTATAGTATACAGATATGAGCCCAGGGCTTCTGGCAAAATGAAGGTCAGTTACTTGGGAGGACGTCCCGGTAACTATGCTGAGTGGAAAGATGTGTATAGCTCAGACGGAGGTGAATACGATATGACCATCACTTACTTCACAGAAGAGGACCGCTCGCTTGAAATAGAAGTGAACGGGCAAAAACAGACACTGAAAGGACTCAATTCCGGAGGATACAGCGTTCCTGCGGATATTACCGTACCGATTACGCTCAAATCTGGCTACAATACTATACGCATCGGACGCTCAGACTATTGGGCTCCGGACATTGACGGGTTTACACTGGCAAAGAAATAACCGGGAATCAGAAATACTATGTACAACTTAAGAAACAAGACTTCATAATGGATGCAAGCAAGATTGTTGGAGAGAAAATAAAGTCACTCCGTGAAAGCCGGTCCATAACCGTGGCTGAACTGGCGCAGAGGTCAGGCCTTGCCATCGAACAGGTGGAACGTATAGAGAACAACATTGATCTGCCGTCGCTGGCGCCGCTCATCAAGATCGCGCGTGTGCTGGGCGTAAGGCTCGGTACTTTCCTCGACGACCATGACGAGACGGGGCCGGCTGTATGCCGCAAGGCGGAGATGACGGACAGCATCAGTTTCTCCAACAATGCAATACACAGCCGCAAGCATATGGATTATCATTCAATGGCGCGTTCAAAGGCGGGGCGCCATATGGAGCCATTCATCATCGACGTGAATCCTACAGACGACAACGACTTCGTACTCTCCTCCCACGAAGGTGAAGAATTCATCTACGTGCTGCAAGGACGGATGGAAATAAGTTACGGGAAACACGTTTATCTGTTGGATGAAGGTGACAGTATCTATTATGATTCCATCGTGCCGCACCATGTACACGGATACGAAGGGCAGGCTGCCAAGATTCTGGCCGTAATCTATACACCTGCATGAAGTATTTCCTCCCTGCGGAGATGTCTGCAATATTCTATTCTTTCATCATCTTTTAACCCATAAACAACGAAACTGTCGTGTTGTATGAACGTACTCTCGGCCAATGGCTGGAACATTGGGCCGAAACCATCCCCGACAAAGAATACCTTGTTTACTCCGATCGTAACCTGCGTTTCACATGGAGCCAGTTCAACAGACGCGTGGACGACATGGCCCGCGGACTCATTGCCATTGGGGTAACACGAGGCACACATGTGGGCATCTGGGCTGCCAACGTGCCCGACTGGCTCACATTACTGTATGCATGCGCCAAGATAGGAGCCGTCTATGTCACCGTAAATACCAGTTATAGACAGACGGAACTCGAATACCTGTGCAAGAACTCGGACATGCACACGCTGTGCATCGTAAACGGAGAGAAGGACAGCAACTTCGTGCAGATGACTTACGAAATGCTGCCCGAACTGCGTACCTGCCAGCGGGGGCATCTGCGCAGCGAGCGCTTTCCGCACATGCGCAACGTCGTTTACGTAGGGCAGGAGAAGCACCGCGGTATGTACACCACTGCCGAAGTGTTGCTGCTGGGCGATAATGTTGACAACGAGCGCCTGGAGCAGCTGAAGTCGCAGGTGAGCTGCCATGATGTGGTAAACATGCAATACACGTCCGGAACCACGGGCTTCCCGAAAGGCGTTATGCTGACACATTACAACATAGCCAACAACGGCTTCCTGACGGGGGAACACATGAAATTCACGTCCGACGACAAACTGTGCGTCTGCGTTCCACTGTTCCACTGCTTCGGCGTAGTACTTGCCACGATGAACTGCCTGACACATGGTTGCACCGAAGTAATGGTGGAGCGTTTCGACCCGCTCGTTGTGCTGGCGTCAATACACAAAGAGCGCTGTACGGCACTCTACGGTGTGCCTACCATGTTTATTGCAGAGCTTAATCATCCGATGTTCGCTCTCTTCGACATATCGAGTCTGCGCACGGGCATCATGGCCGGTTCGTTGTGCCCGGTGGAGTTGATGAAGCAGGTGGAAGAGAAGATGTTCATGCGTGTAACCAGCGTGTACGGTCTGACAGAGACATCGCCGGGAATGACGCACACCCGCATAGACGACCCGGCGGAAGTGCGCTACACCACCGTGGGGCGGGATTTTGAACATACAGAGGTGCGTGTCATTGACCCCGAAACCGGACTCGAATGCCCGGTCGGTGTGCAGGGCGAGATGTGCAACCGTGGATACAATACCATGAAAGGCTATTACAATAACCCGGAAGCCACGGCAGAGGTGATAGACAAGGATGGATTCCTGCATAGCGGTGACTTGGGGGTGAAAGATGAGAACGGTAACTACCATATCACCGGGCGCATAAAGGACATGATAATACGCGGGGGAGAAAATATTTATCCGCGCGAGATAGAGGAATTCCTTTATCGCATGCCGGGGGTGAAAGACGTGCAGGTGGCGGGTATACCATCGGAAAGGTACGGTGAAGCCGTGGGGGCATTCATCATACTGCAGGACGGTGTTGAAATGGACGAGAGCGACGTGCGCGACTTCTGCACGGGCAAGATATCGCGTTACAAGATTCCGAAATATGTGTTCTTCGTAAAGGAGTTTCCCATGACCGGCAGCGGTAAGATACAGAAATTCAAGCTGAAAGACATCGGTCTGCAGCTCTGCAAGGAGCAGGGTATAAAAATCGTATAAGACGGTTCTGCGGACAATATGTTGCAGGTGCGGGTACGACGCGTTGCGGCTCAGGCTACGACACGTCTCCCGGACGTGCGTGATATATGTATATCCTTCCTTGCAGATATATTCACCGGAGTCTTTCATCCGAAGATATTCTCCATATCTGCCCTCTCTGCTTATGCCAATGCAAAGTCCAGCAGCTTCTTCTCCAGATTGGCTCGTGCCACCCGTATCGTGAGCGTGTCTCCGAGGCTGTATACGCGCTTTTTGCGCCGTCCCCTCAGGCAGTAATTCTTTTCGTCAAACTCATAATAGTCATCATCCAGGTCTCTGATGGGTATCATGCCTTCGCATTTGTTCTCGTTCAGTTCCACGTACAGTCCCCATTCCGTGACGCCGGATATTACCCCGTCGTATGTCTGTCCCACATGTTCCTGCATGAATTCTACCTGCTTATATTTCACCGAGGCCCGTTCGGCGTTGGCAGCCAGCTGTTCCATGTCACTGCAGTGCTTGCACAGAGCTTCGTACTTGTTTTCACTGACGGTGCGTCTGTGCTCGTCCAGATAACGGGTAAGCAACCGGTGCACCATCATGTCCGGGTAGCGCCGTATGGGCGAGGTAAAATGAGTGTAGTAGTCGAATGCCAGTCCGTAGTGTCCTATGTTGTGTACAGAATAACGTGCTTTTTGCATGGCGCGTATTGATACCGTTTCTATAAGGTTTCCTTCTTTTTTGCCATGCACGTCGTCCAGCAGCCGGTTGATGGATTTTGAGATGTCGGTTTTAGTGCCGGTTGTGCGCAGTTTGTATCCGAAGCGTGCAATGAATTGTGACAGGTTGTCGAGCTTCTCCGGGTCGGGCAGGTCGTGTATGCGGTAGGGGAATACCTTGGCTTTTTTGTTTTTGGGCATGCAGCCAATCATTTCTGCCACGGTGCGGTTGGCCAGTAGCATGAACTCTTCCACCAGTTTGTTCGCATCTTTCGATATTTTGAAATAGACACTGACAGGCCTCCCTTTTTTATCGATCTCGAACTTTATCTCATAACGGTCGAAGTTGATGGCTCCGGCCTTGAAACGTTCTGCCCGCAGCTTTTTGGCCAGCTTGTCCAGCTGCAGCAGTTCGTCTTTGTAGTCGCCCTGTCCGGTTTCTATTACCTGTTGCGCCTCTTCGTAGGTAAAACGCCGGTCGCTCTTTATTATGGAATGTACCACGCGCGCGTCTTTTACTTCAGCCTTGTCATTCAAAAGGAATATTACGCTGTATGCCAGCTTTTCTTCGTCGGGGCGGAGTGAGCAGAGAAAGTTGCACAGGCGTTCGGGAAGCATGGGTATGGTACGGTCTACAAGATATACGGATGTGGCACGCCGTTCGGCTTCCTTGTCTATGGAACTTCCTTCCTTTACATAGTACGTTACGTCGGCTATGTGTACCCCGACTTCCCACAGACCGTCTGGCATCCTGCGTATTGATAGGGCATCGTCAAAGTCTTTGGCATCTTTCGGGTCGATGGTGAACGTCGGTATCTTACGGAAGTCCTCGCGTCGGGCAACCTCTTCTGCGGGAATTTCGGCCGGTATGCGTTCGGCTGCCCTCTCCACCGGTTTGGGATAAGTGTATGGAAGTCCGAATTCGGCCAGTATGGCGTGCATCTCTGTCTCATTGTCACCGGCACGGCCCAATATTTCCACGACCTCTCCTATGGGGTTCTTGGCCTTGTCCGGCCATTCTATGACTTTCACCACGGCCTTGTCTCCGGTCTTTCCGCCTTTCAGATTGTTGTGCGGTATGAATATGTCGTTGGCCAGCGTGCGTGTCTCCGTTACCAGGAATGCGTACGAATGCTCTACCTCAAGCGTACCAATAAAGGTGTCGTTGGCCCGTTCCAGAATCTCCACCACTTCCCCCTCAGCCATGCGTCCGCGGCGTTTGGCGTAGAAGGCTATGCGCACACGGTCGTTGTTCATGGCATGTGCAGAGTTGCGTTCAGCTATGAATATCGGCTCCCCTCCATCATCGGGGATGAAGGAGTTCTTGCCATTGCTTTTCCGCTGGAATATGCCCGTCATTTCCACGCCGTGGGTGTTGAGCCTGTATCTGTTTTTTCCCGTTTCGGCCACATAATCGTCTTCCTTCAGTGTGTTGAGTATTTCTTTGCAGAGCATTCTCAGAGGATGCGTGTCAAGATGCAGTATGTCAAAAATCGCTTTCAGCGTCAGCGGCTCTCCGTTACTCTGATGCAGAAGGTTCATAAGTAATGCGGTGAGCTGTTTCCTGTTCATCCGTTTGCCGGCTTTTTTATCTCTACTATTCTTCTTTTTTCCCATATATAGTGTTTTTATTTAGAGAGGCTCAAAGTCTGTGTGGCAAGGTAGTCATTGCATCAGCTGTTCGTATAAGCCCTCTTCCATCACCTGCAGAGCTTGCTGTACGATGTGGTCAGTCTTGTTTATCACCTGGAAATACTCACTCATATCCCAAAGGTCACGGGCAATGAGTGCTTTGAGTTGCGCCTTGATTAGCGGGAGTGACTTGCTGTATTGTTCTTCGTCGAACTCCACATTCTCTTTTCCGGCCAAGGCAAGTACATCGTCCATGAAAGCATCGTCTATCTCAAAGCCGTCATCGAAATCTTTGAAATTCTTATATTTGTCTTTTAGCTCTTGTCTGTGCCGCTCTATGTATGATGTGGTAGAGCGTATGATTATGCTTTTTGCTACCAGGTTGATGTGGTAGCCGGTGTACATGGTAGTGTCGATGGGCACGAAGAAATCCGGCATTATGCCCCCTCCGCCATACACCGTACGTGCCAGACGTCTGGTGGTATATTTCAGCGAATCGGGAAAGTGTATGCTGTCGGCATGCATTAGTTCGCCGTTGCGGAAACGGTTTGTCAGGTCGCGGTGATACTGCTCCAACATATCCTTCCCGTCCTTGCCCGTTGCATCGTATGGTTTCTGTATACAACGTCCGGCAGGTGTGTAATAGCGTGCTACGGTGAGCCGTATCATTGAGCCGTCCGGCAGGTCAACAGGGCGCTGTACCAACCCCTTGCCGAATGTACGTCTGCCTACCAGCACTCCGCGGTCCCAGTCCTGTATGGCTCCTGCCACTATTTCGCTTGCCGATGCCGAATATTCATCTACCAGCACAATCAGCCTTCCTTTGCGCAGGCTGCCGTCTCCTTCGGCAAGGAAATCCTGCCTGCGTTCGGATCTTCCCTGTGTGTAGACGATAAGCTCTTTCTGCTCGAGGAATTCGTTGGCCAGTTCGATGGCAGCGTTGAGGTATCCCCCGCTGTTGCCCCGGAGGTCGAGTATGAGATCCTTCATCTTCTGTCGCTGCAGTCCGGTAAGAGCCTGACTGAATTCATCGTGTGTAGTGGCTCCGAAGCGGTTGATACGTATATATCCGATACCGGTCTGTATCATGTAGGCTGCATCGAGGCTGTGTATTGGAATCTTGTCCCGTTTTATGCTGAAGTGCAACAGGTTATCTACTCCTCTGCGCAATATGGTGAGATTCACCTTCGTGCCTTTGGGGCCACGCAAGCGTCGCATTATCTCCTCCGTGCTCATTTTCACACCTGCTATTGCGGAGTCGTTCACTGCCGTGATGCGGTCGCCTGCCAGTATGCCGGCCTTTTCTGACGGTCCTCCGCTTACCGGTTGTATGATGAGCAGCGTATCCTCTATCATCTGAAACTGCACGCCTATCCCCTCGAAGTTGCCTTGCAACGGTTCGTTCATTGCCTTCACTTCATCCGGGTTGCTATATGTGGAGTGCGGGTCCAGTTGCTCCAGCATGCCGGTTATGGCTTCCTCCGATAGCCTGTTGCCGTCAACAGAGTCTACATACAGGCGGTTTATGGCGATCCAGGCCGTCTGAAGCTTGCGCAGCGGCATGTTACCCTGTGCTGTAGCTTGTCCGGCAGCCAGCAGCGTGATAATCAGCGTGGATGTTATCTTTCTTATCTGTCTATTCATGTCGTAATATGTTTTTATAGGGAGAATGGTCAGGTACTATTGTAGGAATGGTTAGATACTATTATAGAAATGCTCAGATACTATTGTAGAAACGGTTAGTAACTGTTCTATGGACGGTGATGTCCGGAAGTGTCGTCTGTCCTCTCCGCTGGTCCTGCAGAGGGAGCATGTTCTGTCTGCATACCTTCCGGCAAGAAACGGCTGATATCCTTGTTAAAGCTCAACAGTTCACGCACGATTGTGGAGCTGATACATGCCAGTTCGGGTTCAGTGAAGAGCAGAATGGTTTCGATGCCCGTCAGTTTGCGGTTGATGTCGGCTATGGTCTCCTCGTATTCGAAGTCGTGCACGGTACGTATGCCTCTTACTATCAGGTTTGCCCCGGCCTCGCGGGCAAAGTCGGTAGTCAGGCCGTCGTATGTGCTGACCGTTATACGTGGGTTATTGCGGTAATAGTCACTGATCATGCGTTTGCGTTGTTCAAGCGGGAAGTGCGTATGTTTGCTTCCGTTGATGCCTATGGCGATGATGATTTCGTCAATGAATGTCAGCGCCCTGCTTACTATCGATGCATGTCCGACGGTAAAGGGGTCGAACGTGCCCGGGAATATGGCTCGAGTCCTCATATTTTACGGATGTTTTTGTCACTGGTTACAGGATGTCCGGCGGTCTATACTTCTTCCTGCACGAGGTCTTCCTCAATCACCAGGTTGTTTATTATGAAATTCTGCCTTTCCATTGTGTTTTTGCCCATGTAGAATTCCAGCATCTCCTTCACAAGGTCAGTCTTGCGCAGTGTGACCTGTTCCAGTCGCATGCCCTTTCCTATGAAGTGACGGAATTCGTCGGGCGATATTTCCCCCAATCCTTTGAATCGTGTTATTTCCGGATTAGGTCCCAACTCCCGTATGGCGCGCTGTCGCTCCTCGTCGGTGTAGCAGTAAACCGTCTTTCTTTTGTTGCGTACGCGGAAGAGCGGGGTCTGAAGGATGTACACGTGACCTTTCTTTATGAGGTCGGGGAAGAATTGCAGGAAGAAAGTTATCATAAGCAGCCGTATGTGCATGCCGTCAACGTCGGCATCGGTGGCTACTATCACTTTGTTGTAGCGCAGTCCTTCCATGCCGTCCTCTATATTGAGTGCGGCCTGCAGCAAGTTGAACTCTTCGTTTTCGTACACGACCTTCTTTGTCAGCCCGTAACTGTTGAGCGGTTTGCCCCGAAGCGAGAACACGGCTTGTGTATTGACATCGCGGCTTTTGGTGATTGATCCGCTGGCCGAGTCTCCTTCGGTAATGAAGATGCATGATTCAGCCTCCTGCTCGCGGCCTTTCCCGTCGTTCAGGTGATACCGGCAGTCGCGCAGCTTGCGGTTGTGCAGGTTGGCTTTCTTGGCACGTTCGCGTGCCAACTTGGTGACGCCGGCTATGGCTTTGCGTTCTTTCTCCGAATCTTGTATCTTCTGTAGTATAATCTCTGCCACCGGCGGGTTTTTGTGCAGGTAGTTATCCACTTCAGTCTTTACGAAATCACCGACATGCTTGTTGATGGTCGGACCTGCAGGTTTGCCTTCCTGCGGTATGGCGGGCCACATATTGTTGCTGCCCAGCTTCGTCTTTGTCTGGCTTTCGAACATCGGTTCCTCCACGTCGATGGCTATGGCTGCCACCAGCCCGTTGCGTATGTCGGAGTAGTCGAAATTCTTGTTATAGAATTCTTTCATGGTGCGTGCCAGATGTTCTTTCAGTGCGCTTTGGTGCGTACCGCCTTGGGTGGTGTGCTGCCCGTTTACGAAAGAGTAATATTCCTCACCGTACTGGTTGGTATGCGTGAAGGCAATTTCGATGTCTTCCCCTTTCAGGTGGATAATGTCGTACAGTCCCTCGCTGGTCATGTTGTCTTTCAGCAAGTCCTCCAGTCCGTGCCGTGAGAGAATGCGTTGTCCGTTGTAGACGAAAGTCAGTCCGGTATTAAGGTAAGTATAGTTGCGCAGCAGGTTTTCCACGAACTGGTTTTGGAAGCTGAAGTTGGTAAACAGCGTGTCGTCCGGCTCGAAGCATATATATGTTCCTGTCTCTTCGGCCGAATCTTCTGTGATGTCATTTTTCAGCACGCCCCGTTCAAACACCACGTCACGCATTTTGCCGTCACGGTAGCTCCGTACTTCAAATCGGGTGCTCAGGGCGTTTACAGCCTTTATTCCCACCCCGTTAAGTCCGACGCTTTTCTTGAATGCCTTCGAATCATACTTACCGCCGGTGTTGAGCTTGCTTACGGCATCCACCAATTTGCCCTGTGGGATGCCCCGCCCGTAGTCGCGCACGCTGACACGCCTGTTTTCCTCGATGTTGACCTCTATTTTCTTCCCGGCTCCCATCTTGAATTCGTCTATGCTGTTGTCGATAGTCTCTTTCAGCAGCACATATATGCCGTCATCGCTCTGTGAGCCGTCGCCCAGCCGTCCGATGTACATGCCCGAGCGGACGCGGATGTGCTCCATGTCGCCCAGGTGGCGGATGTTTTCGTCTGTATAGTCTACGGGCGGAGTCTGTGGCGTCTTTTGCGGAGTGTTCTCTTCTTCAAAAGGCAATGTTGCGTTGTTTCCCAGTATGTCCATTTATATATCGCGTTGGCATTTTGTGGCAAAGTTAATGAATTTGGCAAATATAATGAAATGCTTTGCTCCATTAACCGTGCAAAACGGACGTATTGCAATCCATACTGCACAAATACCTACAAATGGTTATTGCTTATATCGTAAGAAAGCCGTTATTTTGTAGATTAAAATAAAGAAAGACTGCAATGAACGAACCACATAAATACCGTGCGACCGATAAGATGAGTGACCTCATCTGCGACAATTATTCCTTGTTGATGGTGATGAGCCGCTTCGGACTGTCGCTGGGTTTCGGAGATAAGAGCGTGAAGGATGTTTGTGAGGCACAGGGGGTGGATTACCGCACGTTCCTGGCCGTGGCAAACTTTATCAGCGAAGACCGCTGTACCTATGACGAGCAGGACATGGACTTCAGCCTCCGTGCACTGATGGACTACCTGAAGCAGGCGCACACATACTTCCTGGATTTCATCTTGCCTGTCATACGCCGCAAGCTCATCGAGGCTATCGACTGCTCGGAGAGCAATGGCGTGGCATTCCTTATACTGCGTTATTTCGACGAATACGCAAAAGAGGTACGACGTCACATGGAGTACGAGAACGAGGCCGTCTTCACCTATGTGGAGAAACTGCTGCAAGGCCAGGTGAACGACAGCTACAGCATAGCCACTTTCGTAAGCAAGCACCACCAGATTGACTCGAAGCTGAAAGAACTGAAAAACATCATCATCAAATATTATCCGGAGAGAGGCAACAACAACCTGCTTAACGCCGTATTGTTCGACATATTCAACTGCGAGCAGGACCTTGCCTCACACTGCCTGGTGGAAGACTACATGTTTGTCCCCGCCGTGAAGCAAACAGAAAGGAATATGAGAGATGGGCAATAACAATACATCATTGAAAATAGCCATAGCCGAGTCATCGGCAATAATACGCTACGGGCTGGCTGCGGTGCTGAAACGCATACCTAATATGGATGCGCACCCGATAGAAATATCCACACCGGAGTCGTTGTCACATTACATGCAGATGCATGAGCCGGACATAATCATAGCCAACCCTACATTCGGGGGATGGTTTGACCTGCAGGCGTTCAAGGCTGCCTATGACAGGCCGGGCGTGAAGTACATAGCTCTGGTATCATCGGTGATAGACACCAACAGGCTGAAAACTTACGACGACCATCTGTCCATCTGCGACGACGCGGAAACTATAGCTTCGAAGATAAAACACATACTGCATACCGAAAACGATGAAGAGGAAAGCAGCGAACCGGAGCTTCTAAGCCAGCGGGAAAAAGAAATCATAACCTGCGTGGTGAAAGGCATGACCAACAAGGCCATAGCAGAAAAACTGTACCTCTCGATACACACCATTATCACCCATAGGCGCAACATTGCCCGTAAACTGCAGATACACTCGCCTGCGGGGCTCACCATATACGCCATAGTAAACAAGCTGGTGGAGCTGCAAGACATAAAAGACAACCTGTAGACACCTCTCCGATACCCCCTCCCAACAAGTGCACCGTTCCGGGACAAAGGAAAATGTTCTGGCGTCATGGCACGCATCAGGAGCAAGGACGCCAGATCCGGACTGCCGGTATTCCGCTACCTCTGCTTGTTTTTACCCGCAATCCTGTCTACTACTACGGCAATCGCTCCATCTCCGGTTACATTGCAAGCTGTTCCGAAGC
>CAZYVE010000034.1:0-22074 GCA_964651035.1 uncultured Bacteroides sp.
TTACATAACTTAGGGGCTGTGCTGCAAAATTTGCGTTTTGGCACAGTCCCTGCAATATGGCTCATTGATATAATAACATCGCCATCCTTCAAGCATTACTCTTGCTCTTGGTCGCCGCCATCCTCTTGGGGTTCACCCGGGTGGTCTTTATGCTCTTTGTCCATGGGAGGCATCTGCATGGCGAGCTTGCCCTCTTCGTCGAAAGAAACGGTCATTTCATTACCATCCTTATCGGCCACTAACACGTTATAAATCTTGGCACCATCTTTCTCTTCCACAGTTGCGCTCTTGACTGTCACTTCAGCGGGGAGTTGCTTGAGAGCTTCCTGGACAGCTTCCGGCAAATCATTGATTTCTATAGGGTCGGATGCATTGACTGCGACCACAGCTTCCTTGCACGACGGAACATTGTCGGCAAAAACCATTACGTTACCAATACCAAACAACACTGCTACTGCTACAAAAAACTTTTTCATAATTACTACGTTTTTAGTTGTACATTAATAAATGAAATTCTGCAGTAACAATACGTCAAATCTGATGCCAAAAGGACATCGACAGTCCTAATCATCTGTATATCAAGGTTTCATTCACATATTCCCCAATGAGGGAAGTGTGGAAATGTGTGCTTTTTCCACAGCAGCACCGAGGGAAGTGTGGAATTTCCACACCATGCACAGGAGAAAATCCATAAAGGGTATCTACGTATATATTCCCCGTCAGTGTGCAATGCATTCGCGGCACGTCGACAACGCATTGCAAGCAGATGCAGGACATGTCATGCGCACAGGGCATCCGAATGTAGCCGGACAGAAAATGTCACCCACCTTGCAGAAAAGGTGCGGCTGTATCATTCATATATCATCGGGCCATGGGCAAGGCTTCCCTGTCGATTTGAAAGAAGGGCGTTGCGCACCTACTTTGCGCAAATATCCGCCCAATTCTTCCGACAGGAGGCGCACCACATCCGGATGCTCTGCCGATACATCGTGGGTCTCTTCGATATCCGAAAGGATGTTGAACAGTTCTTTTTTGCCGGTTTCATAATAATAGACCAGTTTCCATTCATCCTTGCGGATTGCACAATTAAGATTGATACCGGGGCCGTCGTTACCCCAGACATTAGGAAAGTTCCATATCAATGCACGCCCCTCCGACGGGTTGCCCGTTTCTTTCAGCAGTGGCATAAAACTGATGCCGTCGACAGGAGTTGCCGTTTCACTGTTGATGGCAATGCCAGCCATTTCAAGTATGGTAGGATAAAAATCCTCTATCATCACATAATTGTCGCATCGCGCTCCGGGTTGCACGGTTCCGGGCCAGCATACAATCATCGGCACCCTGATGCCGCCCTCGTACAACGAGCCTTTCCCGCTTCTCAACGGCGCGTTCTGTGTATGTACCTCGCCATCCCTCCAGGCAGGTTCGGCCGCAAGCCCTCCGTTGTCACTCATGAAGATGATAACCGTACGGTCTGCCTCCCCGTTTTCTTCCAACCAGTCCATAAGGTCTCCCAGACTTTTGTCCATACCTTCCACCAGCGACGCATAGGCCGCCTCCTTGTCACTTAACCCTTTTCGCACATACTTCGGGAAGAACCTCATATCCTTGTCCACCGGGACATGTACGGCATAATGGGACATATACAGATAAAACGGCTGGTTATATTTCTTTGCCTTATCCAAAGCTTTTATGGCTTCGCGCGTCAATGCTTCCGTAGCAAACACTCCCGTCCCCCAGTATTCTTCCAGACCGGGAATGGACATCAACGAAGTGGCCTTACCGTCACGCGTATGTCCATAATTACGCTCGCTGAGGTATGTGGCCAATCCACCCGCCGCGTGGCCGGCAATATTGACTTCGAATCCCCAATGGGCGGGGTTCTCACCAGGAGTGTCTATCGCTCCCCAATGCGCCTTCCCGCAGTGGATGGTATGGTAGCCGCTACGCCGCAACATGTCGACAAAAGACGTTCCGACATAAGTGTTCGGGATACCTTCCACCTGACTGATGCCATTGTAGTTCCAGTCAGGCAGATTAACTGCATCATACTGCCTGTCGGTCGTTTTATCCCGCTGTAAAGTCCAGTTTGTCACCCTGTGCCGGGCATTATTGGCTCCTGTAATCAGGCTGCAGCGGGTAGGCGAACTGATGCTGCAGCCATACGCTTGAGTGAACATCATTCCTTGGCTGGCCAGGCGTTCCATATTAGGAGTCTCGAACATATCATTGTAACGGGTCTTCTGCGTCCAAAATGGCAAGGATGTATCCTGCCACCCCATGTCATCTACCATAAACAAGATGATGTTAGGACGTTCCGCTCCTGCTGAAGGCCGGCTACCTTCATTGTTCCCATAACAATAGGCCGTATGAGCCAAAGGCGATAAAGATAATGCTGTCAATAAAAATCTGTTCATATATCAGTTTATAGTTGAATCATTCAACGTTGAATATACTAAAGTTACTGATGCAGGGAGATGCCACATATCTGTCCACGACGACACGATAGGCAGAAGCCACAACCGGCTCAAACGACTCGATACGCTTATGTCCTACAGAAGTGCCTTCAGCTACAACCTTCCATTTCCCGTCTACCTGAGCTTCTATCTGGTACGACCTTATCCTTTCCCCCTTGCTGATATCTTCCTGGAGTATATAATAATTGGCAGCCTCCGCCTTGTCCAGAGACAATGTCAGTTCTGTTCCTTCGCCTGAAGTCTGTCCCAACGGCGTGCCGAAACGGCGCCTTATTTCATTTCCCCACTCTTTCAACCGTTCCACATCGCCATGTGGAAGCAAGCCATCGGGATTCGGAGTAAGACCGACAATCAATGTTGCATTCCTTCCCACCGACTTTTCATACATGTCCATAAGATTGTCTAACGGATACACAGCAGATTCATCTCCTGGCTCCCAAAACCATTCATGACGGCCATTATACCCCCTCAATGGAGTATCTGCCATGGCAGGCACCCAGTATATGCCATTTTCGTCGCCATGAGCCAGCAACTCATTATGAGCCCTCACGCTTTCCGTCGAATTGTTATGGCTATATGGATAAGGGAAAGTCGACCAGCAGGGATAGCCAACCGTCCCGCTTTCTGAACCTCCCCAGCGAAAATCTGCACGATTTACATTATGATAGAACAGGCAATCCGGTTGGTAGCGGTTCACGATAGGTTCAACATCCGGGCCTAATCCGGCAGGATCGTCCGCCCCCCCGTCGAACCATATCAAGAACAAATCTCCGTAACGTGTGCAAAGTTCCGTCACCATCTTTTCGCACAAGCGTTTGTACCATGCCTGGCGATTGAATGCAAACTCCCCCTCGCCTTCTGCCTTGAAATTATGTATGCCAAGCAGTGAATTCCAACGGATACCGACATAAATGCCAGGCTGGAGTCCATATTTGCGGCACGAGTTGACGAAATCGCGTACGATATCTCCTTTCCCGTCACGCCATTTTACAGCCTTCAAGCAATAAGGGTTCACATCGCTTTGCCATAATCCGAAACCAGTCTCATGTGTCGCAGTCAGTATGGCGAATTTCGCCCCAGCATCTTTAGCGGCTTCTATCCACTGGTCCGTGTCAAGCTGTGTGGGGTTGAATATATTATAATCTTCTATCGGACTGATTCGGTTGTTACTCTGGCTGTAAACCTGTCCGTCGAACACATGAAGGTCATAATGAAACACCACACCCATTTCGGCCTCATGCCACTTCAACTGGCGTTGTGCCGGAACGGGATTCCTTATTTCCTGTGCAATTCCGTCAGTAATGCTTGCCAGCAGGATACAACATAAGAATAACAATGCTCTCATGATAATCTTATCTTTTTATTTTAAACCAAATCAAACAAAGAGATCAACATATAGCGCAAGTACCCAGACTTGCGCTATATATCGGGATATGGGGCAAATATAATAGTTTTTCAGGCAACAGGGAATATGTCCTCGACGTTAAAAGTATTTTACTGATACTGATTATACTTCTTCACACAACCCGCAGCAGCTTCCTGTTGCACATTACACCAGCTTGCAATCACTCACCGTCAGGCAATGTACCATCTTCCATGCTCCACCCCGGATTCTGGTATATTGAAGATGTGCTATAATCATTGGAACCGGACACAGCAGTGGTCATACGGAACTCAAAGTTACTTATAGGATAAAGGTATTTGGCCTCATTCCAATTCAAGCCGTTGAAACCGATATTGCTCGTGCTCTTTCGATAAGGCAGCAAGTATTTCCCTTCAGCATATTCATCATCCGCAGAAGAAACATTCGGCGTATCAGTGCCGCTTCCATAAGGCAGTAATTCTATCGTACTAAGCTCGGAGGTCGCATCTTCAGGAGTCGGATTTGTATAGAGTTGGTACATGCTGTCCCAGAAATTAAATCCTTGTATATGCACATTCAGCACCTGATCCAACGAACGCCAACGTTTAAGGTCTGCAAAACGGAAACCTTCTGATGCCAGTTCGATTCGGCGTTCGCGACGTATATTATACAAAGTAGCATCAACTTGTTGCCCGGCAGAATAGCTTCCCCAGTCGAGACTTTCCTTTTCCATTATTGTATTGCTGATAGTCAGTTGGTAGTCTGTTGATACCCCGGCACGTTGGCGCAACGCCCTCCAATAAGTATCGCAGTTGCCCCCCAGGTTGTTGTTCAGTTCATAATAAGCCTCAATGTAGTTTAAATAGGCCTCTGCCGCACGGAATGTCGGGCATCCTGTGTACGAAGCAAGTGTAGTCTGCATATCGCCCGAGGTATTCAACCCCTTGCGCAGGCTATAGCCTGTAGGATTACTATTCTCCGTCTGACCCTCGAAAAGAGGTGGACGATAGAAATAGCCATAACCATCTTGCTTGATGTAATCCACCAAATTAGGCCCGTCGGACAATAAATCTCCTGTTTTAAGGATACACATATCCATACGCGGGTCACGGCCATCGAATAAGTGTTCGTACGTGTCGTCACCTTGGTAGCCAGAATTTGTTGCATAGATTGGAAGTCCGTTAGACATCAGGTAGGAATCTACCATGGAACGGGTGTAACCCGAATTGCCGGCCCCATTGCGTTGCAGGTAGCTCACTACATAATGATATACAGTAGCAGATGAACTGGTACTATATTCACGCCACAACAAAATTTCGTCCATGCCGCTCAAATCCACAGAATTGAACATGGCTGCATAATCGCTGTACAAGGAATGTCCTTGTGCTACGATGTCAGCAGCGTCAATGGCTTCCTGCAAAAAGTAACTGATTTCTTCATCTGCATTGTATGAATAATCACTCAGGTAATCCATCTCAGCTCCCGGCCATCCCGAGCCATTAGGTACGAAAGCTGTGCCTGCATGATATTTTTCCCACGTACCTTCAAACAGAGCTACCCGGCTCTTCAGTAAAGCGGCGCAGTCGCGTGTCAGGCGATTGCTCATTGGCGGAGTGTCAGCCATATAACTGTAGGCTGTATCAAGATTAGCTATGATAAAGCGTGCCACTTCGTTACGGGGACGTCGTTTGGAGGCTTCACGTACCTCGTCATAATCTTCGGTCAGTGTATTGGTCAAGATAGGAAAGTCTCCCAAATTTCTCAAAGCCTGGAAATAGAACCAACCACGGAAGAAATACACTTCACCCATATAATGTCTGATATTATCATCCGTACCGCTTATTTCTCCATTTTCATAGCGCTCCGGCACCCGTTCCAAGAAATAATTGGCTGAACGTATGGCGGTAAAATAATTGCTCCAATAGTCATAATCGCCAACATATGTCTGCCCTGTCACGAAAAGTTCATTAGGAGAATCCGATGTCTGGCTGTCCGTGCCGTTGTCATCGTCAAACAGTCCCAAAAGATTGTACCCGGTACCGTGCGATGGCAATGCTACATTCGATAAAGTATATAGATTGGCGGCATATGAAGCCAGGTCATTCTCTGTATAAAGATACTCGGTGGTAGCCACTTCAGTAATAGGCTTCAAATCAAGAAAGTCGTTGCACGAAGAAGCAAAGAATCCGGCAACAGCTAGCAGAAAATATAATATATCCTTTTTCATTGTAGTATAATGTCTATGTTGTTTTTTCAGAAAGTTACGTTCACACCAAATGATACGGTAGCCTGCAACGGATATGTTTTTCCCGAATTGCTTCCTGTATAAGCAGAATAAGCCGTTTCTGGGTCAAATCCGTTAGGAAGACTTGATATGGTCAGCACATTTTCCGCACTGACATAGACGCGGAGGTATTCCATGCCTATCTTATTAAGCACGTGTTTGGGCAATGTGTAGCCTATTTGGATATTTTTCAATCGCATATAAGCACCGTTCTGCATATATCGGCTTTGTACCTCCTGGTTCTTTGTGCTATTCATGTAAATGCGTGGATAGTAAGCATCGGTATTCGGACCGAACACGGATGTCGTATTCTCCGGTCGGTAGTAGTCCAGATGGTTCGTCAAGCCGGTCGATTGCCATTCATCGCCCACCAGTCCCCAAAATACCGCGCCAGACAACCATAAGTCGCGTTTGGCTACTCCTTGCCAGAACATGCTGAAATCAATGTTATTCCAATCGAATCCCAAATTCAAGCCGAAACGGAAACGGGGGGTGCTATTGCCAAGTTTGATCAAATCGCCATGATCTTCCAACGTATTGGCACCACTGTTTATTATACCGTCTCCGTTCTGGTCCACATACATGATATCCCCTTCTGTCCATCCGGAGCCCCAAGAAGGAGTGTTGTTTACCAGCCATTCATCCATCTCTTCCTGGCTTTTGGCTATGCCGTGGGTTTCATATCCCCATATTTCATTCAACTCCTGTCCTTCGTAGTATGTACTCAAAGATTGGGAATCGTTAGGATAGCGATCCACAAATGTACGGGCATCCGAAATGTTAAAGCCTACGTTGTAATTCACCTTGCCTATATGGTCCCGCCAATTCAAAGCCAGCTCCCACCCTCTTGTCCTCAAGTCGGTATTATTGCTGGATGGCATACTGGTGCCATAGATAGAAGCTATTTCCGAAGCAGGTCCCACCATATTGAGCGTCTTACGGATAAAGTAGTCAAAGTTTGCGGTAAAACGGTTGTTGAACATGGACAGGTCGAAACCCACATTCAACGACTTGACGGTTTCCCATGTCAGCGAGGAAGAAATAGTCCCTGGTACACTCGCCACTGAAGAATATGCTCCATCCATCAACCAAGTACCACCGTTAGTCGAAACCGATTGGGTCAGGTACATGGGATAATAAGACGTAGTATTCTGATTGCCCAGCGTCCCCCAAGACAAGCGGGGCTTTAACTGGCTCATCAAACTTTCGTCTAAAGAGAAAAATTCTTCACGAGCCATATTCCACCCAAAAGAAAAAGAGCCGAATGTTCCCCAGCGGTCCTTGCGTAGAAAGCGTGAAGAACCATCGTAACGCAGATTTGCAGAAATGAAATAACGATCCTTGTAATCGTAGTTAACACGGCCAAAGAATCCGGCAGTGGCCCAAGAGTAGGCCGAAGCATCGTTAATGACATCGTTCCCGGTGGCAGCTTCTATTTCAGGCACGTTTTCCGTAATCAAATCCATGCGTTGTACGTTCAACACACGGTCATTGTATTTCTCGGTGTTCATACCAGCCATCACTTTGAACTGATGGTCATCATTGATGTCGAATTCATAATCAGTATACAGGCTTGTAGTCAGATGGTTGGCTCGCTCCCAACGCTGCATGGCACCGGTTTGTCCTGCTGTATAGTTGCTACCATAAGCAAGTTCGAGAGGCTCGTTATCCACATTATATTCATACACCTTGTTTAAGTTTTGCTTGCGGAATCCATTAATTATGCGCAGACCCGCGTTGGCATATATGTTCCAGCCTTTCAGGGGATGGAATACCAGTTGACCTTGCAAATAAACATTATCAGTGGTAGTGACAGAGCGGCTTCCACTTGTAAGTTGAGCAATCTTTCCGTTGCGCATGTAGTGTCCATTAGGATCCAGAAAAGGCATCATCGGCCACATACGCACAATATCGTGGTAGAGCAAACCTCCCAAATCGGTGTACAACGGGTTGTCCAGGTTGGTATGTACATATTTCATGTTTACTTCTACGTCTAACCAGTCGAATGCTTTGGCATTTAACTTGGCATTGGTATTGATACGTTCATATGAATCTTCACCAAATCGCAGATTACCGTCTTGTCCCAAGTAGTTAGCCGACACGTAATACTGCATATTTTCCGAACCGCCATTGATATTCACATTGTGTTCATGCGCCCACGACCACTTGTAATGTGTCCTGTACCAGTCTACATTGGCATTGGCTTTTTCGTGAAACTGCCAATTACCGTTCGTATTGGCCACGGTAGTTGTAGTTATCTCTCCATTCATGTACTGCTGTATACGATTCAAAGTATCATCATCAAATATTACATTGCCTCCACCATTAACACTGCCTTCGTTGAAGTAATTTGCAAAGTCCCATGAATTCATCAGGTCGGGCAAATCAAGCGGGCCGTAGTAACGCGCATTTCCCGAATAACTGACACTAGCTTTGCCTATCCTACCTTTTTTGGTAGTAATTAGAATGACGCCGAATGCGGCACGCGAACCGTATATGGAGCTGGCAGCTGCATCTTTCAGCACGGATATAGATTCTATGTCATCCGGATTCAGATTGTTCATGTCACCTTCGATGCCATCAATAAGAATGAGCGTAGAAGCTGTGGAACCTGTAGATATTGTACCAGTACCACGGATATTCACGTCCATCGTCTGTCCCAGCTGGCCGCCATACGAGCCGACCGACAAGTTCAGGCCTGGCACGGTACCTTGTAGCGACTGCCCCAAGTTGGTTACCGGGCGCGAATCCAGGAGCTTAGTGTCAACCGTCGCTACGGCTTCCGTCAGATTTGCCCTGCGCTGCGTTCCGAAACCTACCACTACAACTTCATCAAGCAGTTGATTGTCTTCTTTTAGCACAATGGTATAAAAGCTCTGTGTTAGGTCTACACTTACTTCTGCGCCCTTGTATCCTACATACGATACCCCCAGAACACCGTCCGAAGGTACGTCTTTAAGAGTGAACACTCCATCCATGTTTGTGATTACTCCATTAGAGGTTCCCTTAACAATCACACTGGCCCCTATGATAGGTTCCTGGTCGCTGTCAATGACTCTACCTGTGACACTGATATTCTGCTGAGCATATATAGATATGCAGCTGAAAAGTGCCAATAAGATAATAAGTTTGCTTTTCATGGGTTAATGTATTTTTTAGGATTAGAACTAATTGAAGATATTTTTGCAAACATAGGTAAAACGAGTTAAAAATAACTTACAAGTTTATTTCACTCAGCATACACATCTAATTCATTTTGCATTTTCTTTACCTTTTTTACTGGTCTATTCTTATTTTTATGCTTTTATCATGGCAATATAATTTATATTGATTAAATTTGGCAATAATAACTGTACACACCAGCAAACCTTATGAAGATGAAAATACCCCATATTACCATATTGTGCATATGTTTGTTATGGTTAACGCCTTGCCGGGCATTCATAGACAAGAACATGCACCAGCTCACCATGAGAGATGGGCTTTCCGGCAATACAATCAATTCCATTTGCCAAGACCGGCAGGGCTTCATCTGGTTGAGTACCGGCGATGCTTTGGACCGATTTGACGGAGAACGCGTGAGATGTTTCCCTTTCGATAAACCGAATGCCAACATATCAAACCTCATATCCTTGTCTGATGACATCCTTTGCTTCAATAGTAAAGACACTCTGTATGCATTTAACTTGAAAGCAGAGCGTTTCATACCAGTGTTGGATGAATATGGACACAGAATAATAGCTTTTGACATGCAGGTCTCAAATGACTCTACTTTGTGGATACTGACTGATACCGGACAACTGCTGACAGCGAAGAATGTCAAACAGGATACCGAAGCTGTCATAGTCAAAACGCAATGCCATTACATGTTCCGAGATTCCACTGTGGAAAGCCGACAAAATAGGTTGGCATTAAGCCCCGACGGGAAATTCCTTTGTGTGGCTGACACCTCCGGCAAACTGCTCATCGCTGATGTTTGCCACATAAATCAATACACGACCATATATTTGGAAGCAAACCAGCCCATTAGTATCAACCACATACTATACGACGACAACGGACTCATCTGGATTGCAACCACCGGACAAGGTATCATTTGCTATGACACGAAAAGCGGAAAGAAGGTACAACTTACCCACAGCAATAAGTACGCAACAAGCCAATTATCGCATACCGATGTGTTCCGCATCGTATGCATGGGCAATGACAGGTATTTCGCTACCACTTGGAACGGTTATACGTTACTTACAATAGAGAACGGCGATTTCTCCCGAATCACCACACAAGTGTTTAACAACACGACGTCACATGTGTTTCGGGATATAGACTCTCATATGATTACAGCCTACTACGCCCCTCAAGGGACATTGTGGATAGGAACTGACGGCGGAGGGTTAATCTGGTCAGATCTGAAGAGTCAGTTCTATGAACGTTTCTATCAAGATACACATAATGAAATATGCAGCATAATCCACGACGATGAAGGTTATGTCTGGCTCGCCACATTCCACAAAGGTATCATGCGCAGCCGCTCGCCATTTGGGGACGAGGAGTGGGCGGATTTTGTCCCGGCAGGTGATATGGATATCCGCAACATACACCCCGTACTTTGCTGTACAAAAGATATCCATGGCAATTTGTGGTTCGGCAATGCCGACGGGTCGCTGATATGCTACAACATACGAAGCAAACAGTTTAGACACATACAGCTGACTGACGGGAAGTCTTTCAGTAACAAAGCTGCCGTATGGAGTCTGCTGGCCGATAGCAGAGGGCATTTATGGATTGGTACCCAAGAGGGGCTGTTGGTTTTGGAGACCTCCACCGGACTGTGCCGGCAAATAGAGTTCACGACTCTGGACGATACCACACATCTACCATTACACATCAGAGCTATGGCCGAGACAAATGATAATGTGATATGGCTGGGGACAGTTAATAATGGTGTGTGTCGTTACGATGTACATAAAAATAACCTTGACTTAGGATACGAGAACCGGGCGGGAATGGAGGGAAACGCAGTGCGCTCACTGTTAGCCTCGTCAGACGGATTTCTTTACATCGGCTACGTTAATGCTTTCGCCGTATTGTCACCCAATGAAAATGCCATCGTACATACCTACACGAAGCACGACGGGTTATGCAACGATTTCATTGGATGCATCGCAGAAGACGGGCGTGGCAACATCTGGCTGGGCTCCAATTCCGGCATAACGAGATACGACAAACAGCTGCATATTTTCCACAACTATTACATTTCGGAAGGCAACCGTTCCGCCTTATTCTGGCAGGATATGCTATTCTGGGGGAACAACAAAAACCTTACTTACTTTGCCCCCAATGAGATAGAAACGTTTGAAAGTCCTCATAAGGTTCTGATAACCGGCATAGTAGTCAATGGCCGTCATGTGGAAATTAATCAAAAGAACAACGGACAAGTCATCTTGACCGAGGCTGTTTCCTACCAGTCAGGTATCAGTCTGAATCATGCCAACCGGAATTTTTCGCTCGCATTCAATAATCTTTCTTATTCCGATGAACCACAATTATACGCATACAGGTTGTATCCCTATCAAGAAGAATGGACATATACATACGGAAAAGCGAATAAGTATATATCCTATACAGACCTGAAACAAGGTGAATACGAATTTGAAGTAAGGAGTACTTACCCGAATTCCTCTGATCCGTTGGGGAATGTGACGACCCTACGCATAAGTATTGATCCGCTATGGAGCCATACCATATTATTCCGCATATTCCTACTCATGAGTGCAGGCGTTGTGGTATATTTCTGCACCAGACGTTTCCTGGTGGGAAATGAACCAACAGGAAATGCACAAAGCGCCCCAAGTAATATCCATTTCACTGACGGATATAAACAAGCAGATTTGCAACTCGAGACTTCGCACGGGACAAAGGAGGAACAGAAACCCAATGAGCAAATATCACATAAAGCATTAATACTAAAAGACGATAGCCAGGCAAACGAGACTTCGGAAGAGGATTATCTCATCAGGCAAATAATACAAGTAATAGAGACTCACCTTAGCGACGAAGCCTTCAATGTCAAGACTCTTGCCAACGAACTTAACATGAGCCAGCCCACACTCTATCGAAAAATAAAGCAGAGAAGCCAGTTAAATGCCATAGAAATGATACGCCAGGTGCGCATGAACAAGGCTGCACTGTTAATATCCGAAAAACGTTATAGCATACAGGAAATAGCAGAAAAAGTAGGCTATAACGACACACGGACACTGAGAAAACACTTTACGGCACAATTCGGCGTATCGCCATCAAAATATTGCGGGGAGGAAAAAAGTTCTTAGAAAGACACATCAACTGTCAGAACGACTATGCAAAACCATCTCTTTCCAGACTGACGGGGGGAGGAAGTAGCGTATATCCTTGCCCGTCCGCAAAGCCTGCCTGATGAAAGTGGAACTGATTTCTATTATGGGAGCATTTACCAGTCTGACATTGGGAGGCAAAGAAGCGGTATCCACCGGATATCCGGAACGCGGGTAAACCAATATATGACTCGTGGCCAATATACGTCGGGCCTCACGCCAACTGTTAAAACATGACCAGTTATCGGAACCGATAATAAGGTGAAATTCGTTGTGTGGGTAAAGTTCATTCAGCTTATCCAACGTATTTATGGTATAAGAAGGGCGCGGCAATCCGAATTCTATATCGGATACGCGAAAATGTGGATAACCTTCTACCGCATGTTTCACCATATTTAAGCGCAGATTGTCATCCATCAGCTCCTGCCCGTCTTTGAAAGGATTGCATGGAGTTACAACGAACCACACTTCATCCATATCGTCGAATTCGCAAATATAGTTAGCCAAGGCCAGATGGCCTATATGCACAGGATTGAAAGAGCCGCTAAAAATTCCAACCTTCATCTTACGCAGAAATCAGACACACAGAATTATATCCTTTTCCCTTTTAATCGTCTCCAACTCACGACTGCATTGTAGGCAGTCACAATCATTACCAGAATCATAGCCACAGTGCCGATCTCTTCCCTGAAATACAGGTTAGCAGTCAGCAATCCAACCGCAACGAAGAAAAGGATTGCATTTATCACTAACAGGAACTTTATTGTACCGGGCTTTAAATTCTTACCGCTATAATCCCTCTTAGGCATACATTATTTCTTAATTACGTGTTATAAATCTTCCAGAAATTCCTTAACCGCATGCAGAGCCTCAGCTTGAGCCTGCTCCAGGTTATCGTTCACAATAACTTTATCAAACTTCGGTGCAAAGGACATTTCATATTCTGCCTTAGCCACACGTGCCTCTATGACCTCGGCTGCATCTGTACCCCGTCCGACCAAACGTCTTCGCAGTTCTTCCAATGAAGGTGGTTGTATGAAAACAGACAATGCCCTGTTGCCGTAAAAATGCTTGATATTACATCCTCCGGCCACGTCAACATCAAAAATAACATTCTGGCCTGCAGCCAACTGACGTTCCACCTGTTCTTTCAGTGTGCCATAAAAGCATCCTTTATAGACCTCCTCATATTCCAGAAAATCACCGGCAGCGATACGGCGACGGAAATCTTCCGGGGTAAGGAAAAAATATTCCACACCATCCTTCTCCGTGCCACGGGGAAGACGGCTGGTAGCAGATATGGAAAATGCCAGATTCAGCGACTGGCTTAAAAGGTAATTGATTATCGTGGATTTACCCGAACCGGACGGGGCTGAGAATATTATCAGTTTGCTCATAATATACGCACTTCAGAATCACTGGGATATTATTACATCACATTCAGCACTTGCTCCTTTATCTGTTCAAGTTCGTCTTTCATCTGCACCACTATCTTCTGCATTTCGGCATGGTTTGACTTGCTGCCCATAGTATTTATCTCGCGTCCCATTTCCTGGGCAATGAATCCCAGTTTTTTACCTTGCCCGCAATCACCCTCCATTGTAGAGACAAAATACTTCAGATGGTTGGCAAGGCGTTGTTTCTCTTCATTGATGTCCAGCTTCTCTATATAATAGATGAGTTCCTGTTCCAGACGGTTCTTATCATAATCCACATCTGCTATTTTTTCAAGTGCATCTGTTATGCGTTCCTTGATTTTCAGCACACGTTCTTTTTCATAGGGTTCCACGCTTTCCAGCAAGCTGGAGATATTATATATCTTCTCACGGAATTTTTTCTCGAGAGCCGCCCCTTCCTGTTTGCGGAAGTCCACTAACTTATCCAATGTCTCGCAAATGGCTGTGCGTATCCTCTGCCATTCTCCGTCATCCAGTTCCGGTATTTCGTTCTTAGACAACACATCCGGCATGCGGAGCAGGGTTGAAAACCAGTCAACAGGTTCCGGAATGCCCATAACGGCAGACATCTCCCTGATACTGTTATAATAAGCCTGCACCAATGAGCGGTCTATAGGAGTGTTGGGCTGTGCTGTATCTTTTTTTTCTACCCACATGAAGAAGTCCACCTTGCCGCGCTCCAGAACCTTAGCTATTTGCGCCCGGATTTCCATTTCCTTTTCACGATAAAGCGGGGCTATATGTATGGCCAAATCCAAAGCTTTGCTATTCAATGATTTTATTTCGATATGAACCTTCCTGTCTGGCAAATCGACAGATGCTTTGCCGTAACCGGTCATTGATTGTATCATAATGCTTATTAAGTTTTGCGCAAAATTACAGTATTATTTTAATTACTGAAAATAATCCCGTATTTTTGTCAGCTGATAAAATTCATACAAGGGAAGCAAGATGGGAAACGCATTAGGGGCATGCATAATACACGTATTGCGCATGCATAGTACATAATCCCAGCAACCCTCCCAATATACTTGCTTCCGGCTGAAACTATATATTCGTATTTATGTCATGTATCTTACATATAGAGACATCTACAGCCGCATGTTCTGTGGCAGTAAGCCAGGACGGACAAAATATCTTTGAAACGGAAGAACCGAAGGGGCCGTCGCATGCAAGCCTGTTGGGTGTATTCATAGATAAAGCGCTCTCCTTTATAGACAGCCACGCTATTCCGCTGGACGCCGTAGCTGTCAGTTGCGGTCCCGGCTCTTACACAGGGCTGCGGATTGGCGTCTCGATGGCAAAGGGCTTGTGCTACGGCCGTAATGTGCCTCTTATTGGTTTGCCTACACTGCAGGTACAGTGTGTACCGGTGCTGCTTTACCATGACGAGCTGCCTGACGATGCCTTATTATGCCCCATGATAGATGCCCGCCGCATGGAGGTATATGCCGCTGTATATGACCGTGCCCTGCATCCTGTACGGGACATTGCCGCAGACATAGTGGACGGGCACTCTTATGCAGAATTCCTTGACAGCCGGCCTGTATATTTTTTCGGGGAAGGCGCAGCCAAATGCAAGGAAAAAATCACACACCATAATGCACGCTTTATTGACGGGATATATCCGAAGGCCTCAATGATGTTTCCTCTGGCAGAAAAGGCAATGGCGGGAAAAGACTTCAAGGACGTAGCCTATTTCGAACCGTTCTATCTGAAAGAGTTTGTCGCCGGAAAACCCAAAAAAGTATTATAACGACATTATATGAAACAACTATTAACAAGCAGCGAGATGCAATACAATACCCAACAAAAAATAATGCCGCTACCTGAATATGGCCGTAGCATACAAAACATGGTGGACTATGCACTGACCATAAAAGACCGTTCTGAACGCCAACAATGTGCAAATACTATCATCAATATTATGGGAAATATGTTTCCTCACCTGCGTGATGTATCAGATTTCAAGCACAAGCTGTGGGTTCACCTTGCCATCATGTCTGACTTTAAACTGGATATAGACTATCCATACGAAATAGCGCGTAAAGACAGGCTCTACACCAAGCCCGAACGCATCCCCTACCCTAACTCCAATATATCTTACCGTCATTACGGACGTTCATTGGAATTGCTGATAAAAAAAGCATGCGATTTCCCGGAAGGAGATGAGAAGCAAAACCTTGTCGCTCTAATATGCAACCACATGAAGAAAGACTACATGGCCTGGAACAAGGACACGGTGGATGACAGCAAGATTGCCGATGACCTGGAATATATATCCGGAGGGAAATTACACATGACGGAAGACCTGAAGAGACTTATGGCGGAAAGAATAGAGATAAACTGCCGTCCGAACAAGACTTCCGCCCAGAACAACAGGAATAATATCCGGAATAACAACAAGAAAAAACATTAAAACATATAATAGCCAAGGTGTCATGCCGCGGTATTTACCGGAAATATGTACGAAATAGCGGAATGATAAAAATAGAAGACGTTTATAAGATTGGCATATTCAACAAACCGCACGGTATACATGGAGAATTGCATTTTACCTTCACTGATGATATTTTCGACCGTGCAGATGCTGAATATCTGATATGCATCATGGACGGCATACCGGTTCCTTTCTTCATTGAGGAATACCGCTTCAGCTCTGACACCACAGCATTGATGAAACTGGAAGGAGTGGACACGGTAGAGCAAGCCCGTATGTTTACCAATGCGGAAGTTTACTTTACAAAAGAACATGCCGTAGAGAATGAAACGGGAATGCGGAACTGGGATTATTTCAATGACTTCAGCATAAAAGATATACACCATGGCGAACTGGGAAAAGTCAAGTACGTAGATACGGCCACAATCAATACCCTATTCGTGATTGATTCCGATGGGAAAGAATTGCTGGTACCTGCACAGGAGGACCTCATAATAGACATAGACCATGAACAACGGATTATAACAGTAAATCTACCAGACGGATTATTGACATTGGACAAAATGGAGGAAGCATAATATTGCAAAATTAAAACGATATCACAATGCCGGCGGACAATAAAAGAAAAAGATTTTGGAATGACATCAAATTCAAATACAAGCTGACCGTCACCAATGAGAATACACTCGAAGATGTGACTGAGCTTTATATATCAAAACTATATGTCATTCTCATATCGGTACTGGTGATTAGTGTTCTGTTCGTCGTTATAGCTGCAATCATAACTTTCACGCCGCTTCACAACTATCTACCCGGCTACATGAACAGTGAATTACGCACCCAGATAGTAAACAATGCATTAAAGGCAGACTCCATACAACAACTCCTGAACAAGCATAACTTATATATAATGAGTATACAGGACATATTCAGCGGGAAAGTGCAAACCGATACGGTGCAATCCATAGATTCATTGACCAATATGCGAGAGGAGGTGCTTATGGAACGCACCAAGCACGAAGAAGACTTCCGCCGGCAATATGAAGATAACGAGAAGTACAACCTTACCACTATAGCAGCCAGGAGCGAAGCCGAAGGTTTATTATTTTACCGGCCAGCAGAAGGGATGATAATCAACCACTTTGACCAGGCAAACAAGCACCTGGGTACAGATATCGCAACAAAAGCAGGCACAGGCGTGCTCGCCGTGCTGGACGGTACGGTCATATTGAGTGCTTATACACCTGAGGACGGCTATGTACTCATAGTACAGCATAACCAGGACTTTATTTCCGTTTATAAACACTGCAGCCTTTTGCTGAAGAAAGAAGGAGATTCAGTCAAAGGCAGCGAAGCCATAGCTTCCGTGGGAGAAAACAGCAGCAACGGTGAGGACTCGGCACATCTGCATTTCGAGCTATGGCACAGAGGACGCGCTGTAGATCCGGAGTTGTACATAGTGTTCTGAATGTCTAAATATATTATGGATACAGATTAATACGAAAAGAAAAATATGATTATCCGCATAATGTCCGTCTGTAAGTTCCCGACTTGAAAATCGAAGATGTATGTGATAGCCGCCGGAACGACCTTGTCGAACGGGTTTTCACCGAGGTATTGTCTTGGGAAATCCGTATGGTGTTAAATAAATTAGTGGATATTAGCGGATAACTATAAAAGAAAAAGAGCAACTATATGAAGAAACAGATAGCCATACTCGGCTCTACAGGCTCCATAGGGACCCAGGCTCTTGAAGTGATAGAAGAGCATCCTGACCTGTACGAAGCATACGTATTGACGGCCAATAACCGGGTAGATGAACTGATAGCGCAAGCACGTAAGTTTCATCCTGAAATAGTGATAATAGCAAACGAAACAAAATACCCGCAACTTAAAGAAGCATTGAAAGACCTGCCTATAAAGGTCTATGCCGGTGAAGATGCAATTTGCCAAATTGTATGCGAACAACCTATAGACATGGTGCTTGCAGCCATTGTAGGATATGCCGGACTGAAACCGACGATGAACGCCATACGTGCCCGAAAGCCCGTAGCCTTGGCCAATAAGGAAACATTGGTTGTAGCCGGAGAACTCATAAATGAACTGGCACGAATGAACGGCACTCCCATATTGCCCGTGGACTCTGAACATTCGGCCATATTTCAATGCCTTGCAGGAGAAACGGACAACGCTATCGAAAAAATTATACTCACCGCTTCCGGTGGCCCATTCCGGACTTATTCTGCCGATCAGCTGAAACATGTAACAAAAGAACAGGCCTTACGCCACCCCAACTGGCAGATGGGAGCAAAGATAAGTATAGATTCCGCTTCGATGATGAACAAAGGGTTCGAAGTGATAGAAGCCTGCTGGCTGTTCGGTGTACGGCCTGACCAGATAGAGGTGGTGGTGCATCCACAATCTATAATACACAGCATGATACAATTTGAAGATGGTGCAGTAAAAGCCCAACTCGGCATGCCTGACATGCGATTGCCAATACAATACGCTTTCTCTTATCCGAAACGTATAAAGGCTTCATTCCCAAGGCTTGACTTTACCCTATGTTCATCCCTGACTTTCGAACAGCCGGACATCGGCAAATTCAGGAATCTTGCTCTCGCTTACGAAGCTATGCACAAAGGGGGCAACATGCCATGCATCGTAAATGCTGCTAACGAAGTATGCGTGAACGCATTTTTAGCCGACCGTATCTCATTCTCCGGTATGAGCAATGTTATAGAAAAAGCTATGCAACGTGTGGAATACATAGAACGCCCGACCTACGAAGATTACGTGCATACTGATGCAGAAACAAGGCACATGACTGAAGAAATTATTGCAAAATCATGCTAAACCTGCACATAATCGTTAGCTAATTCTGACATGCTCAGCAATAGTCCAAATGAATAAGTATAAATAAAAAACAATAAAATCGGAACAAGATTATGGAAACATTTTTAATAAAAGCATTACAACTTATAATAAGCTTCGCTATATTGGTCATTATACATGAAATGGGGCATTTCTTTTTTGCACGCCTGTTCAAAACACGCGTAGAGAAATTCTGCCTGTTCTTTGACCCCTGGTTTACCATATTCAAATTCAAGCCAAAGAAAAGTGATACGGAGTATGCCTTGGGATGGCTTCCATTAGGAGGTTATGTCAAGATAAGCGGAATGATAGACGAATCTATGGACTTGGAACAAATGAAAAAAACGCCACAACCGTGGGAGTTCCGTTCCAAACCGGCATGGCAACGCCTGCTCATTATGATTGGGGGAGTATCGTTCAACTTTCTGCTTGCCCTGTTCATCTACTCCATGATACTCTTGGCATGGGGCGATTCCTATATACCGGTATCCAAGGCTCCGCTGGGAATGGATTTCAACGAGTCAATGCATCAGGCGGGGTTCCGTGACGGGGACATACTGCTTTCCGCCGATGGCGTGCAGTTCGAACGTATGGGCGGGGATATGCTCACTGCCATTGTGGATGCAAGGCAGGTTAAAGTATTGCGTGACGGGAAAGAAGTATCAATATATATAAAAGACGGACTGATGGACAAGCTGCTGGCAGACAGTGTCCGGTTTGCAGACTTCCGTATCCCGTTCGTATTGGATAGCCTCGTAAGCAATGGACCGGCTGCATTGGCAGGGCTGCAGCCTGGGGACAGCATAACGCAAATGGACGGGCGTAACATAGCTTTCATGGATTTCCACGGAGAAATGTCCAGACGCAAAGAGGCATCTGCCACACGTGACGTTACACTCACATACGTTCGTAATGGGATTGCAGATACCATAACTTTGGCTGCAGATTCAGCTTATCAGATTGGCGTATTTGCCGTGACACAGACTGACCGTCTTCTGCCTGTTGTACGCAAAGAATACAATTTCTTTACAGCCTTTCCAGCCGGAGCTGTCTTGGGTGTAAATACACTTAAAGGATATGTAGGACAAATGAAATATCTCTTTTCAAAGGAAGGAGCCAAGCAGTTGGGTGGGTTCGTAACAATAGGAAACATTTTCCCTGCTACATGGGATTGGCATCAGTTTTGGTATATGACGGCTTTCATTAGCATAATACTCGCTTTCATGAACATATTACCCATACCGGTACTGGACGGCGGACATGTACTGTTCCTCATTTATGAAATGGTGACACGCCGCAAGCCCAGCGACAAATTCATGGAAAGGGCAATATTTATCGGCATGGTGTTGCTTTTTGCATTACTGATATGGGCTAATTTCAACGACATCCTCAGGTTCTTATTATAACATCCTGCAACAATATAATAAACCAACAACGCATTACAAAAACGATATGATGAATATAGCAGTCATTTTCGGGGGGAAATCTGCCGAATTCGAGATTTCTCTTGTATCGGCCACGAACATAGTGAACGCAATGGACAGAGAGATTTTTAATCCGATATTGATAGGAGTGGACAAGCGAGGAGAATGGTTCTACAATCCGGACTACAGCAATAAGGATGTCGACTTGGACAAGAATGATTATTTTGACAAGGCTAATAGAATATACCTTTCATCCTCTGCGTCAGGAATTGAGGTGAGAAACAAAACGGGAAACACCATATTGGCATACTTTGAGGTTGCATTTCCCATAATACACGGAACGTACGGCGAAGATGGCACCCTGCAAGGCATCTTAAAATCAATAGATGTGCCATACGTGGGAGCGGATGTTCTCGGCTCGGCCATTGCAATGGATAAAGACATGGCCAAACGTCTCTTTGCTGGAGCGGGAATACCTGTAGCTAAATCTTTCACACTATATAAAGACAAGTCCGACGAACACTCCTATACAGAAGTGGTTTCAGTCTTGGGATTGCCTATATTTGTAAAACCGGCCAACGCCGGCTCGTCAGTAGGGGTAAGCAAAGTGGTTACGGAAGAAGAATATGAAGCGGCACTCAACACAGCTTTCCGTTTTGACAACAAGATTCTGGTGGAAGAGGCCGTGATTGGCAAGGAGCTGGAGTGCGCAGTACTCGGCAATGAAGAGAAACGTGCATCCGGAGTGGGTGAAATTGTGGCGACAAAAGATTTCTATTCATACGATGCCAAATATATCAGTACTACGGGAGCCAATCTCCTCATTCCTGCAGACGTGGATCAACAAATAACAGAACGTATCCGAACGCTGGCAGTAAAGGCTTGTGACACCATACACTGCGAAGGCATGGCACGCGTAGATTTCCTTCTCTCAAATAACGGCAAGCTGGTACTGAACGAGATAAACACCCTGCCCGGATTTACGTCCATAAGCATGTATCCTAAACTGTGGTTGCAAGCGGGACTTGGAGAAAAAGACCTTATCACGGAGCTTATCCGCCTCGCTATTCAACGGCACAAGCGAGACGCACGCCTGTCAGTCAACCGCGTATGAAAAATCTCCCTACCTCCCGATGCCGATGGCACAGATATATAGAACGTTCACTAACTGAGGTATGTTACATACCCATGTAATAATTAGTTCCTCCTTAATAACGACTAAATTATCTGTAGATAAGTAAAATATATTTGTGGACTCTTGTTTAAATTCGCAAGAATACTTATCTTGAGGAGGTAAAAGCTTGCAAAATATGTTAGGAAAATCACCCCGCCAAGACGTACCGGAACTGTTCCGTCCAATGCTGTCAGACTTCATTGATATGAATCACGAACTGGTCTTACT
>CAZYVE010000035.1:0-19951 GCA_964651035.1 uncultured Bacteroides sp.
GTAGCCCTGGTCCGGTTTGGGGCTCGATTTATGCAAGGTAAGGCTGGCTGTCGTTCACTCTCCATCCACTTTTTACATCTTACGGGAGTGAAGAATACGAATTTGTGTGCAAAAAATGCTTTTTCTCTGTCCTTTTTTATTAATTAGATTGTTTATATACAAAAAGAGAATAAAGAATTCAAAGAAGAATTTTAAAGGGATTGATAATATTAAGGTAAAAAGGATTAATTAGTATGGAAACAGAAGAAAAGGATCGGCCATTACAAGAAACATTGGCGCTGGCCGAAATTATAAAAGAGATGGAGAACATAAATGTAGATCGGGCTTATAAACGTATCATACGGCAGCGGAAAAAGAAACAACGTCAACTGCTGGCCGACAAGATAATGCGTTATGCTGCGTGTTTTAGTGTACCTTTACTGATAGCTTCACTGTTATTAGGCTATTTGCATTGGTACCCCCAAGAAGATATTCGTCAGGTGGAAGTCTGTGCTACAGCAGGTTCTGTGATTCGATACGAGTTGCCGGATCATTCTGTAGTATGGCTCAATGCCGGCACAAAGCTGCGTTATCCTTCGGCTTTCCAAAATGACAAGCGTTGCGTGGAGTTGGATGGAGAAGCCTATTTTGCAGTTCAGTCCAATCCTAAGAAACCGTTCTATGTTAAAACACCTGGAGGTATTAGCATTATTGTTCATGGCACACATTTTAATGTATCAGCTTATAAAGATGAAATGTGCGAGGGTACGGTTCTGGAAGAAGGAAAGGTAAGCGTATTGTTACCAGATAAAAAGACGGTGGCTCTGACGCCGGGTGAGCAGTTGCTTTATGACAAAGAGAACTGCTCGTGGACTCTCAATAAAGTGAATGTTTCCGAATTTGTCGCATGGAAAGACGGGAAACTGCTGTTCTTGAATGCCTCGTGGGATAGGATTATCAGTTGTTTGGAACGGCATTTTAATGTAAAAATACAACTGAACAACTGGTCGGGCAAAAATTATCGGTATCGGGCTACGTTCCGCAATGAAACATTGTCGCAAATATTGGATTATTTATCCATGTCGGTTCCGATGAAATGGAGGATGGAACGAGGCCGACAACGGGCAGACGGAACGTTTACACCCGAAAAGGTTGTGATAGATTTATATTAATTATTTAAAAAAAGAAACGCCTATGACATAAGCATTTAAAGGAAAGTAAAGTGGAAGAAACCGCAAGGCAGTTTTCTTCCACATTCAGATTACTGATTTTGGACAATTGTTTTGCAGACCGTGTCCAAGAATCTTCATTGTTAAATAGTACAATAACAAATTTTAATCACCGCAAAGGTATGAAAAATACTAAAATGTTTATAGCATCATATTTTAAATATGCTCTAAATTTACGGTTCTATTTGACCGGTAGAAGTTGCCGGGCTTTTTTACTCATCATCGTGCTGCAAATGTCGGTTACGATGGCATATGCGCAACAGATGCGAGAAAAAGTCTCCATTTCTCAGGCAACCGTGGAACAAGTGTTGAACAAGATAGAGGAATTATCGGATTATGTATTTCTTTATACAGACGATACTATTCAGAAAAACCGCATGATATCGGTGAAAACAACCTCTACTGAAATTAAAGATGTGCTGAACGAGATCTTTGAAGGAACGGATGTGACCTATACTATCGTTGACAAGCAGATTATTTTATCAATCAAGACTCAAAACAACCCACAAGAACAGAAGTTGAAGGTAACTGGCATTGTAACCAGTATAGACAAAGAACCGTTGATTGGCGTTAATGTTAAAGTTAAAGGTCTTACAACCGGTTCCATTACCGATGTTGACGGACGTTTTGTTATAGAGTTGCAGAAAGGCGATGAGTTGGAATTTACTTATGTTGGATATGTTGAACAGACTATCAAAGTAACATCTGAAAAACCTTTACTTGTTATCATGAGCGAAAAGACAAGAGAGCTGACCGAAGTCGTGGTGACAGCTATGGGTATTAAGAAAGAAGCTAAAGCTCTTTCATACAATGTGCAAGAAGTCAACAGCTCTGAGATTGTGGGGGTAAAAGATGCCAACTTAATGAATTCGTTGTCGGGTAAAATAGCAGGCGTAACCATCAATTCCAGTTCTTCCGGTATTGGTGGTGGTGTAAAGGTGGTGATGCGTGGAGCCAAGTCCATCAATGGCAATAATAATGCTTTGTACGTGATAGACGGTATTCCAATGCCATCGCTAATGACTGACCAGCCAGAAGATCAATTTACAGGTATGGGGCAATCGGGCGATGGTATTTCTATGATAAATCCGGAAGATATTGAAAGTATGTCTGTATTGAGCGGGGCTGCTGCTTCGGCTCTATATGGCAGTGATGCTGCCAATGGTGTTATCTTGATTACAACCAAACGAGGTTCGGCCGACCGTCTGAGAGTAAGCTATTCGAATAATACTTCTTTCATGAGCCCTTTTGTTACACCTGAATTTCAAAATACGTATGGGGCTGCCGAAGGAGAATTTCAAAGCTGGGGGACGAAACTGGCGCAAGCCAGCAGTTATAATCCATTGGATTTTTTTCAAACAGGTTGGAATGAAACCAATGCATTGACTATCAGTAACGGTACTGATAAAAATCAAACATTTGTTTCTTTAGCAGCCACCAATGCTGAAGGTATTGTGCAAAACAATACACTAGACCGTTACAACTTCTCTATTCGCAATACAACAAGTATGTTGAATGACAGACTACACCTGGATTTGACGGCCAACTATATGAATGTACGTGAACAGAACATGATTTCTGAGGGACAGTATTTCAATCCGATTGTTCCAGTCTATCTGATGTCTCCCAGTTATGGGTTGGAAACCTACGAATTGTTCGAAATGTATGATGAGAGCCGCGGCTTTAAAACACAGTATTGGCCTTGGGGTAACATGGGCATTGCTATGCAGAATCCTTATTGGATAACAAACCGAGATAAGTTTATCAACCATAAAAATCGTTTTATGGCTAGTGGTGGTTTGTCTTTGGAGATTGCTAACGGTATCACGTTGGGAGCACGGGCAAAGGTGGACTATACCTCGTCTATTAATGAAAAAAAGTATAGTGCTTCTACCGACGCTATTTTTGCAGGAGACTATGGTGCTTATTACAAGGCACACGCTACTACTCGTCAACTCTACGGTGATGTGATGTTGAATATCGACAAATATTTCGGCGATTATTCGCTGGCTGCCACCTTGGGTGCCAGTATCCAGGATGTCGATTACAGATATTATAGTGTAGGAGGAGACTTGAATTCTGTAGCTAACAGCTTTACATTGTTGAATCTGAATCAAGCAGATGTACAATTTGAGGAAGATGGATATCATGACCAGACACAATCTGTATTCGCAACGGCACAAGTGGGTTGGCAGAGTAAGATTTATCTGGATCTCACTGGTCGTATAGACTGGGCTTCTGCATTAGCATGGACAGACAGCAAAAATGTGGCTTATGGCTCTGTGGGGCTTTCATTTATCCTGACAGACTTATTGCCCATAAAGAACGATATATTGAGCTTTTTGAAAGTACGCGGTTCTTACAGCGAGGTAGGTAATGCTCCTACACGTTACATTGCTTATCAGACTTATCCTTACGCATCGTCTATTCCGACAACGTCCACTACTTATCCTAATACCGATATCAAACCCGAACGCACTAAAGCATGGGAAGTCGGTTTTCAGTCGCATTTTTGGGGAAACAAAATCACGTTGGATCTGAGTCTGTACAAGACTTCTACATACAATCAGCTTTTTAATCCGTCGCTTTCGGCTTCTTCGGGCTATTCCTCAATATATATAAACGGTGGCCAGGTGGATAACAAAGGTATAGAATTAAGCTTGTCGCTCAATCAGCCTTTAGGACCAGTGCAATGGAACTCTTCATTCACATATACCATCAATCGCAATAAGATTGTTAAATTGTTGAATGCCACTACGCTGTCTGATGGTACTGTCATTTCACAAGACATGTTGGATGTGGCAAGTATAGGAAATGTAAGAAGCCGTTTGGTAGAAGGAGGATCTATCGGTGATTTGTATGTGACGGCTTTGAGCACCGATGAACACGGTTATATAGTGGTGGATTATGTGAACAATACAGTATCTGTGGATGGAAATGCTGGAACTCGGGGTGATGGCTGGATCTATGCAGGGAATTCTCAGCCTAAATACACAATGGGATGGCGCAATTCGTTTAGTTGGAGAGGCTTGTCGCTGGGATTCCTTATCAATGCCCGCATAGGTGGTGTAGGTGTGTCCATGACACAAGCTATGATGGATGCTTATGGAGTGTCTAAGGCTACGGCCGATGCACGCGATGCCGGTGGCGTGATGGTTAACGGTTATTTGGTTCCGAATGTTGAGTCGTATTACACAACAGTAGGTACAGGTGCCAGTTCAATGTATGTATATAGCGCCACAAATGTTCGTTTGGCGGAGTTGACTTTTGGTTATGATATTCCTATTACAAAATGGGTGCCCTGGGTTCAGGGTCTGAATGTGTCTTTCACAGGACGTAACCTGTTTATGTTCTATTGTAAAGCACCTTATGACCCGGAGTTGACTGCCAGTACGGGGACACATTTCAGTGGTATGGACTACTTTATGTTACCCAGTTTGCGTAACTTAGGTTTTTCTGTCAGAGTAAATTTCTAATTAATAATCTAAGATGAAACGAATATTTAAAATACAGAAGTATGTCGGTGTGGCATGTCTAACCTATGGATTGACATTAACCTCTTGCACCGGACAGTTTGAAAAATGGAATATCAATCCCTATGAAGTGACATCGGAACAAATGGAATATGACAACCTTAATACTGGTGCTTATTTCACTCAGATGGAACGGGCTGTATTCATTGTTGGTGAAGACTTGGGAGGTGAATACCAGATTACGGAAATGTTGACGGGTGACATCTTTGCCAGCTACATTGCAAATATAAATACATATAGTTATACCACCTACCACAATGACCACTATGTATTATATCGCGATTGGTACAATGCACCATTTACTGATGCATACACTGATATCATGCAACCTTGGAAATCCATTGTGGATAATACAGACGAATCTTCTCCCGCCAGAGCGATGGCTACTATTGTGAAGGTGTTGGGCATGAGCCGTATCACCGATATGTATGGCCCTATTCCTTACAGTCAGTTCGGTTCAGCCATTCAGGTTCCCTATGACAGTCAGGAGGATGTATATTATGCATTTTTTGATGAACTGGACGAAGCTATCTACGTGTTAACTGCTTATGATAATAGCAACAGTAATGCATATATGGAAGATTATGACTATATCTACAGCGGCGATGTGGGTAAGTGGATTAAGTTTGCCAATACCTTGCGTCTACGTTTGGCTATGCGCATTTCGTTTGTAGATGAATCCAAGGCCATAGCCGAGGCTTCCGCCGCCATTAATCACAGTGGGGGGCTTATTTCTTCGACAAGCGAGTCTGCTATTTTGCACCAGACCTCATCTTTCTCTTTCATCAACCCAATATGGGAGGTGAGCGAGAGTTTCCAAGATATGCGCATGAGTGCGACAATGGATTGTTATCTGAAAGGCTATAATGATCCACGTCTGTCGTGTTATTTTCGTGAGGCTACCAATGGAGGGTATTACGGTGTACGTAATGGCTTAGTCAATATTTCTAAGGACAGCTATTCGGCTGCTACTTCGGGAATAAACTACGAATCTGGAGATGGTATGCAATGGATGGATGTGGCAGAAGCTTACTTCCTCCTGGCTGAAGCCAAGCTGCGTTTTAATCTGGGGACAGAAACGGTACAGAGTTATTATGAACAGGGAATCGAGGCATCTTTCTCGTCGAAAGGGGCTTCCGGTGTTGATTCTTATATCGCGGATACAGACAGTCGTCCTTTGAGCACATATACAAATCCTGTCACCAATCAATCGACATCTGTCAGCAGCATGCTGTCGCAGGTTTCCATTGCATGGGACGAGAGCGCCACTGATGAAGAAAAGCTGGAACGCATAATGTTGCAAAAGTGGATAGCCTTGTTCCCAGATGGGCAAGAGGCTTGGAGTGAGATGCGTCGCACTGGCTATCCTGGTTTTGTGAGAATCAATTCGTATTCGTACACTAACGAGGTGGCAAGTAATGAATTAATCAGCCGTTTGAAGTTTCCCACAACCGAGTATTCGGATAATACTGAAAATACACAGGCTGCCGTCTCTCTGCTGAACGGAACAGACATTGCCGGTACCAGACTGTGGTGGGATGTCAGAAGATAATCCTATTATTAATGAACATTAATATTATTCGCATATGAGAACTTATAAATATCTATTAACTTTTATCGTTTTGTTGACTGTGATGCTGTCGTGTACGGATATTGAATCGGAAAGTATCCAGAGTCCTTATACGTACAGCGATGAATATTATCAGAATCTGCGTGAATATAAAGCCAGCAATCATTCCATCGCTTTTGGGTGGTTTTCGCAGTATGGACAACAGAATTCGCTTGCTGTGCGTTTCTTGGGTCTGCCGGACAGTTTGGATATATGTTCACTGTGGGGTGGCATTCCTTCGAGCGAACGGACGGATATTTGGGAAGAATTACGATTCGTGCAAAAAGTGAAAGGGACAAAAATGCTGGTTGTGGCTATTACACGTATTGATGCGGAGACTGACGAAAAGGAATTCAAACAGGCTTATAACGAGGCATTGGAACTGCCGGAAGGCGAAGAGCGTGAAGCCGCCTTGTTGAAAGCCATTGAAATGTATGCAGAGTATTTTTTGGATCAGGTATTCGAGAATGACTTGGACGGATTTGATGCCGACTATGAACCTGAAGGCGACTTCCTGAGCGGTGACTACTTCATTTACTTTATGAATTATCTGGCGCAATATATGGGTCCCAATCCTAATATAACGAAAGAAGAACGCTTAGCCTTGATTCAGGAACGCTATGGCACTGATGAAACGGATACGGATAAGTTATTGTGTGTGGACTCAAACGGACAGGCTTCGACGGCTCTGGCAGATATCTGCAATTATTACTTTATACAGGCTTATAGCGGCGGTACTTATTCTTATGGATGGCCTATCGAGAAGGCGGTGTTCTGCTGCAATATGGGAGATTATTGGCAGACCGAGATGACAGAGATGTATGAACAAGCTGCTTACCAGCCGGAGACTGGACATAAAGGCGGATTCGGTGCTTTCTTCATCCATCGTGATTACAACGTGCATGAATACAACACGTATCCATACAAGCGTTTCCGTGAATGCATACAAATACAGAACCCTGCTGTATATTGAATTATTAATTTATTCTAATACAGGTAAAGTATGAAACATATAAAACATTTATGCTGTACATCAATTTTGGTGTTTATGGGGGCGATGGCTCTGACAGCGTGTGGGGATGAAGAATATGATTTCGACGGTGATATTTACAACAGAGTATACCTGTCGAATAATACAAGTGCGACATATGTGCTAACCGTTACGGACTTCTATGTTAATTTCGACTTGGACTGTTATATTGCGTTGAAATGTACCAAACCGGCTTCCGAGGATATTCGAGTTACGGTTGAGTTAGATAATTCCCTTGTCGATGTCTACAATGCCGAACAGGGGACAAGCTATGCTTCCCTCCCAGAAGAGGCTTTGGTCTTCAACAGCAATGAACTAATCATCGAGTCTGGTACGTATGCTCCTACTGATTCTCTGCACGTGTCGGGAACGACTGATACAGCCGTTTTGTCCTCTTTGACAGACGAGAACGGATACGTGCTTCCGTTGAGTATTGTCTCGGTCAAAGGGGGAGGGGCACAGATCAGTACGAATATGAGCACAGTATATCTCACGGTATCCTTCTCGCAAAATTTGGTCAATGCCGATGCTTCGGCAAGCGACATCACAGGCTCATTACTGGCTGATCAGAGCGGCTGGTCCATAACGACCGACGGCGACAATGCGCAGGAGGTTGATCTCACGACATTGTTTAATGGGGATTCGTCCACGTACATTCAAATTGGTTCTAGTGACGCCGATTACCACATAGACATTGACATGGGACAATCTTATACCTTTGATGCTATAGCCTTTTACTATTATTATTCTTACTGGTGGTGGTCTTATGAGGTGGGCTCGTTCATGTCCGGAATGACAATATCCATCAGTGATGATGCCTCTATGTGGAATACAATAGGAGAAATAGAAAGTAATAACATTTCGCCCTGTGTATTCTATACGCCTGTTACCTCGAGATATATAAGACTAACCGTGCCAAGCGGGACTTCGCTACAAGCTGGTGTTTTCAATATTTATGCAACTAATTAATTAAAAAGACTTATGAAACAAATATGTTCATTTCTTTTAGGGGCTTTGTTGTGCCTGTCTGCTTGTGACCAAGGGCCAGACTTCAGCGATGCAATCTACATCACGGGCACGTTGAATTCGACTAATATCCGTTTCAATGTGGATGGACAACAAAGCATAGGACTGACGGTTTCTGCTTCGGACAAGGCCGATGCAGACATCACGGTGACAATGGGAATCATGACAGAATTGTTAGATTCTTACAATGCCTCGACGGGGCGCAACTGTCAGCTTCCTCCCGAAGGAAGTTATTCGTTAGACGGCACAGAGGTCGTGATTGAAGGGGGGCAGACCTTGTCTTCGTCCGTCAGTCTTACGGCTAATTCGGAGAGTCTGGAAGAAGGTGTTTCCTACTGTATACCTATTAGTATCACGAATGTGAGTGGCAGTGATATGCGCGTGCTGGAGGCTTCGCGTACAGCCTATATCCTGCTGACAAAGGTGGTAACAGTGAAAGCTGCTTATTTGGCTCGCCAAGGAGGCTTCGATGTACCTTCGTTCGGAGAAGATAACAGTCCGGTAAGTGCACTCAGCCAGATGACGTTGGAGATGAAAGTATATCCAGTATCTTTCCCTTCTACCGCCAGCAGTGCCAATGGAATCAGTTCGCTGGTAGGATGCGAAGAGAACTTCCTGTTCCGTTTCGGTGATGGAGCTGGTAATCCGACCAACCGCTTGCAGATGGCAAAAGCCTCAATTGGCAGTGCCACGCATCCAGATGAGAAAGATCATTATGAGTTCTGGATAGACCAAGACTTTGAGACAGGCCAATGGTTGCATTTCGCAGCCGTGTACAACGGACAATATCTTTATGTCTATTTGGACGGTGAGCAAGTGCATATGACTGAGGTAAACAATGGAGGCACCATTAATTTGAGTATGTCTTATGACGGGAATTCATGGAATGACACTTTTGCCATTGGTCGTTCGGCTGGATATGCCCGTTATTTCGACGGCTACATCAGCGAGTGTCGTGTATGGAACGTGGCTCGCTCGCAGTCCGAGTTGCAAGATGGTGTTTGTTACGTCGATCCGACCACCGATGGTTTGATAGCCTATTGGCGTTTCGATGGCGAGGTGCAGGACGATGGTACTGTGTTGGACATGACAGGACACGGATATAATGCTGTGCCTTTTGGTACCGTAACGTATGTGGACGACCAGAAATGCCCGTTCTGATTTTCAATGGTGTTACCTCTAAAGTAGATATCCGGTTCGGACTTCGGACTGAAGGAGTAATGTAAAGCGTTTCATGTGGAGGCTGTAGTAAAATAGATTATCCTTGTGTTTCTTCATGGTTTATTTTGCTGCAGCCTCTTTTTGTTTTACCTATTTAAATACATCATGCAATGAAAGGAAAATGTATATGGATAATTTTGTCATTGGTATATGCAACAGGAGCTTGCAGGCAGGAGTCCGATTTGAGGAAAGACGATACCTTGCCACTGACCTGTTATGTGAACCCCTATATCGGTACCGACGGTCATGGGCATGTGTTTTTGGGTGCCAATGTGCCTTTCGGATTGGTACAGTTGGGACCGAATGAACATACTCGTGGGTGGGACTGGTGTTCGGGTTACCATTATAGCGACTCTGTAATAATTGGCTTTGGTCATATGCACCTCAGCGGCACAGGCATCGGTGAGCTGGGCGATGTCGCACTGTTGCCGGTGATAGACGATCAACAGCGTGAAGCTCTTTTCTGTCATGACAATGAGCAAGCCCGTCCAGGTTATTATGCAGTTACTCTGCAACAGACAGGTATCGATGTGGAGCTTACCACTACTGCGCGTACCGGATTCCACCGCTATAGCTATCCGCAGGATGTAAAGACACCGCGTATACTGGTGGATCTGAAGCAAGGCATCGGTTGGGACACCCCAACAGACTTCGGGTTAAAGATGGAGAACGACACAGTGCTGTCTGGATATCGTTATTCCACTGGTTGGGCCAAGGAGCAGAAAGTGTATTTTACATTAGTTTTCTCACATCCTGTGCAGACATGCACGATGGCTGCTGACAGTGTAACTGTCTTGTCCTTTGCTCCACTTGCAGGACAACCGTTGCTGGTCAAGGTAGGCCTCTCAGCTGTGAGCGCGGAAAATGCTTACTTGAACCTAAAGGTTGAAAATCCCGGCTGGGATTTTGATGGGGTGGCTGTCAAAGCCGACAAGTGCTGGAATGAAGAACTTAACAAAATACAAATAAAAACCTCTGATGAGACAGCTCGTTACATTTTCTACACCGCTCTGTATCACACTATGATAGCTCCGTCGTTGTTTGGAGACGTGAACGGGGAATATCGTGGAGCCGATGGTCAGATACATCAGGATACTACATTCGAGCCTTACACCACTTGGTCATTATGGGATACCTATCGGGCTGCCCAGCCATTGTCCACCTTGATACATCCGGAAAAACAGGCAGATTTTGCCAGTACTTTTCTAAGCATTTTTCAACAACAAGGCAAATTGCCGGTATGGCATCTGATGGGAAACGAGACAGACTGCATGGTGGGTAATCCATGTATTCCCGTGCTAGCGGATATCATACTCAAAGGCTTCGATGTGGATAGCGAGGAAGCTTTCCTTGCCATGAAACAATCGTCCCTGTTAGGCGAACGCTCCCTCGATCTGTTGAAGGAGTACGGTTATATCCCCTATGACAAGGAACCAACCAATGAAACAACGGCCAAAGGACTGGAATATGCTCTGGCGGATGCCTGTGTATCGCGGATAGCTGCAGTGCTGGGGCATGAGGAGGATTACGAGTATTTCCAACAGCGTAGCCATTCTTATCTACATTACTTCGATCCTGACACTGGATTTATGCGAGGCTTGTCATCCGATGGTAAGTTCAGAGAACCTTTTGATCCTTTCTATACGGCTCCTGCCAAAGGTGATTATACCGAAGGCAACGCCTGGCAATATATCTGGTTGGTACCCCACGATGTGCACGGACTGATAGGGCTGTTTGAGAGCGAAACGGCTTTTACCTCCAAACTGGACTCTCTGTTTGTGGTGGAAGGTTACATGGGGGATGAGGTGGCTCCAGATATCTCTGGTTTGATAGGACAATATGTCCACGGTAACGAGCCGAGCCACCATGTCATCTATTTGTACAACTATGTAGGCCAGCCTTGGAAGGCTGCCGATCGCTTGCGCGAAGTGCTGACAACGCTCTATGCCAATACTCCTGATGGACTTTGTGGCAATGAAGACGTAGGACAGATGTCGGCGTGGTATGTACTCTCTTCTATCGGCCTTTATCAGGTAGAACCGGCGGGAGGCATCTATGTGATAGGTTCGCCCCTGTTCGATGAAGTGGAGATACGAGTAGGGAAAGGCAAAAAATTTCGTATCATAACTTATAACAATAGCACAGAAAATCGCTATATTTGCACGGCTCGTTTGAACGGCCAGCCTTATACGAAATCTTACCTTCGTTACGAAGATCTGACCCAAGGGGGCATATTGGAGTTGGAGATGAGCGACCAACCTTCCGACAAATTCGGAGTAGCCCCGGTAGACAGGCCATAAAAGCTTAACAGGTTATATAGACATGATAAATAGAATTAAGCGAATCTTGTTCTTGGGTATAGGCGTATGTATGCTGTCTTCTTCGCTTGTGGCGGCAGAAAAGCTGTTGCCTTACAAAAATCCCGCTTTACCGGTAGATGTACGTGTGTATGATTTACTCTCGCGTATGACGTTGGAAGAGAAAGTTGGACAGTTGCTTTGTCTTTTGGGGTGGGAAACCTACGAGATACAAGGCGACGAGGTGATTCCGTCCGATATATTCCGCCGTATGGTGGAGCAGCAGCAACCAGGTATGTTGTGGGCTACCTACCGTGCAGATCCATGGACAAAGAAAACCTTGCAGAACGGCTTAAACCCGACATTAGCGGCTAAAGCCGGCAATGCCTTGCAACGTTACGTGATAGAGAATACCCGCTTAGGAATCCCGCTTCTTTTGGCCGAAGAAGCCCCACATGGGCATATGGCTATAGGTTCTACAGTCTATCCAACAGGAATCGGCATGGCAGCTACGTGGGATCCGGCTTTAATACAGGAGGTAGGAAAGGTTATTGGCAAAGAGGTTCGTGCACAAGGAGCACACATAAGTTATGGTCCTGTGCTCGATTTGGCTCGTGACCCGCGTTGGTCGAGGGTAGAAGAAACTTTCGGTGAGGATCCCGTATTGTGCGGAGAACTGGGCGTGGCCATGGTTTCGGGTTTGGGTGGAGGCGATCTTTCGAAACCTTACAGCACGATAGCTACTTTGAAACATTTCTTGGCCTATGCCATACCGGAGGGGGGGCAGAACGGCAACTTATCTTCTGTGGGCATGAGGGAACTGCAAGAAAATTTCCTGCCTCCATTCCATCGTGTTTTAGAGGCTGGTGCCCTGTCTGTGATGAGCTCATATAATTCTATAGACGGGATTCCTTGTACTTCCAACAAAGCTTTATTGACAGACTTGTTGCGCGGGCAATGGGGTTTTCAAGGTTTTACAGTATCCGATTTGTACAGTATCGACGGGTTGCATGAAAGCCATTGCGTGGCATCTGACCTGGAAGAGGCAGGAGTACAGGCTTTGTCGGCGGGTGTGGATGTTGATTTAGGCGGCAATGCATTTGCATTGTTGTTTAAGGCTGTACGTTCCGGCAAGGTGGAAGAGTCGGCTGTGGATACGGCTGTTGCTCGTGTGCTGCGGATGAAGTTCGAGTTGGGCTTGTTCGAAAACCCATACGTTCGCCCGCAAAGCGCTGCGGGATTGGTGCGTACACCTGAACATGTGGATTTAGCGCTCCGTGTGGCTCGTGCGTCTGTCACCTTGCTGAAGAACGAACACAATCTGTTGCCGCTTAACCGTCAAGTAAACCGTCTGCTTGTGGTAGGACCTAATGCCGATAATGTTTATAACCAGTTGGGTGACTATACTGCTCCTCAGGAGAGATCCAATATAAAAACGGTATTGGATGGGATACGCGCCAAGCTGCAGCCTCAACAAGTGGAATATGTACGTGGATGCGCTATACGCGATACGTCTGTCTGTGAAATATTACAAGCCGTGGAGGCTGCTTCGCGAGCCGATGTGATTGTGGCCGTAGTGGGAGGTTCCAGTGCACGCGACTTCAAGACAAACTATCAGGAGACCGGAGCTGCCATTGCCGATGGTAATACGGTGAGTGATATGGAGAGTGGAGAAGGCTTTGACCGTGTGTCATTGGATTTGCTGGGCAGACAAAAGGATTTGCTCATAGCTTTGAAGAATACAGGTAAACCTTTGGTAGTAGTCTATATCGAAGGTCGCCCCTTGGATAAAACCTGGGTTGCCGAACATGCTGACGCTTTGCTGACAGCCTATTATCCCGGCCAAGAGGGCGGTATCGCTATTGCCGACGTGTTGTTTGGCGATTACAATCCGGCGGGACGTTTACCTATGACAGTACCCCGTTCTGTAGGCCAGATTCCTATTTATTATAATAAAAGACTGCCCCAAAATCATGATTACGTGGAAGAGTCTGCTACCCCCTTGTATGCTTTCGGATATGGATTGAGCTATACGGATTTTACATACGAAGATTTGACCGTAGAGCAAAAGGGAATTTCCACGTTTGATGTCTCGTTCACGTTGAAGAATGTGGGAGGACAGGATGGTGAGGAAGTGGTCCAGTTATATCTGCGCGATTGCTATGCTTCAGTGGTGCCAGCCTTACAGCAGCTAAAGAAATTCGGCCGTTATTTCCTCCGGAAAGGCGAGTCGAAACGGGTGACTTTTACGCTGACGGAGGAAGATTTCTCGATAATCAACATGCAGTTAGAACGGGTGGTTGAACCAGGAGCTTTCAGGATTTTGATAGGAGCGGCCTCCAATGACATTCGTTTGCAATCAGAGATAATATTAAAAAAATCTTGCTATGAACAAGAATAATGGTCAAACTAAACGTACTCCATTGTTATGGGTGCCGACAGCCTATTTTGCAATGGGACTGCCTTTTATTGCTGTCAATTTAGTATCGACGTTCATGTTTAAGGATTTGAACGTCTCCGATACACAAATAGCTTTCTGGACATCGCTTATTATATTGCCTTGGACTCTGAAATTCTTATGGAGTCCTTTCTTGGAGATGTACCGGACGAAGAAGTTTTTTGTGATACTCACCCAATTGTTGAGCGGGTTGCTATTCGGAATAGTAGCCTTTTCGTTGAAGTTTGATTATTTCTTTGCCATAAGCATTTCGACCATGGCGGTCATTGCCTTGAGCGGTGCTACGCACGATGTGGCCTGTGACGGAGTGTATATGGCCGAACTTTCACCAGTGGAGCAAGCCAAATACATAGGAGTACAGGGAGCTTTCTATAACATAGCCAAGTTGGTGGCCAACGGTGGATTGGTGGCGCTGGCCGGCATACTGGTAACCCACTTCGGCGCGACAGAAGGAGCCTCTATGGCCGAGAACATGTTAGCCTACCAACGGGCTTGGGCTACGATATTCGGTGTCATTTCGCTTTTAATGCTGGCTTTTGGGATATATCATGTACGTGCCCTGCCTTGCACACAGACCGCATCGAAACAACGTCGTTCAACGCAGGAAGTTATGAAGGAGCTGTGGAGCGTAATACGCGACTTCTTTACCAAGAAACATATCATTTATTACATTTGTTTCATCATCCTATACCGGTTAGCCGAAGGATTTATAATGAAGATTGCTCCATTGTTCTTACGCTCATCACGGGCTGACGGTGGATTGGGACTTTCGCTGGAAGAAATCGGCACACTGAATGGAGTATTTGGGTCAGTAGCTTTTGTATTGGGCTCTCTGCTGGCGGGTATCTATGTGTCGAAGCGAGGTCTGAAAAAAACCTTGTTCAGCTTGTGCTGTGTGTTCAATTTCCCGTTTATAGCTTACACATTATTGGCTGTCTTCCGTCCGGAAAGCCTGTTGTTGATAGGGGGAGCTATTGTCGTGGAATATTTCGGTTACGGTTTTGGCTTTGTCGGGTTGACTCTGTTTATGATGCAACAGATCGCTCCGGGACGTCATCAAATGTCACACTATGCTTTCGCTTCGGGCATCATGAATCTGGGGGTGATGCTGCCGGGTATGATGAGCGGATTCTTCAGCGACCTGCTGGGTTATGAACGCTTCTTTATATATGTACTGCTGGCTGCCATTCCGTCGTTGCTGGTAACATATTTCATTCCTTTCACCTATGACGATTCAAAGAATAAATAAGTCAATATATTAGTATTCAAAAATATGAATAAGAGTATGGGAAACAAACAGATTACCTTGCCTTGGGAAGAGCGGCCGGCCGGAAACGGGGATGTAATGTGGCGCTGTTCGGGCAATCCTATTATCGGGCGTTATGCGATACCGACATCAAATAGTATCTTCAACAGTGCTGTCGTGCCTTTTGGTGACGGCTATGCCGGTGTATTCCGCTGCGATAACCGGTCGGTACAGATGAATATCTTTGCCGGATTCAGCCAGGATGGTATCCATTGGGAGATAGAACATGACCCTATACAGTTTAAGCCGGGAAACACGGAGATGATAGATTCCGAGTATAAGTATGACCCGCGTGTCACTTGGATAGAAGACCGCTACTGGATTACATGGTGCAACGGTTATCACGGCCCTACCATCGGATTGGGATATACCTTCGACTTTAAGGAATTTTTCCAGTGCGAGAACGCTCTTCTGCCCTTTAACCGTAACGGAGTGCTTTTCCCCAAAAAAATAAACGGTCGCTATGCTTTGCTGAGCCGCCCCAGCGACAGCGGGCATACGCCTTTCGGTGACATATACCTGAGCTACAGTCCCGACATGAAATATTGGGGCGAACATCGCCATGTGATGGGGCCGACTCCCTTCCCCGTCAGTGCCTGGCAATGCACGAAGGTGGGAGCCGGTACGGTGCCTTTCTTGACGGACGAAGGCTGGCTGATGTTCTATCACGGGGTAATCACTACTTGCAACGGTTTCCGTTATTCTATGGGCGCAGCCTTGCTCGACCGTGATGACCCGTCAAAAGTGCTGTATCGCTCGCAACCCTATCTGTTGGCTCCGGCCGCTCCTTATGAGTTGGCCGGCGACGTGCCCAATGTTATATTCCCTTGCGCGGCGTTGCACGAAGGCGACCGTGTGGCTGTATATTACGGGGCTGCAGATACGGTAGTAGGCTTAGCTTTCGGATATATATCAGAGATTATCTCTTTCCTGAAAGAGAACAATGTAGGATAGTCATTCGAGATTTTCCGTTAGCGGAAACATCGATACGAATTACAGAGGGTGTACCTTTTGTATGCCATCGGCGGGGAACACGTTTTGCATCTGCCAGCAACACGTTCCCCGCCGGTCTGTTATATGTCATAGACAGGAAATTAAGCACACCTTGGTATATAGCAGACCTGAAAAGGTAATGTGAACAATGAACGAATCAACCAATTATATAATACGTCCTTTGCAAGCTGGTGAAAACCATTTGCTAAGAAATTTTCTTTACGAAGCTATCTATATTCCTGAAGGTGTAGAGCCGCCATCGAAAGATGTTGTTGAATTGCCGGAATTGAAAGTTTATATTGAAAATTTCGGTAAGAAAAAAGATGATTATTGTCTGGTTGCCGAAACTGATGGTAAGGTTGTATGAGCTGCATGGGTACGCATCATGAATGATTACGGCCATGTAGATGATGAAACTCCTTCTCTTTCCATATCCTTGTACAAGGAATACAGGAACAAAGGTATTGGTAGCCGTTTAATGCAGGAGATAATTAAATTGCTTGTCAGTAAAGGCTATAAACATGTTTCGCTTCCGTACAGAAGGCAAATTATGCAGTCAATATGTACCTTAAACTTGGTTTTAAAACAATAAAGGAAACAGACGAGGAATTTATTATGGTAAAGGAACTTAATGAGGAAAAGAGCAATTTCCAACGTTTCCTGTCATGAGAATACTGTAACCGGTTGGACAAAGAAGTCTTGGACATGATTATGAAAACAAAGGGGTTTCTGTCAATAATCAATGACGTAAAGACTCCTGCTGAAGAAAGGAATGAGATTCTATTTCAGATGCTTGGTAAAATCGGGAAATATTCTACCATCGGCAACAACTTTGCCTGCCAATGCGGAAAACATATTTTCATCGGTGAAAAGACCGTTATCAATGATAATTGCACATTGATGGATGAAAATCATATACACATTGGCAATAGAGTATTGATAGCTCCCAATGTACAATTCTACACGGCAACCCATCCTGTTGATTTTAATGAACGTTTCGTTGAAGACTGGGATGAAAACTCAGGAGAACTGTTTTTCAGAACAAGAGCTTTGATAATAACCGTTGAAGATAATGTTTGGATTGGAGGAGGATGCATCATACTTGCAGGTGTTACAATAGGTAGCGGAAGCATTATAGGTGCAGGCAGTGTCGTTACCAAATCTATCCCAGCCAATTGTATTGCTGTAGGTAACCCGTGTAAAGTTATAAAAAGGTTGAACCCCAACTATAAGATTCGTGCTCTCGAAGAAAAAGATATTCCGGAAATGCAGGAATTGTACCGTTCTACGGTATTGAATATAAATATCAAAGATTATACCTATGAAGAGGTAGAGGACTGGGCGTCATGTGGTGATAATCTTGAACGATGGAAAGAGCTAATATCATTTAATTGCTATATTGGAGCTTTCGATAAACAGAATCGTCTGGTCGGATTTTCATCAATGAATAAGAGCGGTTATTTACATTCAATGTTTGTACATAAAGACTGTCAATGCAAAGGAATTGCAACACAACTTCTTTCTGCAGTTGAGAAAATAGCAAAGGAATATGGAGTCAAAGAAATTAAATCAGAAGTCAGCTTTACTGCAAGGGCTTTTTTTGAAAAACATGGATATAAGGTTGAAAGAATACAGAAGCGTAAAGCAAATAAGTTGGAGTTGACAAATTTTGTTATGTACAAAACCATGTAGAATTCATACGACGTTTATAATTCAAATTCCTGTCTGTTCATAATAATTGAGGTTTGATTGTATTCGCTGCCGCAAAGCTACAACCAAACCTCAAACTATAAAAGGTGCATTTGTTCGAATGCTTACACACCTTGTATAGTGTAGGTTTTAAAAGCCTTTCTGACCGCACATGTTCAATATAAAGATAAAGTATTGCAAAAAAGCTTATTCCCCTGTTGCCTCAGGATTATTCTGCATAATTTTGCAAGAAAAATCTTATGATGACAATTGGTTTTATTCCCGGATATTTACGGTTGAGGAAATTACTGTTTCTAGTACTCCTTTTCATGGGCATGCCCCGGCTCTATGCACAAGACGTGGAGCAGTGTGAAAAGATTGTGAACATTGCAGTGGAAGCTGTCAATACGCGTTCGGCCGACGAATTGAAAAAGTACCTGGCAGAGGGCTTCGTCTGTGCCGGTCAGACCGGAGAGACTGCCGTCAAGGTGCTGGAGATACTGGTCGGACAGCTGGATGAAGTTGTAACGGAGACAAGCAAGCTAAGCGAGCAATGGGAAGACGGCAGGTTGACCATGCTATACGACTTCAACTACAGCCGGAAGTTGGGGCACAAAACCGTCACATTCGTATTTAATGCTGACAACCGGTTGGAGCAACTGGATCTGATTACCGCAAGAGTAAAAGTCGTGGATGCTAAAAATGTGTTCGACATCCCGGAGGATGACATCATAGCCATCCCCTTTGAAATATGCAACAATCTGCCGGTAGTCAATGCCGAAGTGGACGGGATTCCTCGCAAATTCATTGTTGACACCGGTGCGCCTACACTTTACTTGAACAGTAAGTATTTCGCTTGTCCGGATAGTTCTGTTATATCCATGAGCAATTCTCGTGGTGTTGTGAATACCGCAGTGCAGCAAAATGTGGCTCGTGTCGCTTCATTCGATTTTTATGGTATCCGTGTGCAGGACAACGAGTTTGTCATGTCTGATTTGTCGCATCTGCTGAAAGAGGAAGAAATTTACGGGTTAATCGGCTATGCTGTGCTGAAGGATTACGACTGGCTGTTCGACTACGAAAACAGTACATTGACTTTGATAAAGCCCGAGAAGACAGCCGCTTACCTCAAGCAGACGCAAGGGCAGACGGTAGAGGTGCCGCTCCAACTGGTGCCAGGTTCCTATCATATTCCTTATGTGAAGGGGGGTGTAAATGGCAGGGAAGTTTCTTTGGGGATAGACAGTGGTGCCACAGGCAATCTGATGGATATTTCACTGTGGGAATTTATGAAAGACAGCCTTGCCGACATCAGCACCACCGAACTGGTCGGACTTTCCCAAGATGCCGTGGATGTACACGAGGGTACCATTACTGCGTTGCAGATAGGTGATAAGATGTTTGACAACCTCATTACGGTTTTCAACGACATGAGCCATATCAATGCCCGTTTGAAGAAAGGGCTCGACGGCCTGCTGGGTTATGAGATTTTGTCGAAACAGAAAACTCTCATAAGTGTCAGCAGCGGCAAGATGATATTCATAGAATGATTTTATCACCCTGTATGGCTTGCAAATAATC
>CAZYVE010000036.1:0-14931 GCA_964651035.1 uncultured Bacteroides sp.
ATTACTTGGTATGCATATCGTACAGTTTCAGCTTATTATATAACGTCTTTCTGTCGATGCCGAGCAGTAATGCGGCGCGGCTTTTGTTATTTCCGGTCAGCCTCAATGCTTCCATAATATGCTGCTTTTCCGTATCTTCGTTACGTAGCGATATCGTGGTCGAAGGAGCGGAGAGTTCTTGCAGACAGCTTAGGTCGGCCAGAGTAATATACTTGCCGGAAGCCAGCAGAGTGGCGCGGCGCACGGCATTCTTCATCTGCCTCAAGTTGCCGGGCCAGTGGTATTCCAGCAACGCTTTACATGCCTTTTCATCGAAGCCGACAAGATGCTTGTCCATCTCACGGTTGGCCTGGTCGAGGAAGAAATTGGCGAAAAGCAGTATGTCTTCACGGCGGTCTTTCAGGAGCGGCATGCGCAATGTAAACTCATTGATACGGTGATAAAGGTCTTCGCGGAAAGCACCCTTTTCTATGGCATGCTCTAAGTTCTCATTCGTGGCTGTTACTAAGCGTACGTCCACACGTATCTCCTTGTTGGAGCCAACAGGCCGTATCGTCCGTTCCTGTAAGGCACGCAACAGCTGTATCTGTACTTCATACCCCAGGTTGCCAACTTCATCGAGAAAGATGGTGCCACCATTGGCAGCCACGAAAGAGCCTGTCTTATCCGTTAACGCCCCGGTGAAAGCACCTTTCACATGCCCGAAGAATTCCGATGCAGCCAGTTCTTTCGGTATCGAGCCACAGTCGATGGCAACAAAAGGCTGCCCGGCACGCCTGCTGAGCTGGTGTATGCGGTGTGCCACATACTCCTTCCCCGTACCGCTGGCTCCGTTTATGAGTACTGACATGTTTGTGGGAGCTACAAGCCGCACGTAATTGAACAGTTGCCTTGCTGCATCGCTCTCACCTTCAAGGAAATCGTCGTCAGCAAAGGAAGTCCCCTCCCCCGGGCTATCAATACCTGCTACCGTACGCCCGGTGCGGATTTCCTGATGCCTTGCTTTCTCCGCAGGTGGATTCAGCGTTTCATTTATCTTCTTGAGCAGTTCGTCCGGATTAACAGGTTTGGCCACATAGTCGCGGGCTCCCAGCTTCATAGCCTGTACAGCAGACTGTATGTCGGCGTATCCTGTCATGATGATAAGCGGTGTGGAGAAACCCTTTTCTCCCAGCCACTTCAGCAAATCCATTCCGTCGTAGTCGGGCAGGCGCATATCGGACAATATCAGGTCGGGAGATTCGCTCTCTATATATTTTCGCGCACGCGCAATGTTGCTGACGGAAGCCGTCCGGAAGCCTTTCTTGCCGAGCCACGTCTTCAGCATCATGCCGTAGGTGATATCGTCTTCTACAATCAAGATAGATTTCGCCGCCATCGCTTTTTACGCTATTTATAATACAAAGGTAAATGGTTTTGGCTGAAAATAGTATATTTGCAGGCTTAAATTAAACAAAAAGACAGATGAAAAAGAATCTTATAGCATTAATAACCTTCCTGGTATGTTGCATTATGGCATGCAGCCCCGGACAAAAGAAAGGAAAAAACATGGGAACAGAAACAAGACTGAAGATTGAAACCACGGCGGGTGACATTTTTGTAAAACTGTACAACGAGACTCCACGTCACCGTGACAATTTTATCAAACTGGCCAAGAACGGAACGTACGACGGAACACTGTTCCACAGGGTCATCAAGGACTTTATGATTCAGGCCGGAGACCCGGACAGCAAAAACGCCCCAAAGGGCAAGGCTCTGGGCAGGGGTGATGTGGGTTACACCATTCCCGCAGAATTTGTCTATCCAAAGTACTTCCACAAGCGTGGCGCACTGGCTGCCGCACGGCAGGGAGACAATGTAAACCCTGATAAAGAGTCATCGGGCTGCCAGTTCTACATCGTTACCGGCAATACGTATACCGACTCTACACTGGCTGATATGGAGGAGCAGATAAACCAGATGCGCCTGAGCAATATTTTCAACTCTTTGGCCGAGCAACACATGAAGGAAATCTACAAAATGCGCAGAGCCAACGACGAGGAGGGGCTCCGCAAACTGCAAGACACACTGATAGCCCGTGCGGAAGCACAAATGGCAGAGAAACCTGCATTTAGCTTTACTACGGAGCAGAGGGAGGCTTATACTGCCGTAGGGGGTGCCCCGCATCTCGATGGTGAATATACGGTTTTCGGTGAAGTGACCGAAGGATTGGATGTGGTAGACAAAATACAGAACGTAAGGACCGACCGTAACGACCGTCCTGAAGAAGATGTAATGATAAAGAAGATTACGGTACTGGAAGACTGACCACGGCACGCCCGCCGGCAATAGGAAGGGGCACACGACAAGATGAAACAGTTCATGCAGACATACGGCGGACATTACCGTGCCCTGATCAAACTGGGGATTCCCATCGTGGTGGGGCAGCTTGGCATCATAGTGCTTGGCTTTGCCGACACAATAATGATAGGGCATCACAGCACGGCAGAACTGGGTGCGGCATCGTTCGTCAACAACATGTTCAACCTTTGCATTATCTTCAGTACCGGCTTCAGCTACGGACTTACCCCTGTGGTAGGTAGTTTTTACGGCAACGGCCAACATGTCGTAGCCGGACAGGCATTGCGTTGTAGCCTCGTGGCCAACGTGTTGGTAGCACTGATTCAGATGCTTGTCATGGGTGTGCTTTACTTCAACGTGCATCTGCTGGGGCAGCCGGAAGAATTGTTGCCGCTCATCAGGCCGTACTACCTCATCCTACTTGCATCGTTGCCGTTTGTCATGCTGTTCAATTCTTTCAAGCAGTTTTCAGAAGGAATCACCGATACGCGCACACCCATGTGGATATTGCTCGGCGGCAACATGATGAATATTATCGGCAACTATGTCCTCATAAACGGCAAGGCAGGATTCCCTGAACTCGGGCTTACCGGAGCAGGTATCAGCACTCTGGCATCGCGTATAGCCATGGTGGCCGTATTTGCCATAATGATAATGTGCGTGAGACGCTTCCGCCGTTACCGCGTGGGACTGGTGCGCCTGCAATGGTCTCCCGCCCTTTTCAGGAGGCTCAACGCTTTAGGATGGCCCATAGGGATGCAGATGGGTATGGAGACTGCGTCGTTCAGCCTCAGCATAATCATGGTGGGATGGCTGGGCACCATTGCCTTGGCCTCGCACCAAATCATGCTTACCATAGCACAGTTCACCTTTATGATGTATTACGGTATGGGGGCTGCTGTTGCCGTGCGTGTCAGCAACTTCAAAGGCAGGGGCGACAGTCTGAACGTCTGCCGTTCGGCCTACGCAGGCTTCCATCTGATACTCTTAATGGCGGTGATCCTGACAGCTCTTGTGTTCGCATTCCGTCACTCTGTGGGCGGATGGTTTACGGACAATAACGAAGTGGCACTCATGGTGCCGGCGCTGTTCTTCCCGTTCCTCGTATATCAGTTCGGCGACGGCCTGCAAATAGCATTTGCCAATGCATTGCGTGGTATATCGGACGTCAAACCGATGATGTTCATAGCTTTCATAGCCTACTTCATCATATCGCTGCCCGCAGGCTACCTGTTTGGCTTTGTGCTTGGATGGAATCTGACAGGCGTATGGATGGCTTTCCCTTTCGGACTTACCAGCGCGGGGATAATGTTATGGTTGCGTTTCAGACAACAGACTATTCGTAAGACATGAACAGTGTATCCAAACTGAAAGTGGCCGCCGGCTACGCCCTGTTGCTGGCCATACTGGTTTTCTCCCTGTTGTTCGTGCGCAGGGAGATGGAGACTCTTACATTGTCGGACAACAACGATGTACAATGGCTTGATAGCCTGCTGGTACTGCTGGAAGAGAAAGACAACAACACTCTTATGATGCTGCGCACCATTACCGAGGCAAGCGACAGCCTGATATCAGCATCTGTGATAGAAAATATCATGGCATCCGAGCCGGACACATTCGTGGTGCGGCAGCGCATACAGCAACGGGTGGTGACACACAGCGACACGGTAGTCACACGTCCCCAAAAGAAAGGCTTCTTCCGCCGTCTGGGCGAGGCTTTCGTTCCGCCGAAGAACGACAGCGCCGTACAGGTGAAGACTTCCACAGAACTGACGACGGACACCATCATAGAGCCTTATAACCCTATAGACTCACTACAGGCACGACTGCAAGCTGCCGCAGAGGAACAACGTGAGATTGGCAAACAGCTGCAACGCCGCAAACTCAGCCTGCAGAAGATGAACCGTGACCTCACCGCCCGCATAGACACCATGCTGAGGCATTACGAAAGAGAGACATTGCTACGTGCCAGAGCAGAAGCCCTGAACCGTCAGGAGGTACGGTTGCGCTCAGCCAGAACCATCGGCGGAATAGCTGCAGGGGGAGTTCTGCTGGCGAGTATTTTCCTTGCCATGATATTGCGGGACATAGCCCGCAGCAACCGTTACCGACGTGAATTGGAGGAGGCGCACCGACGTGCGGAGAACCTGCTCGCCACACGCGAGAAGATGATGCTTGCCATAACGCATGACTTCAAGGCTCCGCTGGGCTCTATAATCGGTTATGCCGACTTGCTGTCGAGACTTACGGTTGATGGCCGGCAGCTGTTCTATCTGGACAACATGAAGGCATCGTCCGAACATTTGCTGAAGCTCGTGACAGATTTGCTCGACTTCCACCGACTGGACCTGAACAAGGCGGAAGTCAACCGTGTATGTTTCCATCCGGCCCGCCTGCTTGAAGAAATACGCGTTAGCTTCGAGCCGCTCACAGCAGCCAAAGGGCTTGTCCTGAACTGCTTCATATCCCCAGCCTTGCAAGGTGCTTACGTCAACGACCCGCTGCGCCTCAAGCAAATAATAAACAACCTGCTCTCCAATGCAGTAAAGTTCACTGACAGGGGCAGTGTATCGCTCTATGCCGGCTACGAGGGTACGAGCCTCGTGATATCCATTGCCGATACAGGCAGGGGTATGGCTCAGTCCGACTGCGAGCGTATATTCCAAGAATTCACCCGCCTGCCGGGCGCACAAGGCAAGGAAGGCTTCGGCTTGGGACTGTCCATAGTGCGCATGCTGGTACAACTGCTTAACGGCACCATCAGAGTAGACAGCACTCCCGGTAAGGGAAGCACATTTACAGTGCGGCTACCGCTCGAAAAGGCCGACATTGACGACAAGCAGAGAATGGCCGGCGGAGAACCGGACGCAAAGTACGAAAAAGCCGGACATGCCAAGAAAAAAAACTTTCCACCACACCACTCCCACAACCGACCGCTGCTCCTCATAGACGACGACCGCATACAACTGATGCTCACCGCCGCCATGCTGAATCAGAGCGGTATAGAGACCGTAACTTGCCTGCAGGTAGACGAGCTGTTCGATGCTCTGCGCAGCAGCACGGAGTTCGGGGCATTGCTTACCGACGTCCAGATGCCTGCAGTCAGCGGCTTCGAGTTGCTGAAACTCCTGCGTGCATCAAACATTATGCAGGCGCGTACAATACCAGTCATCGCCGTCACCGCACGTAGCGACATGCAGCGCGAAGAGTTCACCTCCCGGGGATTTGCCGGCTGCCTGCACAAGCCTTTTACAGTGCAGGAACTGCTTGACGAACTGGCTTATGACACAAGCCCTGCACCACCCGTAACATCTGCATTTAAGGAAAGGCAGCTAAACTTCGCCGCACTTACCACCTTTTCCGGCGACGATACCGATGCTGCGTCGGCAATAATCGAAAGCTTCATCAGTGAGACACGCCTCAACGTCGAACGCCTGCAAACCGCACTCGATGCAGCCGACACGGAAAGAGTAGCAAACGTTGCGCACAAGATGCTGCCTCTTTTCACCATGATAGGCGCATCCGAGCTGGTGGATGCACTACGCACACTGGAGACTGCACGCGGACAGGTATTTGATGAAAACCTGCAGGAGAAAGGACGCACGGTCATCCGCCTGACGGAAGAAGTTCTAAGACTCGCCCCACGGAAAGAGTCCAGATAAAAACCTCTCCATTACAACAGACTCAGGTAAACAGGTATATCAGTCAAAGCCGGCATAGCGGCCTATTCTCTCCATGTCTTCTTCGGAAAACTCCTCATACAGTACGAATGGTTTCAGGTTGCGCAGTGGACCGTTTTTCTTCCGCCATTCAACGATGGCCTTGGCTTGGTAGAAGTTGATGTAAGGATGATTGCGCAACTGTTCTACTCCTACCCTGTTCAGGTAGATGCGGCGTATGAGGGTGGTGTCGATACTCAGCCAGGGACGCAGCTGTTCGCTGTCCAGGCTGATTTCACGCAGTTGCTCTATGCTGTAAAAGCCTCCCAGACGTTGCCGGTACCCCACTATCAGTCGGGCTATCCCGCTGCCTATGCCCGGTATTTTCTTCAGTTCGGCCGTGTCGGCGGCATTCAGCTCTATCACTGTGCCCGCGGTATATTTCACGATGCGAGGCAGGCTGTCGCTGTCCGCCCTTACCAGCAGCTGGGGAACATATTTCCCGTCTGGCTTCATTGTGTCTGCCGCGAGTGTAATACGTATATAAGGCAGCAATGCGTTATATTGCTCATCCGTAAGTCCGTAAATCTTCCTGAAATCGGCCGGAGTACGGAATTTCCCGCCATGCGCACGGTAACGCAATATGTTGCGAGCCATCCACCCCGGCAGTCCCAGCCGGCAGAAGGTTATGGAGTCGGCTGTATTGGGGTCGAATGGGGACAACACAGGTTCCCGGCGTTCATAGTGCTGCCGGGATCTGCGTTCGGGCAGTGTTTCTTCAATGGTTTCGATTGACGAAAGGAAATCTTCATACTCCATCCTGTCGCGTTGTTGCAGCATGGCGTCTTCTTCAACAGAAGCCGCGGTTTTCTTCCTATACAGTGAAAACAAATGTCCGCCGAGCAAGAATGCCACTATGCATACAGCGAGCAGTATGGTGGCCCGCCTTTCGCTGCGGGAAAAGTAGAAGAAGTCGCCGGGCTTCATCCGAACACTCCCAGTTCATTGATGAATATGAAAGCGATGCATACAGGAGCTATGTATTTCAGGATAAACACTATGGGGCCGTACATCCACGTATGCAGCATGCCCCTGTTGGTAATTTCCTCACGCACGATTTTCTTGTCCAGATACCACCCGGTGAACACGGCGATGAATAGGCCGCCCAGCGGTAGCATTATCTTTGCCGTGACATAGTCGAACAAATCAAACAGCGTCATGCCCAGCAGGGTATAATCTTTCCCGACACCCAATGAAAGCGAGCATGATATACCGAGAATGCAACAACCGGCAGTCACCAACCATGCAGCCTTGTTTCGCGTGAGATTGAACTCCTCGCGCAGATAGGCCGTTACGACCTCGTGCAGCGAGATGGTCGACGTCAGCGCAGCCAGTGCCAACAGAATGTAAAACATTACTGAGAGCAACAACGCCAACCAAGGCAAGTTGCCGAATGCCTGTTGGAACACGTTGGGCAAGGTTATGAACAGCAGGCTCGGCCCCATATCGGGCTGTATACCTACCGAGAAGGCTGCAGGAAAGATGATGAATCCTGCCAATATGGCCACCGCAGTATCTATTCCCGACACGCTCAGAGCTGTCTTGGGCAGATTGGTGTCTTTTTTGAAATATGATGCGTATGTACAGAGGCATCCCATGCCGAGGCTGAGCGAGAAGAACGCCTGTCCCATTGCACTCAGCAGCACGCTGCCGTCTACCCTGCTGAAGTCTGGCTTCAACAGGAACTCCAGCCCAAGTGAGGCATTGGGAAGCGACAATGAGCATGCCACCAGGATAAGCAGCAGAATGAAGAGCATCGGCATCAGTACCTTTGCCGATTTCTCAATGCCTTTTTCCACACCTTTCACTATAATGAAGTGGGTAAGGAGCAGAAAGACAATGAGCCATAGCAACGGCCGCCATGGATTGGCCACGAAGCCATTGAACGATGCTATGAAGTCGCTGGCCGACTGTCCGGTGAAACTGTTTGCGGCAGCCTCTGCTGTGTACTCCAAGGTCCATCCGGCCACTACCGAGTAATATCCCAAAATCATGAATCCTGCCAGCACTCCCATCCGGCCTACCCACTTCCATTGAGTACCGGGGGCAAGGTTGCGGTAAGCTGCAGCAGTATTTGATCTCGAACGTCTGCCTATGAGAAATTCAGCCACCATTATCGGCACACCCAGTATGAGCACACATCCTATGTAGATAAGTATGAATGCAGCTCCGCCGTGGTTGCCCGTTTCATAAGGGAATCTCCATATATTACCAAGCCCTACAGCCGAACCGGCTGATGCCAGTATAACGCCAAGCCTGCTGCCGAATTTAGCCCTGTTATCCATTTTCATTGTCCCAGACATTTTCTTTCAATTTGTTATTAATGTTGTAGAATAGCTGCAAAAATAGAAAAACTTCCGTACTTTTGTAGGCAAAACGTAAACAAAAAATATATGCTGACCTATATAAAGAGATACCCGTTGTCTATGGCTGTGATTATTGCTGTAGTTTACCTTTCTTTTTTCCGCCCGCCTTCAACGGGTTTGCCTGATATTCCTAACATGGACAAGGCGGTGCACTTCTGCATGTATTTCGGCATGTCGGGCATATTGTGGTTCGAGTTCCTGCGGGCGCACCGCAAAGACAGCGCGCCCGTGTGGCATGCCTGGATTGGAGCCTGTTTATGCCCGGTGCTGTTCAGCGGCGCTGTAGAATTGTTGCAGTCTTACTGTACGACTTATCGTGGCGGCGACTGGCTGGACTTCGCGGCCAACGTGGCAGGAGCATTGTCGGCTTCCGTCATCTCTTACCTTTGGCTGCGCCCTAAGATGGGTTACAAATAGTCGGCAACAGCACTAAGCCTGATGCTATTGGAACCTTTGATGAGTATCGTCTTTCCGGAAAATGCTTTCCGTTGCAGTTCTGAGATGAGAGAGTCAACATCAGGATAAACGGGATAAGGAGGACACAGGGCGGTGAACTGTGAGCCAACCAATGCCACATCACTGAAGCCGCAAGCCTGCAGATGTTCCACTATCTTGCGGTGCTCTTCCGGACTATCCTTACCAAGTTCCAGCATATCCCCAAGAATCAGCATTTTGTGCACTGCCTGCATGCGGTAGAAATTGTCGATGGAAGCCATCATGCTGGCAGGATTGGCATTGTATGCATCTATAACCAGAGTGTTTCTTCCTGTTTTCTTCAGTTGTGAACGGTTGTTCTGCGGCACATATTCCTCTATGGCGCGGTCTGCTTCGTCTGCCTCCACTCCGAAGAAACGGCCTATGGTAATGGCGGCCAGTGCATTTGGCAAATTATAATCCCCTATGAGGCGGGTGCGGACTTTGTGTGGTGCCTTCCCATCGTCTGCCTGCCATGTGAAAGTGAGGTATGCTGACTCGTCCAAGGCATGTCCGCTGACATACAGGCCTTCATTGCTGCCATAAGATATCTGCTTCAGACCATGGGCCATGCGTATGAGATAAGGGTAGTCAGCGTTAACGAACACAGCAAGTCCGCCTTTCTCACGTAAGTAGTCGAACAATTCACCTTTGGTACGCATCACTCCCTCTTGAGAGCCGAAGCCTTCCAGATGCGCTTTCCCAACATTGGTTATGATGCCGTAGTCAGGTTCGGCTATCCCGACAAGTTCACGTATGTCTCCCGGATGACTGGCTCCCATCTCTACCACGGCAATAGTGTGCTCTGGGCGCAGGCGCAGCAGCGTCAGTGGCACACCTATATGGTTGTTGAAGTTACCCGAAGTGTAAAGCACGCTGTGGCGTACAGACAGTACAGCGGCAATCAATTCCTTGGTGGTTGTTTTGCCATTCGTGCCGGTGATGCCTATCACCGGCGTTCCCAGGCGGCGGCGGTGCATGCGGGCCAGCTGTTGAAGGGCGCACAGGCAATCGTCCACGAGGATGTACCGTTTGTCTCCTTCAGGTATTACAGCGGCGTTGTCCACCACAGCATAAGCGCAACCATTGTCCAAGGCCTTGGCAGCGAAAGCGTTGCCGTCGAATGTATCCCCCTTCAAGGCGAAAAACATCGATTCTGCCGGGCATTTGCGACTGTCGGTAGTCACGCCGTTGCACTGTCCGAACGCATGGTAAAGTACATTGATGTCCATATCAGAACAGATTTGTTGCTTTAATGTCCGCAAAGGTATTGCTTTTTCTTATTTTTGTGCAAATAATGCATTCTTCTTCTATACCGAAAGTCTTTTTTGCTTACTTTTGCTCCTATGAAAAAATCTAATCCGAAATATATTAATGTGAATGGCCGTCTGCTTGACCTGTCGGTTCCCTGCGTCATGGGGATACTGAACGTTACACAGGATTCATTCTATGACGCGAGCCGCGTATGGACGGAGGAAGAGATTGCCGGATGTGTGGACCGGATGCTTGATGAGGGCGCACAGATTATCGATATCGGCGCGTACTCTTCACGCCCCAATGCCACCGATGTGCCTCCGGAAGAAGAGATGAAACGCCTGCGTCGCGGCATGGAAGTAATCAGAAGAATAAGCCCCGACGCCATAGTGTCTGTCGACACTTTCCGTGCCGATGCGGCTCGGATGTGCGTGGAGGAGTATGGGGCGGCCATAATCAATGACATATCGGGTGGCGAGATGGATGCAGGCATGTTCGCCACCGTGGCACACCTTAACGTACCTTACGTGATTATGCACATGCATGGCACACCACAAAACATGCAGGACAACCCGCACTACGACAACCTGCTGAAAGAGGTATTCATGTACTTCGCACGCAAGGTGCAACAGCTTCGCGACATGGGGGTGAAGGATATTATCCTCGACCCCGGTTTCGGTTTCGGCAAGACATTGGAAGACAACTATGCCCTCCTGGCATGCATGAAAGAATTCGAAGTCTTCGAATTGCCGCTGATGGCAGGTATCTCACGCAAGTCGATGATTTACCGCCTGCTGGATACCACGCCGCAGGAGGCATTGAACGGCACTACCGTGTTGAACACCATCTGCCTTATGAACGGAGCCGACATACTGCGGGTGCACGACGTGCGCCATGCTGTAGAGGCAGTGAAGCTCGTCTGCGCCATGCGCGAGCAGATGCCTGCCCAAGACATATAAATCATTAACCATAAAAACATCTGTTCCGTGTTTTTCGATTTCAGTATAAAAGATTTCATAGATATTCTTCTGGTGGCCTTCCTGCTGTACTACACATACAAACTGATGAAGGCTTCGGGTTCCATAAACGTATTTACAGGCATACTGGTCTTCATCCTGACATGGCTCGTCGTGTCGCAAGTGCTGGAGATGAAACTGCTGGGCTCCATCTTCGACAAGCTGGTCAGTGTCGGGGTTCTCGCCCTTATAATATTGTTTCAGGAAGACATACGCCGTTTCCTTCGAACCATCGGCTCACACCAACATGTCAGCATGCTGGTGCGCTTTTTCAGCGGCGACAAGAAGAAAGACGTGACCCACGAGGACATCATGCCCATAGTCATGGCATGCATCAGCATGGGCAAGCAGAAAGTGGGCGCGCTAATCGTGATGGAGCATGAGGTACCTCTGGACGATGTGGTGCGCACCGGCGATGTAATAGATGCCAACATCAACCAGAGGCTTATCGAGAATATATTCTTCAAGAACAGCCCCCTGCACGACGGGGCCATGGTCATCAGCGAGAGGCGCATCAAGGCTGCGGGATGCATATTGCCGGTGTCGCATAATCTCGACATACCCAAGGAACTCGGGCTGCGCCACCGTGCGGCATTGGGCATATCACAAGTATCGGATGCCCACGCCATAATCGTGTCGGAAGAGACCGGAGCCATATCGGTGGCATACAAAGGCCAGTTCCACCTGAGGTTGAATGCCGAAGGACTGGAGAGCATGCTTACCAAAAACTGATGTACCCGTACACGGACCATGGGATGTGTGTACAAGGCAAGCATGGTACATGTATTGCACGAGTGTAGTACACGTTGCATATAACGAGTTGTTAACCGCTTATTTTTCACTTATTTAAAAGAGGACCAGGATTTCGGGTTATATATCTAATATCGTAAATTGTATGAACAACACTGATTCTTTGCGGCCTATTACGGCTACGACTACTTTGGATATCCCTCCGGTACATCATGCATTGGGGGGGACAGGCAATGCCTCGCAGGCAGCTGCCGCTATGCTACATTTCGGAGTGGACGAAGCAGACCTGCGAAAAGTGATGGCTGCCGCCATGGAGAAGGGGGGCGACTACGTGGACCTATACTTCGAACATACATTCAACAACAGTGTATCGCTCATGGACGGCAAGGTGTGCAACTGCTCTTCCAATGTAGATTTCGGCATGGGTGTGCGAGTGCTTGCAGGAGACCAGACGGGATACGCTTATGTGGAAGGTGTAACATTGGACGAGATGTTGCGTGCTGCCCGTACTGCAGCCCGCATAGCATCATCCGGCAAGCCTGGCATTCCCGCAGATCTTACGGGAAAGACGGCAACCGGAAACCGTTACAAGATATTGCTGCCGTGGGAAGATACATCTGTGAAAGCCAAGATACCCTTTTTGGAGAAGCTGAACGGGAAAATCTTCTCGCTCGACAAGCGTGTACAGAAAGTACAGGCTGGACTGACGGACAGCACGTCGCATGTACTGTTCTGCAACTCTTTGGGTGTCATGTACTACGACTACCGTCCCATGATGTCGCTCGTGGCCGTGTGCATAATGGAAGAAAACGGTAAGATCGAGAACGGCTATGCCTCGCGCTCTTACCGCAAAGGATTCGAAGCCATGACCGACGGCCTGCTGGACGAGATAGCCCATGAAGCTGTGGACGATACGGCAATACTCTTCAGAGCCGTGAAACCCAAAGGGGGAGAGATGCCTGTAGTGATGGGAGCCGGAGGCTCAGGCATATTGCTGCATGAAGCGATAGGCCATGCCTTTGAAGCAGACTTTAACCGTAAGCGTACATCTGTCTTCTGCGACCTTCTCGGCAAGAAGGTGTGCGGCGCACATGTCAACGTAGTGGATGACGGCACCATACCGTTCAACCGCGGGGCTGTCAACTTCGATGATGAAGGTGTGGAAGGGCAGAAGACATATATCGTCCGCAATGGCATACTCACAAGCTACCTGCACGACCGCATCAGTGCCGCTCACTATGGGGTACGGCCTACCGGCAACGGGCGGAGGGATACTTTCCGCAATGCCCCCATACCGCGCATGCGCTCCACATATATGGAGGCCGGGAACACAGAAAAGGAGGAGATTATCGCTGCCGTGAAGCGGGGCATTTATGTGGATAACTTTACCAACGGACAAGTGCAGATCGGTGCCGGAGACTTTACTTTCTTTGTCAAATCGGGATATCTGATAGAAGATGGACGACTGACGCAACCCATAAAAGACATCAACATCATAGGCAACGGGCCTAAAGCCCTGGCGGACATTACCATGGTGGCTTCCGACGTAAAGATTGACAACGGCACGTGGACCTGTGGTAAGGACGGACAGTTGTGCCCGGTGACGTGCGGCATGCCTACTACGTTGGTCAGCAAACTGACGGTAGGCGGGGACTGACGGCAGAGGCAAAAGCAGGAACAGCACTCCGTAAGACACAGGAGGCATGACATCAACAAAAAACAATCAGCAATGATAACACAAGATAATAAGGAACTGGCGCAATGGGCCATGGATTATGCCCTTAAGAACGGGTGTCGTGGCGCCATGGTGACATTATACAGCAATTCAAGCTCATCCTTCGAGCTGCGCAATGCCAAAGTGGACAGGCTGCAGCAGGCTTCAGAGAACGGTCTGGCACTCAATCTCTACGTGGATGGTCGATACGGCTCTTTCTCCACCAACCGTCTTGACAAGGACGAACTACGGATGCTTATATCCGGCAGCATCGAATCTACCGCCTGCCTCGCCGTGGATGAGGCCCGTATCTTGCCCGACCCCTCGCGCTACTACAAAGGCGGCATGCCCGACCTGCACCTGTTTGACAAATCCATTCATAGCATCGACCCTGACGACAAACTGGCTCTCGCACGTGCCGCAGCCGAGGAGGCAATAGGCAAGGACGACCGCATAGTATCGGTAGATACTTCGTACAATGAGGGCGAGAGCTCGTCTTACCGCCTCATAAGCAACGGCTTTGAAGGCGAGGCGAGCAGTACATGGTTTTCCCTTTCCGCATCGGTTGTCATGAAGGACGAGGGTGATGCCCGGCCTGCGGACAGCTGGTCAGAAATGGCTCTTTTCCATGATAGCCTCCGTAAGTCAGGCATCGGTGCCAAGGCTCTGGAACGTGTAGTGCGCAGGCTCGGACAGCGCAAGGTTGCAAGCGGACAATACACCATGGTAGTTGATAATCTGAACGCCGAACGCCTGCTCAGCCCTATGCTCAATGCTTTGCAGGGCTCGGCACTGCAGCAAAGGAACTCCTTCCTGCTCGACGGGCTTGGCAGCAAAGTGGCCTCTACGCTGCTGACCCTGCGTGACGAGCCGCACGAGCCAAGCGCTTTCGGCTCACGATACTTCGACGGCGAGGGGATAGCCACCGTGCCGCGCATGGTATTCGACGGTGGCGTGCTCAAAACATATTTCATCGATACATACCATGCCCGGAAGATGGGCGTGGAACCTACCATATCGTCCCCTTCGCGGCTGGTATTGCAGCCGGGCGACAAAGATTTGCACGGCCTGCTGGCCGACGTGCATAAGGGGATACTCGTCACAGGCTTCAACGGCGGCAACTGCAACAGTAGCACGGGAGATTTCTCTTACGGCATAGAAGGGTTTCTGATAGAAAACGGCATCGTGACGCAGCCGGTAAACGAGATGAACGTGACGGGCAACATGCTGACGCTGTGGCAGTCGTTGGCAGCCGTAGGCAACGACCCGCGGACGTGCCGCTCACGGCTTATACCTTC
>CAZYVE010000036.1:15031-18877 GCA_964651035.1 uncultured Bacteroides sp.
CCGTCAGTCGAGCATGAGGCTCATGCATGGAGCCGATGAGGCAAACAGCCATTCCGTCGCCCGGCAGATGCTCCATAGCGGGTCTCCGGCAGAAAGTTTCCGGGATTCCTTGTGGCACTCGCCGTCGCACATCCGGTAATGCCCGTTGTTGGCCGGAACCTGCCTGTCTACAAGGCTGAAGCTGATGCTCTCCGCCGGATGGGCAGCCGCGTACAGTCGGAATGCCTTTTCTGCATGCACCAGACGCGCCATCCCGAAAACACGGGAGGCTGCATGGCCGGCATCAGCCGAAATGACCCCGACAGACGGGACTCCAAGGTGCATGCATGCTTCCTGCAACAGCAGTGCGCCATACTCTTCCGTATCGCAGACCAGTTCGCCGACCTGCGGAATGCCCGAGGCGGTGGGATAGATGACGGCCAGCGCTACGATGTCATCCCCCCGTCCGCGCAGTGTGTATACCCCTCCGCCTTCGAGTGCAAGGGCGGCGAGTATCACCTCGTAGTCCCGCCGCGTATGCAGCAGGCACGACGGGCGCTCATACAGTTTCCGGTACAGATACCTCCACTCTTCCTCGCGGTATTCCGTGCCGGTATTCATAGTGAAGCCTTGTTCGGGTGTTGCCACGAAGTCCGCATCTGCGGTGAACATGCCGCGTGCCCGCCTGAATATCCCTGCAAATCCGCTCCCGGCATAATACCCGTGCAGCCATCCCTCCGCCGGTATCAATGTGGCAAAGGCGATACCCTCATCCCGCATCTGCCTTAACGTATCTTCCATAAGCCTGCGCATCAACCCGCGGTTGCGGTAGTCAGGATGCGTGCATGCCCCTGATATATAGCCCGTGTCAGTCACGCTGCCACAGAAGGTCATGGGGTACGGAATCACCTGCAGGGCAGCGACAATCTCCCCGTCTTCTCTTTTTATTGTACGGTTTATGCTGTCGTTGTAACGCATACGGAAGTACAGGTCGGTGAAAGCCTCACCATCGTTGAAGCACATTTCCCACAGCCTTCTTGTCTGCTGCCTGTCTGTCATCTCCCCGTCAGCCATTCTTCATCCGCGCCTCGTATTTATCCAGGATGATGGTCGGGTGGTACGACAGCTTGGCCTTGCGCAATCCCTCTATGCCAAGGTCTTCTTCGCGGTTGATGTAAGTGTACTGCCCTGGTATGCGGGCGGCAAACTCGCGGTTTATCATGGCGTATGCGCCGTCTATCCCGGTATCAGCCTTCTCCACTTGCACACCGAACGTATCCTCGCTGATGGGCATCCCGAAGGTGAAAGCCGCAATCTGCCCGTCGGCATACAGCATACCGCCGGTAAGTCCCAATTGGTCAAAATTCTGCAAGGCAAACGTCAGTGCACGGCGCTCGCAAGCAGCGCCTTCGCGACTGTCGCAGTCATTGGTCTCGCACCATTTGGCCTCCAGCTCCAGGCATTCGGCCACATGCCCTGCTGTGATAGGGACGTATTCGTAACTGTATGTCCGCATGAATTTGTTTACATGGTTGCGTTTGGCTTGGAACTTCCGGCCTGCCAGGTCTGCCAGTTCCGTCCTCAGGTAGAGGTAATCAGCATAGTTGCGGTTGGTGGAGAATGTGAAGCGTTCCGGCATCAGATCTTGAAGTACAGGTATCATGTCTGCACAGACGCCGAGCATACGCAGCATGCTGCCTTCGCTGCGGGCATCTTCATCCAGCATCTCCAGCGGTTTGCGCAAGTCTCCCTTGCCGAACGGCATCATATAGAAAGGCATACCATCCATACGGTACTTTATCAGCAGCCAGCCGTCGACAACAGCGAAGCTTGTCCCGAACATGAAACTCCAGCTGCACATGTTGGAGAAAGACACGTCGCAGCCTCGCCTCCTGCTGAATAGCGTATAAGACTGTATAAGTTTTTTCTCTTCGAGTGTAATCGGTTTGAATTCAATCATAGGTCCTATTTGGGGGTTGTTATCTGTCGTAATGCGCGGCAAATTTAAGCAAACCTACCCAAATACAAATGAAATCATGAGGAATAGTGCACAGCCTTTCTGAGGGAAATACCACTAAAAAGCCAAGTTTCTTGCTCTTGACAGAGCCAATATTTCGGGAATACTTTTTACCTTTGTTCCCATAAAATGAACTTTTAATAGACAGACTAAAAAAACAGACAAGTAATTATGGCAACACCAGAATTCAAGTATGCACCAATGTTCCAGTTGGGTAAGGACGACACAGAGTATTATCTCCTGAGCAAGGACGGCGTGTCGACAAGCGAGTTTGAGGGGAAAACTATCCTGAAGGTCAGCCCCGAGGCACTGACAATGCTGGCCAACGCGGCCTTCCGCGATGTCAACTTCCTGCTGCGCCGCAGCCACAATGAGCAGGTAGCCTCGATATTGACTGACCCTGAGGCCAGCGATAACGATAAGTACGTGGCACTGACCTTCCTGCGCAATGCCGAGGTAGCAAGCAAGGGGAAGCTGCCCTTCTGCCAAGACACTGGCACAGCCATTATCCATGGTGAAAAGGGACAGCAGGTATGGACCGGCTTCTGTGACGAAGAGGCATTGTCGCTTGGCGTTTACAAAACTTATACGGAAGAGAATCTGCGCTACTCGCAGAATGCACCGCTCACTATGTACGAGGAGGTAAACACTCGCTGCAACCTGCCAGCTCAGATTGATATCGAGGCTACAGAAGGCGACGAGTACAGGTTTCTATGCGTAGTGAAAGGCGGAGGCTCGGCCAATAAGACTTACTTCTACCAGGAGACCAAAGCACGCATACAGAATCCAGGCACATTGGTGCCATTCCTCGTGGAGAAGATGAAAACGCTGGGTACGGCAGCCTGCCCACCATATCATATAGCTTTTGTAATTGGCGGCACGTCAGCCGAAAGGAATCTGCTGACCGTCAAGTTGGCATCTACACATTATTATGACAACCTGCCCACTACCGGCGACATGACAGGCCGTGCTTTCCGCGATGTGGAGTTGGAAAAGGAACTGCTGGCGGAGGCTCACCGCATCGGTCTCGGCGCACAGTTTGGTGGCAAATACTTCGCACACGACATACGCGTCATACGCTTGCCGCGTCACGGAGCTTCGTGCCCTATCGGACTTGGCGTGAGCTGCTCGGCCGACCGTAACATCAAAGCGAAAATCAACAAGGACGGTATATGGATTGAAAAGTTGGACGACAACCCCGGAGAACTGATTCCCGCAGAACTGCGCAATGCTGGCGAAGGCGACGCCGTACGCATCGACCTGAACCAGCCTATGAGCGAAATCTGCAAGATACTTTCTCAATACCCAGTAGCAACCCGCCTCAGTCTAAATGGTACCATCATCGTAGCGCGCGACATTGCCCATGCCAAGCTGAAAGCACGTCTGGATGCCGGCGAAGACCTACCGCAGTACTTTAAAGACCATCCCGTACTTTATGCCGGCCCGGCCAAAACTCCTGCAGGTATGCCTTGCGGTTCGATGGGCCCCACCACGGCAAACCGCATGGATCCATACGTAGACGAATTCCAAGATCACGGTGGCTCGATGGTTATGATAGCCAAGGGAAACCGCACGCAAGTGGTAACCGACGCCTGTCAGAAGCATGGCGGTTTCTACCTGGGCAGTATCGGCGGTCCCGCAGCTGTGCTCAGCATGAACAGCATCAGAAGCATAGAGTGCGTGGAATATCCGGAACTGGGCATGGAAGCCATCTGGAAGATTGATGTGGTGGACTTCCCCGCTTTCATCCTGGTGGACGACAAAGGTAATGATTTCTTCAAGCAACTGAAGCCCTGGCCATGTAAATGCTGATGCCTAAATGATGAATTGAATCTTGCTTATAAAAGATT
>CAZYVE010000037.1:0-9617 GCA_964651035.1 uncultured Bacteroides sp.
ACAAAAAGTGCCGACGGTGGAGTCGACAGAACAGTTTAGAAGGCATTGCAACGTGGCGCATAAATTGATTTTTCGGCAAATCCGGAAGGACTTACTTTGAGTTCCGTCGCAACAAGTCGTAACATCTGTTACGATGTATGGCAAGGATGTCTGCAACATGTCGTACACAAGGGCTGATAGTAAGCAAAAAATAAGTCTCAACATAAGAGGAAGACAAACGGAATAGCTATTTTTGTAACCGGATATAACCCAAAAGTCCCGAATATGGAAAAACTGGAGATTTTCAACTGCTCGAATGTACTAATAGCAAGCTATTTTACCGACGAAAAGGGATGCTCCCACGAGAATCGTGAACACACATTGATATATTTGTGCTCGGGCAAACTTGAGATAGAAGAACATGGCAAAAGAACTGTATTGAAAGAAGGCGACTGTGCTTTCATGCGACGTGACCACCGTATGTGGCTACAGAAGAAGAGCGATAACGGTAGGCCTTACCACTCTATAGTGCTTAAATTCTCAAGACCGTTTTTGCGCGAATTTTATCAGAAACTCGGTAAAAAAGATTTACCCGAAGCCCAGAGAAAAAAAGCAAGCCTGACCCTGCTGCCGCGCGAACGTCCCGACATACGCAGCCTGTTCGAATCCGTAATACCATACTTTGACTACGGCATGAAACCGGCAGAAGAGGTTCTGAAGCTGAAAATGACAGAAGGCATATATGTACTGCTTAACACGGACAAAAACCTGTATGCCTCGCTATTTGATTTCGCAGATCCATGGAAAATAGACATTATGGATTTCATGAATAAAAACTATATGTATGACCTTTCCATTAAAGAAATTGCCGGATACACGGGGCGTAGCCTTGCTACCTTCAAGCGCGACTTCAAAAAGGCCAGCGATCTGTCTCCACAAAAATGGCTCATAAGACGACGGTTGGAGGCAGCACACGAACTGATACGTGCCGGGAGGAAAAATGTGACGGAAATTTGCTTCGACGTCGGGTTCAAAAATCTATCGCATTTTTCTAAAGTATATAAAGATATGTATGGATGTTCACCGGCAAACAGCATCTGATTATAGCTGTACGTCTGTTTTGACAGGACAGCAGCTCCTACATTCTGTTAAAGATAACAAAAAAGCCGCATCGCAAAGTTACAAGTTACATATCGTTTTCATACCTTTGCAGCCGCAAAAAAGTAAGGACAACAGCATGCCATACAGACTTAATATAGAGAAAGTTAACCACAAAAACAAGATTCATTACTTCCACGCATGGGGGGCAGTTATCCAGATTTGACATGTGCCTGACATAACCGGTCACACAAGTCAAAGGTATTTTTTCTGCAAACATTATACATAAATCCATTTCATTTATGAGCAAAAAAACAAGGCTCATAGCGTCATTTGCTGCAGCGCTATGCAGTCAATGCATGTGTGCCCAAGTATATGTAATGGGCATAGAAGAGATGTTCCGTCTTGCCGACGAGAACAGTACAAGTATACAGACATACCGGACAGGCAAGGAAGCTGCCGGCGAAGCATTACGTGCCGCCAAAGCACAACGGCTGCCTGATATCGACATATCGCTGTCCGGAAGTTATTGGGGCGACGGCAAACTGTGGGATCGCGACTTCAGCAATGCAACAACCATAGACATGCCACACTGGGGAAACAACTTCGCAATAGAGGCACGCCAGGTAATATATTCCGGAGGAGCTATCAACAGCGGCATAAAGCTGGCTGAGTTGCAAAGCCGTGCAGCGGAACTCGATTGGCAGAAGAACAGACAGGATGTGCGTTTCCTTCTGACGGGATATTACCTCGACCTGTACAAACTGGGCAATCAGGCGCAGGTACTGCAAAAAAACATAGAACTGGTAGGACAGGCTATAGCCGATATGGAAGCACGCCACGAGCAAGGCACCGCACTGAAAAACGACATAACACGTTACGAACTACAACGCGAAACGCTGAAGCTGCAACTGGCACAAGTCCAGGATGCATGCAAGATAGCAAGTCACAGACTCTCCACCACATTGCACCTGCCAAACGGGATGGAGATGACTCCGGACACTACGATATTAGACAATATGGTACATACACTGACGGAAAACGACTGGCAGCAACTGGCGGACAACAACAACATAGACCTGCAACAAGCTCAAGTTGGTATCAACATAAACAAACAGAAACTGAAAATGGAGCGTTCGGCACGTCTGCCGCAAATATCAGTCGTAGCAGTCGACCATCTGGACGGTCCCATAACCATAGAGGTTCCTGTACTCGACAATAACTTCAATTACTGGTATGTTGGGATAGGAGTGAAATACAACATTTCATCCCTATTCAAAAACAACCGTAAAATACGCCAGGCACGGTTGTCGGTACGGCAAGCGGAAGAAACGCAACAACTGGCACAGGAGCAGGTGGAAAATGCAGTACAGGCCGGTTACATCAATTTCCTGACAGCCTTTACAGAACTGCACACGCAGGAGAATAGCGTCAGGCTGGCCGGAGAGAATTATGACGTGGTGAGCAACCGATACCGCAACGGCATGGCTCTGCTGACGGAGCTGCTGGATGCCAGCAATTCCAAACTCGATGCAGAACTCGGGCTTGTTAACGCACGCATCAATATTATATACCATTATTATAAGATGAAATATCTGACACATACATTATAATAATGATGTGCAATAAAAACATATAATCTGTATACAAACTAATAAAAACATTACATACTAACAATGGCAACAAGAAAAATACGCAGACTTATCCAAAACGCTATAGTCATCTGCCTGTTGGTTGGCGGACTGGTATACGTATGCTCACGATTCATGCATCTGGGCAATGTGGAATATACGGACAATGCACAGGTAAAACAACACATCACTCCTATAAACACGCGTGTGTCCGGCTTTATCAAGAAGATATACTTTGATGAGTACAAGCACGTAAGCAAGGGGGATACATTGCTCGTGATAGAGGATGCGGAATTTCGCCTGCGCCTGGCACAGGCCGAAGCCGACCTTGCCAATGCACTGTCCGGACAGCTGGCCACCAACATGGGCATAGCTGCCACGAACAATAACCTGTCCGTCAACGATGCAAGCATAGAAGAAGCACGTGTGCAGATGGAGAATGCCGGACGGGAACACGAACGTTACCGCAAACTGCTTGAGGAAGGTGCCGTAACCCGTCAGCAGTATGACAACATCAGCACCGCATACGAAGCGGCACGTGCCCGATACGAACAGGTGTCGCGCAGCAAACACTCTACCTCATTGCTGAAAGACGAACAGCATCACCGCTTGGAGCAGAACGAGGCAGGCATACGACTGGCACAGGCAGCCGTCGAACTGGCACGCCTCAACCTGTCGTACACTGTGATAACCGCGACCTGTGATGGTACCACCGGACACAAGGACATACACGAAGGGCAACTGGTGCAACCCGGACAGACCATGGTCGACATAGTGGATGCTGACGACATTTGGGTGGTGGCCAACTACCGCGAGAGGCAGATGCCCAACATAAGCGAGGGAGCCGAGGTGACATTTACAGCCGACGCCGTGCCCGGAGTGACGTACACAGGCGTGGTCGAGGCCATATCGGAAGCTACCGGAGCCGCATTCTCCATGATACCGCAGGACAATGCCACGGGCAACTTCGTCAAAGTGGAGCAGCGCGTGCCGGTGCGCATCAGCCTGCAAGGCAACGACCCTGCCAAGCTGCGCCTGCTGAGGGCGGGGTTCAATGTGGAATGCAAAGTGAAGTATTGACATGAGCGCTCCTATGCCCGGCATGCCGTTCAGCATGCCGATGTTCCGACGGTTCGTGCCGGAGAAGGTGCGGCCTTGGGTGTATGTGCTGATGGCATTTACCTTCCAGTTTTCGGGAGGGTTGTATTTGGGGTCGCTGAACCAGATGGTGGGCGAAACGTCACTGATGCGGGAAGACCTGCAGATGTGCCTGTATGCCAACCTTGCAGGTATGGCCGTCTACTTCCCCGTGCTGTTCCGCATGAAGTTCCGGTTCACGAACAAGACGCTGTTGACGGCTGCGGCCGCGGGCATCATGGTGTGCAACCTTGCCGCCCCGCACATCACGCATCTGCCACTGCTTTGGGGGGTGTGCTTCGTGAGCGGTATATGCAAGATTCAGGGAACGTTCGAGTGCATGTCCAATATACAACTGTGGATGACTCCGAAGCGTGACTTCACGGTGTTCTTCCCGTTGCTGCACATTGTCATACTGGGCAGCATGCAGCTGTCTGACCTGCTGGCCTGCCATCTGACATATTACTTCCACTGGAGCAACATGCAGCTGTTTATGGCCGGTGTGATGATGGCCGACCTTCTGGTTATTACCGTGTGCACGCGCCACTTCCGCACCATAAAGAAGTTTCCGCTGTATGGAATAGACTGGCTGGGTGCGCTGCTGTGGGCGGCACTGTTGCTTGAAGCGGCGTATTTCTTCTGCTACGGCGACTGGTACGATTGGCTAAACAGCCGCGTAATGTGGAGACTTGCCGCTGCGATGGTGTTCACATTGGCCGTGTGCATTTGGCGGATGTTGACCGTGCGCCACCCCTACCTCGAGCCCAAGATGTGGGGGTACCGGTATCTGCTTCCCATACTCGTGCTGATAACGTTGGTCGAAGGACTCATGGCCACGGAGCATGTAGCCGAAGAGGTATTCTGTGGTGAGATAATGCATTATGGCATCCTTACCGGCGCACAACTTGATTGGGCCGTACTGACGGGCATATTGGCCGGTTGCCTTTTTGCCTACTGGTGGATGCACGTCAGGCGCTTCAACTACCTGCGCCTGCTTGTGGTGGGTGTCATGGTGCTTGCGTGCTACCAGGCCGGTATGTACTTCAGCATATCTTCCGACATAAGCATAGGGCAGCTGTATCTGCCCGTTGCGTGCCGTGGGTTTGCATACGCCGTGCTTAGCGCCACGTTCATGGTATGCCTGGAGGAAATCATGACTTTCCAGCACTTCTTCCAGGCTCTCAGTGTGTTCAACATGCTGCACATGGTGGTAGGCGGAGTGCTTGGCGCGGCCGTCTACACCGAGGGCTTATCACGCTATACAGCGGGCAACATTGCACTATACGGCGGAGCGATTGACCGCGTAGCCCTGAGCCGTGAGGGCATACTGCCGGAGGGCATCATCGAAACATTCACAGGGCAGATGATGGAGATGGGCATCAAGCAGATATACGGTTGGGCTGCGTATGCCTGCATATTCCTGGGATTGCTGTTCCTGCTCTATGACGCGCCCATAAGAAGAGAGTTGAAACTGATGCCCGGATGGAGACAATTCCGTAAAGAGGTGGCGGCATCGCTGCCGTTCAAAAGGAACAGACGCGGGTAGCGGACGGACTGCCGGAGGGGTCGGAAAGCACCTCTCCGCAACACATCTGCGACCCCCTCCGGGAAGCCTTCTGAGAGGGGGTGAGAATAGTTCCTAACTATTGTGGGAATGGTTCCTAACCATTCTCGGAAGCATAACGGTCCCTTCTACTGACGGGTAGTCAGACGATGTATTTCCGCTCCAAATCCTGCAGCCCTGAGCCGGTGAAATAATCTTCCACGAAATCCCACCGTCGGGTGTCATTCATCTTGTCCGTGCCGAAAAACATGGTAAACAGGCTGATTTGTTCCTCGAACATTTCGTCGTTGGCATCGAGTATCCGGTTGCGATAGCTGCTGCCTTCGGCCACGACCTCCTGCAGGGCATCCGTGTCGGCAAAGGCGACTTGCACGCAAGGCGTCCCTCCGCCCTCCACGCTGAAGGCAAGGCTTCCGGTCATGCTCAGCAGGTTGAGCAGCATGTTCAGGTCGGAGTAAGGTGTACAGTAGAAGAGCAGGCGGTCGCCTCTGCGGCCCTTAATGCGCAGGTCGAACAGTCTTAGGTAGCGGGACAACAGCTGGTCGAAGCCGCGGCCCACGGTGAAGCACAATTCGTTGGAGTCTTTTTTCTTCACGCTACTGATGTAACTTACGCTCCGTCCCTCCTCCGTGCGGCTCTCCAGCAATGAGTAGATGAAACGTCTTGCGGAGCGCACGTCCATGCCATGTCCGGCGAGGGTACAGCGCAGGTCTTCTTCGTCAAACCGTCCATTGCTCTTCTGCAAAGCCGAGTGCATCATCGTGTCAAGGCTACTGAATATTGCCTCGAGCCTCATGCGCATATCGGCAGAATCCTCCTTGAGCAAGACGTCGTGCCTGCCTACCGCCACCGCGCGCGAGCCTTCGGACAGCGTGCCGTTGCCCAGCCTCTGCTTGAATTCCGTGTAGCCCAATTCCGGGAAACATGCCTCCCACAGCTCCTCGAAACGCGCCTTGTACACCGCCTCCTCCCCGTCCACCGGTTCAAGGTAAGCGGCATACCTGCGGGCAAAAGCGTCGCCTGCCTTGTCCTGCACATAGCCCTCGGCCAGCAGGTTGCGGGGGCTTACCTCCAGCACAGGCCTGCCATAACGGTGCGCCAGGTCTTCCTCTATCCAAAGGAGCGCGGTCTTGACGAACTGTGCAAGCTCCGATTCATAGTCGAGCTTACTATGGGCACGCGGAAGCCTCACGGCAAATTCGAAGTCGGATAACGACACCAGCACCTCCCTCCTGCCCCCCTTCATGCGGTACACCTCCATCAGTTTGGACAATATCAGCCGCAGCTGCTCCTGCGACATGCCACCCATCTGACGCAGACGCCGCATGTAATAGAAGTCACGCTCGTGGAAGTCCGCCGCGGCAACCGCATGCACGCCAGCATCTCTTGCCGCCCGACCTATCTCCTGCACGTAATCAACGAACGAACCCGACGGAGCCACATGGTACACCCTGTCGATGTCCCTTATGTCCACCCCCATGCCGAAAGCCTTCGTGGCCGCAATCATCCTCTTCTCCCCTCCCTTGAATGCACGCACAATCTCCGCCTTCTGCTCCTTCTCCTTCTTGCCGTAGTACGAAGCCACCCAATGCCTGTCGGCCGGGCGTACCCATGTTTTCAGGCGCATGTCCAGACCTCCGGCAAAAGGATAATATAGCAATGTCTTGTGCCCATCGAGGTATTCGGCCACCCGTTGCGATACCGTTCTCTGCTTGGCTTTGTCGTATGACTCACCTTCCCTCATATCCAACGGCCTTATGTCAAAAGCTATGTTATCGCGTTTCACCGTACCTACATACAACACGCACGGTTGCATACGCAGTGAACGCACAGTCTCGGACACCATGTCATTTGCCCCCGACGGGTTCCATACCGCAGTGGCAGTAAGTGCAAAGGTAGGGAAACCATAACCCAGCCCTTTCTTCAGGGCATTCAGATAGCGCCCCAGAAACCAATAATCCACCCTGAACTCCCTACCCCACGTAGTGACGGTATGCGCCTCATCCACCACCACAAGACCTATCCTGCGTCCTCCGGTGAAACGGTGTATATCGTATGACAACAGCAGTTCGGGCGATAAATAGAAAAGATCCACCTCTCCCTCGCGCACGCTGCGGTAGACATCGGACTTCTGTACCGGCGACAAATCTGACGATGCGTACGCCACCCGTCCGTAACCTGCAGCCCTCAGGCTTTCCACCTGGTCGGCTATCAACGCCTTCAGAGGAGAAACCACTATTGTCAGCAGTCCATACTCACGTCCCAACCAAATAGCCGGCAACTGAAACAGCAGCGACTTGCCCGAACCTGTAGGGGCGGTCAACAGTATATTGTTCCATCCTTTATCAAAATAAGCATTTTCTGCCTCGCACAACACATGCTCTATCAATATACCCTGCGATATGCTGACTTTATCCTTCCCCTTGGTCAGGTCCTTGTAAATCTCAAGTTCACGGAAAGACGTATAGGCATAAACCTCTTCCAACAACGACAGCACCGAGCTGCGGCAAGTTTCCGGCAATTGCCTTTCTCCAACCTGCGACACCTGACACGCTGTCTTTTTGCGTGATTCTTCCATAAATATTTTGTATGTTTAAGCTTAAACCGGATAAAAGTAGACAAAAAAACGATGTACATATATCTTATAACGATTATTAACCGTAACAGGCTTTCCACGATGCACTGTCGCCAACAGTTGAAACAATAAGATCGGCATGCCTGATACCTACCGGTTTTGTCCGCATACCACAAAAATCCAAAAACAGATAACAATCTGTAAGTACTGAAACGAGCAATATACCTACTAATAGGTATTGCTTTACCGCGTAACCTTATTTAAATTTGCACGATTTTTAGGGAAATAATAAGCAAGCAACAGAGCTCATTCACTTACTACATCAAGAGTTTTTCATAAGTTCATATAAATGTGCATATACAGCCTTTAAGACAATGAACAGATGCTTTCTCATACTTTCTATCATAGTAAGCTGCGCCTGGCAAGGTATTGTAGGACAGAATCTGCACACAATATCGGGACACATAGTTGATGCACAGGACGGCAAACCACTGGAATTTGTGTCTGTTTATCTGCCTGAAAGCCGTTTGTGGGCTATCAGCAACGAACAGGGAGCATTCCGCATAGAGAACGTACCTGAAGGCAAAGCGGAAATAACCGTAAGCTATCTGGGATACGCCAAACAGACACTGTCGGTAGATGTACAAGCTGATATGAAAGACATCAGGATTTCGCTTCACACCAACGACCTCACACTGAATGAGGTGGTGGTTACTGCACAGCAACGCACAGACGACCAGACCACATCTTACCTGATAGACCGCAATACACTGGACCATGCACAGATAGTCAACATTTCCTCCATAACATCCCTTCTGCCGGGCGGCAAGACCCCTACCGACCAGAACCTCGCTACTCAGGACACACGCATCGGGCTACACAGCGGCAGCAGCGAGATGGGAAATGCCACTTTCGGCACAGCCATCAGCGTGGACGGAATACGCCTGCAAAACAATGCCGCAATGGATGAGACCCAGGGGATTGGCCTGCGCAACATAGGCACCTCGAACATCGAGTCGGTGGAAGTGATTACGGGAATACCGTCGGTGGAGTACGGGGACTTATCCAACGGCATAGTAAAGATAAACACACGGAAAGGACGTACCCCGCTTACCGTAGACATGTCCATGCAACCCAAGACCAAGCTGTTTGCCATAAGTAAGGGCTTCAACCTGGGCAGCCGCGCCGGTACTTTGAACACGAGCTTTGAGCGCACGCGCTCCACCTCAAATCTTGCCTCACCGTTCACGGCCTACACCCGCAATACCTTTACACTGTCATACAACACTATGCTGAACCGCAACCACGAGAAACCGTTGTCCTTCAGCGCCGGCTTCACAGGCAATGTGGGAGGCTATAACTCAGAGTCTGATCCGGACACTTTCCAAGACGCATATACCAAGACACGCGACAATACTTTCCGCGGCAACATACGCCTGAACTACCTTCTTAACAAAGCATGGATTACAAACGTGGAGCTGACAGCCTCTGTGTCTTACTCCGATAAACAGTCGAAGGTGAACTCTAACAAGAGCAGTGCGTCAACCCAGCCATTGATACATACCACAGAACAAGGCTACTTCATAGCCACCGATTACGACGAAGACCCTGATGCGTCAATCATCCTTGGGCC
>CAZYVE010000037.1:9717-12024 GCA_964651035.1 uncultured Bacteroides sp.
ACTTCATAGCCACCGATTACGACGAAGACCCTGATGCGTCAATCATCCTTGGGCCCACGGGTTATTGGTACGAGCTGGCCATAACCGACAGCAAACCGTTGGATTACAGCGTGAAAGTGAAAGCTGACTGGGCCAGGCAATGGGGGGGGGTATCCAACCAGCTTATGGCCGGTATCGAAATTACCGGGAGCGGTAACCGCGGACGCGGACTATACTATAATGACATGCGTTACGCACCCACATGGAGGGAATACCGCTATGACGAACTGCCTTTCCTGCACAATATCGCCGTATATGCCGAAGAAAAAGCGTCTATACCCGTATGGAGGCAGTCTAAGCTGCAGCTTACGGCCGGGCTTCGGACGGACATTACTTATATAAAAGGTTCAGACTATGGCACAGTATCTGGTCTCTCACCACGTCTCAACGCAAAGTTCACGCTGTGGGAAGATGTCACAGAACGCCTGCTGAACACTTTCCGCATATATGGGGGAATAGGCAAGTCTGTCAAGCTGCCATCGTTTGAGGTGTTGTATCCATCACCATCTTATACAGATAAGTTGGCTTTTGCGCCAGGTACCACAGCCGACGGTACCACATTCTACGCCTACCATACCATACCGTCGAAAGCTGTCTACAATCCCGACCTCAAGTGGCAATATACCCGCCAGTCCGAATTGGGTGTGGAAGCGGAAGTTCCCGGAGCACGCATATCGCTCTCTGCATATATCAACAAAACGTTCAACCCCTACCGCAGTGCCAATATCTATACTCCTTACTCTTACAATTATACCACACAGGCCGAACTGGAAAACTGTGCCATCCCGTCAGCCAACCGCGTGTACACCATCGACCGTGAGACCGGAATAGTCACCGTGAGCGACATTACCGGAACCCTGCCCTCCGAACAACTGGGTTATACTACACGCAACACCTATTACAGGAATACGTATTATACCAACGGCTCTCCCGTGAGACGCATGGGATTGGACTGGATAATAGACTTCGACCAGATACCCGCCCTGCACACACAGGTGCGTCTCGACGGCAGCTTCTACGCATACAAGGGCTTGGACGAGACGCTGATTGCATATATGCCAAGCTCTGCGGCGAGTTCGGCTGACGGCAGCCCGTACAAATACGTGGGGTACTATGTGGGCAATCTGTCGACTTCCACCTCATCCACGGCATCGTCAACGGTGGCAAACGGCAGCCTGTCGCGGCAACTGAACATGAACTTGACTGTGACAACCCACGTGCCAAAAATACGCATGATAATGTCGTTCCGGTTCGAAAGCACTTTTTGCAACTACCGGCAATACCTCAGCGAATATGCCGACGGCACCAGCTTGGGCTTTGCACTGGAAGATTCGAGCGATTATTTCGGCACCGGCACCGATATATACGGCAACAGCAAATACGTGGCTGTCTACCCTATTTACTACTCGACATGGGACGAGCCAGACGTAAAGATACCCTTTGCCGAGGCTTTTGCATGGGCGGCAGAAAACGACCCGGAACTTTACAGCGATCTGTGCAGGCTGGTGGTGAAAAGCAACACCAATTATTACTTCAATCCCAGCAGGTTGTCTCCTTATTTTTCTGCCAACATCAACCTGACCAAGGAGATAGGAAAACACGTTTCCATCTCGTTCTACGCCACAAACTTCTTCAACAACATGAAGAAGATAAGGAATTCTCAAACCGGACTGGAACAGACCTTGTACAACAGCAGCTACATACCCAGGTTTTATTATGGCCTGTCAGTACGACTCAAGCTATAAAGCGTTTGACATAAAGATATATCATAACCGTGATTAATTTAAAGTAAAATATATGCTCACAATCAGTCTCGATGAAAAGCAAAAGAACAAAACAGTCATGCAGACAAGACGCGTCGCATACCGGATACATGCTTCCTGCACGTGCCTGACATGTACGAAGGAGACGGGAAACATGTTCCCGACATCAGATTCGGATACCGTTATGATTTAATCAATTACAATTAATATAATAAATAACTAGCTCAAATAATCAATAACTTAAAACAGATTTGAATTATGAAAAAGTATCTATTCTCAATGCTTTTATGCATGACCTTCGGGTTTATGGGTTGCAGTGACGATGATAAACTAACAGGTACCACCACCTATGACGTGACTGTGCAATTGGTTTACCCGGACGACAGCGAAATTCAAGCCTCCGAAGGCGTATCCGTAACCATGTCTTCGAGCAGTGGAACTTCTTACGAAGGCACTACCGACTCCAACGGACAAGTCGTATTCCAATTGCCTGCCGGAATATACT
>CAZYVE010000037.1:12124-18800 GCA_964651035.1 uncultured Bacteroides sp.
GGCACTACCGACTCCAACGGACAAGTCGTATTCCAATTGCCTGCCGGAATATACTCTGCAATGGCCAGCGAATCGCACTCTATAAACAACAACCTATACGTACTGAACGGAAACACTGCTGACATTATCATTAATGAAGACTGGAGTTCAGACGATGTTGTTACCATCACCATGGTGGAGTCTGTATCCGGCCAAATCATCATCAAGGAACTGTATAATGGCGGATGCCAGAGAGATGACGGCTCCGGGCTGTACCAATTTGACAGATACGTCATCCTGTACAACAACTCGGCAGAAGCAGCCACGGTGGACAACCTCTGCCTTGGCATGTGCATGCCTTACAATGCCCATGCGACCAATAACGATTACGTGAACGGCGAACTGGTATATGCCTCCGAAGGCTACATCCCCGCAATCTGCGCCATCTGGTACACTCAGCAGGAGGTTACCATAGAAGCAGGACAGCAGATTGTGATAGCCCTTACCGGAGCCATAGACCACACGCTGACTTACTCGAATTCTGTAGACCTGAGCAACGCAGATTATTGCACCTATGACATGGAAGACTTCAGTGCTACCAATTATTATCCCGCTCCTTCCGAGAACATACCCACAGACCATTATATGCTGGCCTATAAATACGGACAAGGAACAGCATGGCCACTGAGCAACAGCTCTCCGGCATTCTTCATATTTACCACAGAGGGGGAAACTCCGGAAGAATTTGCCAGCAACCCGGATTATCACTATACTGGTGGAAATGTAAGCACTGTATATTGTTGTGCCAAAGTACCCAACGAATGGATCCTGGACGGTATAGAAGTATTCTCTGAAGCAAATGAATCCGACAGCCAGAAACGTCTTACTTCAGACATTGATGCCGGCTATACGCTACTGACCAACTCGTATGGGCATACCTCTTACCGCAACGTCGACCAGGAAGCCACGGAAGCATTGGCCGAGAACGAAGGCAAGCTGGTTTACGGCTACTCTTATGGCGATGACCCCAGCGGCATAGATGCAGAAGCATCCTTGGCCAACGGCGCACGCATTATTTATATGGATACCAACAACTCCACGAACGACTTCCACCAGAGAAGTCAGGCTTCGTTGAGAGACTGATACATCACAACAGCCGATGTTTGCAAGGAAAACCATATCAATGTACATGCTGCTCGCCGCAACGACGGGCGGCATGCTACATGCCGGCAACGGTGATACGCTGTCATGGCGTACCCTTGACTATATCCGCTTGGGAGAAGCATGGCTCAGTAGCGAAAATGCAGCCGGGCTACGTACCTTTGGAGAAGGTTCGCTGTCGGAAGTAGAGCTGTACATAGACAAGCAGAACGGTAAGTTTGCAAACTTTGGTGGGTCTGACAATTCATTCGAAGTGGGAGCCGGAACCGAATCGTTCTATCGCCTCAGCCGGAAGGTGGTATTTTATGGCAAAGTGGATTACCGACACTTCAGCGGACTGCACATGGCAGGTTCCTACTTCATCGACCCTGAACACGCACCTTTCGACATTGTGGAGTCTACCGACGACAACCGTGGAACAAAAAAACTTGAAACCTACCATCTGGCAGGAGCAGTGAGCGTGGATGTAGGAAAGAACTGGAGCGTAGGCGGAAAACTGGACTATACCGCTGCCAACTATGCCAAACGGAAAGACTTGCGCCATGTAAACAACCTGATGGATATGTACCTTACCGCAGGTATTCTGTGGAAGCCTGTCGAGTGGCTGGAGGCTGGAGCAGACTATTACTACCGACGTCGCACGGAGGGACTGTTGCTGGACACTTACGGCACTACTGACCAGACATATAACTCACTCATAAGTTACGGTGCTTTTTTCGGAAAGACAGAACAGTTTGGAGAGAACGGCTACACCAAAGAGAACGAGGAGAAACCTCTCTTCGACCAATACCACGGAGGCAGTGCACAACTGAAATGGGAAATACTGCCCGGCAGCCTCAGCCTGTTTGTCGAAGGTGGCTACAAGACACGCAGCGGATACTACGGCAAAAAGTCGCCCAGCACAGTGGTATACAGTGAGCACGATTCACGTATACGGATGGCAGAAGCTACACTGCTGTGGAAGCAGGGGCGCAACCTGCATCACCTGCAAGCCGCATGGCAGAAAGAAGCATTGGCCAACCGTGAAAACATCTATCGCAGTGAAAACGAAGGAGGCGGGCTGAGTAACGTAAACTATTACGGTACATTGGATACCACGGATAAGACATTGGAGACCTGGAACGTAGTTTACACCGGAAACTTCGGCATAGTGGCCGACTGCCCGGTTTGGACTGTAGAAGCATGTTTGTCGCGGTACAGTCGAGAACTGAAGGCTTCAGTATATCCATTTTACCGGAGGCAGAAGCTGGACCAGACATCAGTGAATGTAGCAGGACAACACAATTTTATGAAAGGGACACGTCTCTTCAGCATTCGCATAGAAGGTGGGTATGCAGGAGGAAGTGGGGCACCTTTCCGCGACGGCACTTATACCACTATATCTTCCAGCCAGTCTGAACCGGATGGCATGGAGACATACCTTTACCGGGAATATGAGTTCATTACCTGTAAGCGTATGAATGCTGCCCTGACAGTGAGATATGCCCAAGACATTGGGCACAAGAAGCTGAAAGCTTACACTTCGTTACGCTACGCACTCGTAAAGGCATTCAACATAGACTATATTGAAGGAGACATGCGCCACAGGCTGACATGGACAGTGGGATGTAATTTCTGAAATAGACAAAGAATACAATAAACCCAAACAATAACAATAAAAGCAATAACAACTATGAGACTTAACAAATTGATGATTGTATCCGCCCTTACGGGCATGCTGCTATGTGCCACATCTTGCAGCAACAAACAAAACAATACCGGGAAAATGATGGAGAGTGAACAGACTTCTGACGAGAGCGTGATCGAAATAGACAGTCTGCTGGCCAACGCCGAAGTCCTTGCAGGACAAGAAGTCACAATAGAAGGTGTATGTACACACACCTGCAAGCACGGTGCAACAAAAATCTTCCTCATGGGAAGCGATGACACACAGACTATCCGCGTGGAAGCCGGGGAACTCGGTTCGTTTGACACCAAGTGCGTAAATAATATAGTACGCGTCACCGGCCAACTGAAAGAACAGCGCGTAGATGAAGATTACCTGCAACGCTGGGAAGCACAATTAACAGAAGCTGCCGGGAATCAGCATGGCGACAGCGAGGCCGGATGTGACAACGAGAAAAAAGCACGGGGCGAAACAGCCAATAGTCCGCAGCAGCGAATAGCCGACTTCCGTGCCCGCATCGCCCAACGTCATGAGACAGAAGGTAAGCCTTACTTGTCTTTCTACTACATGGAAGCAGAAAAGTATGAAATACGCTAAACTGTGGACTGTCCTTCGCAAATGGAGCAGAGTCATACACCGCGATGTCTCATTCTTTTTTGCAGGGATAATTGTAGTCTATGCCGTATCAGGTATAGCCATGAACCATCGCGACTCCATCAATCCCCATTACAGTGTCGAGAGGATAGAATATAAATTACCACACTCCTACCCTGCAGGAAGCAAGCCTGACAAGACAGAGGTGTTGTCCCTGTTACGTCCGTTGGGAGAAGAAGGAAACTATACCAAGCATTATTTCCCGCAACCGGGAAAGATGAAAGTATTCTTGAAAAACGGTTCAAACCTGCTGGTCAACATGGACGAAGGAAATGCCGTATACGAAAAACTGACACGCAAACCGTTGCTCAGTGCATTCACGACACTGCACTACAATCCGGGACGCTGGTGGACGCACTTTGCCGATATCTTCGCCGTGGGACTGTTGTTGATTACCATCACGGGAATAGTCATGGTTAAAGGTCCCAAAGGGCTGTGGGGACGCGGTGGGATAGAGATGTTGGCTGGTATCATGTTGCCCGTAATCTGGTTTCTGATAACCTGAGAGGTACAGTATTTATTCTTAATAACAAGCAAGTGGACAAATGGAAAATATCATAGAATGCACCGGGCTGACGCACTATTACGGTAAACGGCTTATATACGAGAACCTCAGCTTCAGTGTGCCCAAAGGACGCATACTGGGATTGCTCGGCAAGAATGGTACGGGTAAAACCACAACCATAAACATACTGAGCGGATACCTCCAGCCACGTGCCGGACAATGCCGCATATTCGGGCAGGACATACAGCAGATGCTTCCATCTACGCGACGCTACATAGGATTGCTTATAGAGGGGCATGTACAATACCAATTCATGACCATCAGACAGATAGAAAAGTTCTATGCGGCATTTTATCCGAAGCAGTGGCGCAAAGATGCCTATTATGAACTGATGAGCAAACTGGACGTGGCACCGGGGCAACGCATCTCGCGCATGTCGTGCGGACAACGGTCGCAGGTAGCACTGGGGCTGATTCTGGCTCAAAACCCCGAACTGCTGGTGCTTGACGACTTCTCGCTCGGGCTGGACCCCGGATACAGGCGTCTGTTTGTGGATTATCTGCGCGATTATGCCCGCTCGGAAGGGAAGACTGTTTTCCTCACCTCGCACATCATCCAGGACATGGAAAGACTGATAGACGACTGTATCATAATGGACTATGGAAGCATCCTTACACAACAGCCGGTGGCACAGCTGCTCGGCACACTGCGGAGATATACTTTCAGTGTACCCGACGGATACAGGCAGATGCCTGCCGACAGTGCTTTCTACCACCCGTCCGTAATAAGGAACACTGTGGAAACATATTCTTTCCTGCCTCCTGCAGAGGCGGAAGAAAAGCTCAAAAGCCTGCAAGTACCTTACTCCGGACTGGAAAGCGGCTACGTCAACCTGGAAGATGCTTTCATAGGTCTGACCGGCAAGTACTGACTTCATCATTATATCGTATAAAGTAAACCATTAAGAATGACAAGAGCCATATTTTACAAAGAATGGATAAAGACCCGCTGGTACCTGCTGCTGGCATTATCTGTCACCACAGGATTTGCGGGATACTCCATGCTGCGCATCAACCGCGTGGCCGAACTTAAAGGGGTGGAACATGTATGGGAAGTGATGCTCACACGCGACACTGCGTTCGTAGACCTGCTGGAGTATATCCCCCTGTTGGCGGGACTGTTGCTGGCCGTGGTGCAGTATGTACCTGAAATGCACCACAAATGCCTGAAGCTGACACTGCATCTGCCATATCCGCGGCTGCGCATGGTAAACATCATGCAGCTCTACGGATTAGTGGTACTGCTGCTGTGCTTTACTGTCAACTATCTGCTGATGTGGGTTTACCTGCAAGACATACTGCCACGCGAACTGTGGAGCCGGATACTGCTCACTGCATTGCCCTGGTATACAGCCGGCATAGCTGCCTATCTGCTCCTTACGTGGATTTGCCTTGAGCCTACATGGAAACGGCGTGTGCTTAACTTAGTCGTGAGTGTGCTGCTGTTGCGCATATTCTTCCTGGCACCGGCACCGGAAGCCTACAATGCCTTCATGCCCTGGCTGCTGCTATACACACTGTTGCTGGCATCGCTGCCATGGCTGTCGGTGGAACGTTTTAAAGCAGGCAAACAAGACTGAACCTACTTTTCACGCATCAACTCCATAATATAACAAACAAAAGACAAGAAGAAATGATACGTTTCAGCAAGATATTCCTGGCCGTCACCGTAGTTCTGATACTGGCATGGCAACTGCCATGGTGTTATACCTTTCTTACCGCACGCAGTCAGTCCGCACCTTTCACACTATACAGCGGATTGGCCGGAGACTTTATATCCATAGGACGGCTGGCAGAAGACAATAAAGTGACGCGTACCGACCGTAAGGGGCATATATATACGCAAGAAGAGACAGACAGCCTGCTGCCTTTCTTCTACGTACGGCAACTGATGTCCGACGAACGTTTTCCGGACAGCATACAAGGTGTGGCAGTGACGCCGCGCGAAGTACAGGCAACTAACTTTACTTTCCGTGCTTCGGCATCAGACATCAACGCCAACAAGGTAAAACTTTACCCTCTGCTTGAAAGCATGTCGGGAAGGGTCGAACTGACAATGCCGGACGATGTGTTCCGTATCACATCAAGCGGCATAGAGTTCATAGACATGAAGACCAATACTGTAGATGCCGGCAAGAGCCGGAATTTCACACAGACAATGACCAACAAGGGTTTCAGCTTTCCAGCACGTACGATATCAGGCAACCCAACCACAAGAAAAGAGTATGACGACGGCTACCTGATACTCGATGCCGAAGGCAAACTGTTCCACCTGAAGCAGATGCGCGGCAGGCCATACGTGCGTGCCATACCATTGGACGGTGTCAAGGCACGCCACATATTCGTCACAGAACTCAGAAGCAGGGAAATACACGGGCTGCTGACCGATGAGGAGAACCGGCTGTACGTCATAGACGCACAATACGACATATACCCCACCGGGGTGGAGGCTTACAATCCCGTTGCAGACAACCTGAGCATAATCGGCAACATGATGGACTGGACTGTATGCGTGCGCAACAGCCAAGCTGCAAAATACTATGCCTTGCGGGCAGACGACTATTCGCTGATAGACAGCATGCAGTTCGCTTTGTCCGGAAACGATATGCCGGGGTTGCACTTCACCTCGTCGTATGACAAATATGTGTACCC
>CAZYVE010000038.1:0-18515 GCA_964651035.1 uncultured Bacteroides sp.
TGTAATGTTGAGTTATGCCCTTTGGGGATATAAAATTAGAGAAAAAGACATTGAAACCCTATAACAATTACAACAATAAAATTTTGTTCCCCGTAAAAATATTCTAATTTGTCTTTGTATACCAAATCAAGAAAGGGGAACCGGATTATGAAAGCAACCATATCACTTGATAACTTGTGGCAGTTGGTACAGCTCCGAGTTATGGTAATCAGAAATGCTTGGTCTACAAGCTGATGGAACGGTTGGATAAAAAGTAGGAGAAAGAACCTTAGTCATATAGCATAGAAGAATTGCAGGTGATGCTGGATGAACCGCAGGCCGGAATGGAGGCCGGGAAGGGTCTTTCTTCGGAAGAGACGTATAACAAAATGAAACAGATGTGATGGACAGTATGAAAAACATAAGCTCGGCAGTTTTCTGCCTGATATTGCTCACTACGGTCGGAACCGTTTCCGCCCAGACGGCAAACACGGTATCGATCGGCTCTATCGATGATCTCAAGTCATATTTTAAATATTCTCCGGATCGGGATATAATCATAAGCGGACACCGTGGAGGAATGTTGTCGGGTTATCCTGAGAACTGCATCGAATCTTGCGAAAAGACCCTCTCTATGATGCCCTCATTCTTTGAAGTGGATTTCAGTTTTACCAAGGACAGCGTGTTGGTGCTCATGCATGACCTTAGCATCGACAGAACCACCACGGGGAAAGGAAAAGTGGCGGATTATACGTATGAAGAACTCCAGAATTTCAATCTTGTGGACAGAGGCGGGACAGAAACTCCATACAAGATACCGACCCTGAAGTCGCTTCTCGAATGGGGCAAAGACAAGGTGGTTTTCAACTTCGACAACAAGTACATCAACACCAAAGGTGTCAGCGAGGAGGTGAAGAAAGCAAGCCTCGACTATTACATCAAACAGCTGAAACCGGGAGGAGACTGGGCGATGTACCATAATATAATGTTGAGCGTGAGGTCGTTGGACGAAGCGATGTATTATTGGAACAACGGGATAAGAAATGTCATGTTCTGTGTTCAGATAAGTTCTGTGGAACATTTCGAGGCATACGATGCCTGCCCGATACCTTGGGATTACATAATGGCATACATAAGGCGTTCTGTAAATCCGGAATTGCAGGATATCTACAACAGACTGCATGAAAAGGGGGTCATGACCATGATTTCCATCACTCTCACATCAGACAAAATCAAGAATGCGGCAGACCGCAGGATTGCGTATTTCAGGGATCTGCTGTCCGAGCCGGATATAATCGAAACCGATTACCCGTCAGATTTCATAGGACTGCCTTGGAGCAGGGAGGAAATCCACGCTTTTCAGGATGCAGCAATAAAAGGAAACAGAATGAAGGTATCTGAAAAATAGAAGTTATGGTATAGCAGGTTCAAAAAAGGCCATGATGAAATGGCCTGCAAAAGAAAGGGCGGTTCAAATATTGGGAGATGCGGACGTTGCAGCGGTAGGACAACTGTTCTGATTTTAGTTTGACAAAAAGTCATGCTTGGGTAGTCTTTTGTAAAGTTTGTGTTTATAGTTAGCGACAAATTGTCAGTAAAAGTGCGAAAAACTCTGTTGGCATACGATTTGCCGTATATTGGGTGAACGATGGTTCGGAAGCAGACCGGGCAGATGGCGGAAGCCGAAAGCCCGCAGCGAAGGACCGGAGTCCGTAAACAGTTAAACACAATTTAAAGATAGGAGATTTGATTATGGCACTTATGAGAAGAAATCAGAGTTGGTTACCGGGTATCTTCAACGACTTTTTCGACAACGACTGGATGATGAGAGCCAACGCAACTGCTCCGGCTATCAATGTTTATGAAACCGTGAACGAATATAAGGTTGAAGTTGCTGCTCCGGGCATGACTAAGGAAGACTTCAACGTCCATATTGATGAAAAGAGCAACCTCGTCATCAACATGGAGAAGAAAGTGGAGAACAGCGAGTGTGATAAGGACTGCAACAGGAAGGAAGGGCGTTACCTGCGCCGCGAATTCTCGTATGCCAAATTCCAGCAGACAATGATTCTGCCGGAGGATGTGGATAAGGAAAAGATTGCTGCCCATGTGGAGAACGGCGTACTTACCATAGAGTTGCCCAAGCTCACCGAGCAGGAGGAGGAAAAGGCCCATAAGGTTATCAGCATACAGTAACCTGTACGGTGGACATGATACTTAACCGCATAAAGACGGTCTGCGTGAAAGCGTGGACCGTCTTTTTTGCATGGCCGTGCAGTGGATTGCAATCAGTAATAGTGGTTGTTTTTGCCATGAATTGTTTAGCGGAATGTAGCATGCCGCAAGTTAATTTTGTATTGTTAAACAGGCGGGGGAAAATCCCCGTGATATTCTCCCTGCCACAGCAGAGAAATATATGAATGCAAAATTGATTATCGCGGCGTGCATGATGGCCTGTGGGACTGCTGCATCCGCACAAACAAGTAAAATTATGGAGACTTATGATGAGCAACCGAAAGGTTTAGTGCAGGAATGGGACAAAGTATTTCCGCAGAGCGGGAAAGTTGGACATTCGAAGGTGACATTCCACAACCGTTACGGCATAACGCTGGTGGCCGATTTGTATATCCCGGAAGGTGCTGCCGGAAAACTGCCGGCAATAGCCGTCTGCGGACCGTTCGGCGCGGTGAAAGAACAGGCTTCAGGGCTGTATGCCCAGGAGTTGGCGGAGCGCGGTTTCCTTACCATAGCTTTCGACCCTTCGTTTACAGGCGAGAGCGGCGGCCAGCCCCGGTATGTGGCTTCTCCTGATATCAATACGGAGGACTTCTGCGCAGCGGTGGATTATCTGTCTACACGTGATGATGTTGATGCGGAACGCATAGGCATACTCGGTATCTGCGGATGGGGAGGACTTGCTGTAAATGCGGCATCCATGGACACTCGTATCAAGGCTGCGGTGGCTTCGACAATGTATGACATGTGCCGGGTTACGGCCAACGGCTATTATGACTCCATGGACGAGGATGCCCGCTATGAGATGCGCAGGCAACTCAACGGACAAAGGACCGAGGATTATCGTAACGGCACTTATGCCCTTGCCGGCGGTGTGGCAGACACGTTGCCTGAGGATGCACCGCAATTCGTTAAAGATTATCATGCTTATTACAAGACCCCGCGCGGTTACCACAAACGTTCGCTCAATTCCAATGGCGGGTGGAACAAGACTTCGTCCTTGTCGTTTGCCAACATGCAGATATTGGCCTATAGCAGTGAGATACGCAATGCCGTTTTGCTTGTGCATGGGGAGAATGCCCATTCACGTTACTTCAGTGAAGATGCTTTCAAGAAGCTGAAAGGTGACAATAAGGAACTGCTGATAGTTCCTGGTGCCACTCATACGGATTTGTATGACGATATGGAGAAGATTCCGTTTGACAGTATAGAGCAGTTTTACTGTACATATCTGGTTTCGGAATAACTCCGGTTAGGGTTGTTTTTTATGACAGCCGGCATGGCACGCGTGGCGTGCACATGTCGGCTGTCTGTGTGTATGGGAATGATGAGTAATCCCGTATGTCACAATTTCCCTTATATCCCGAACGAGAACTTGTCGATACCCTGGTACACTACGCTTGCAATGCTCAGTACGATGATGCCCAGTGTGCACAGTGCAAGACTGGCACGTGTATAATTGTCGCTACTGAAGGAGGCTATCGGAGTATCGCTCTTATTTATGTACATGGCCTTGACAATCTTCAGGTAGTAATACAGCGATATGATGGTGTTGAGCAAGGCGATGAATACCAGCAGGTGGAAACCGCTGTTGAAGGCAGCCGCGAAGATAAAGAACTTCGAGAAGAAGCCTGCAAAGGGCGGTATGCCTGCCAGGGAGAACAGGGCCAGTGTCATGAGGAATGCCAGGCGAGGGTTGGTGGAGTATAGTCCGTTATATTCGTCAAGCGTTATCTTGCCGGTGCGTTGCATTATTATGTTGATAACGGTGAAGACCCCAAGGTTGGCAAACATGTAGACCAGCGTGTAGTATATGAGTGATGTCATGCCTTCGGGTGTGCCGGCTATCACTCCAAGCATGATGTATCCGGCCTGCGATATGCTTGAGAATGCCATCAGTCGCTGTATGTTGCGTTGCCGCAATGCAAACAGGTTTGCCAGAGTAATGGAAGCTGTTATGACCCAGAAGAGCACAGTCTGCCACTCTTGTACCATCGGTGCGAATACTTTGATGAGCACAATCATCAGAACAAAGGCTGCCGAACCTTTTGATATGACGCTCAGGTAGGCTGTTACCGTGCTTGGGGCGCCTTCGTACACATCGGCCGTCCATAGGTGGAAGGGTACGAGTGAAATCTTGAATCCCATGCCGGCAAAGAAGAATACGAATGCCATAACCTGTAGCGGGCTGCCTTCAAGGTGTGCCGGTATGTCGGCAAAGTAAAGTGTGCCTACCGTGCCGTATATCAGTGAAAGCCCGAACAGCAGCAAGCCGCTTGAGAACAAAGCCGTCAATATATACTTGGCTCCTGCTTCGGATGATTTGTGGCGGTATTTGTCGAAAGCTATCAGGGCAACCATGGGGATGCTGGCAGTTTCCAAGCCTATGAAGAACATGAGGAAATGGCCTGCCGAAATCATGAAATACATTCCCAGCAGCGTCGACAATGTCAGCACATAGAATTCTCCCTGGCGTATGAGCAGGTCCTTGCGGCGCAGCCATTCGTGCCCCATAAGGAATACTATCAGTGTGCCTGAGCTAAGTACGGATTTTACGATGCTTTGTGCCGGGGTCGTGACATACATGCCTCCGAATGCCTCTGCCGCTGCACTTGGTGTGATTGTGATAATCGTATGTAAGGCAAGCAGCACGACCGGGAGAATGGTATTCAACATCGGCTTCCCGTCGCGCTTGTGGTTGTCGGGACACATGAAGAGGTCGGCTATGAAGATGATGATGATTACCGCTATTAGCGAAATCTCTTCTTTCATCAGTAAGAATTGACTGTAATCCATTGTATTAATCGGTTGTTAATGATTGAATGGGCGTTATTTGATAGCCAGTTGGTTGACTATGGGCAATACACTGTCTCCTATCATGCCGCTTATCCACCATGGTGAGAGACCCAGTGCTGCCACGCATACTATGAGGATGATAACAGCAGTCCGTTCGTCCCACGTGGCATCGGTCAGTGTCAGATGATGCTTATTTGTGCATGTGCCGTAGAGAATCTTGCCCACCAGCCGCAGGATGTAAACGGCCGTGATTACTATCGACGTACAAGCCAATATGGTCCATACACGGTGGAAAGTGTCTGCGTGTTGGAATGAGCCTGTGAAAATAGTCATCTCTGCCACAAAACCGCTCAGTCCCGGCAAGCCGAGGTTTGCCAGACCGGCAATGACATAGCATACAGACAGGAAAGGCATTATTTTCATCAGTCCGTTCAGCTCACGTACGTCGCGCGTGTGGGTTCGCCCATATATCATGCCTATCAGGGCAAAGAACAGGGCTGTCATCAGACCGTGGCTTAGCATCTGCAATACGGCACCCGTACTGGCAGTCTGGTTCATCATAAGTATGGCGAATAATACCAACCCGCAGTGTGATACCGACGAATAGGCATTGATGTATTTCAGGTCAGTCTGTACGCATGCAGAGAAAGCTCCGTATACCACTGATATGCCGGTCAGGATGATGAATATCCAGCCCAGTTCATTGGTAGCTTCGGGCATGAGGAACATGGCTATGCGGAAACAGCCGTAACCACCGAGCTTCATAAGTACGCCGGCATGCAGCATGGATACGGCAGTCGGTGCTGAGGCATGACCGTCGGGACTCCATGTATGGAATGGGAACAGGGCACCCAATACACCGAAACCGAGGAATGTCAGCGGAAACCATATACGTTGCTGTTCTATGGGTATGTTGTGCAAGCCTGCTATTTCTAACAGGTTCATGGTTGTTCCCCCCGAACCGAAGTATATGCCCAATATGCCGATGAGCAGGAATGCAGATCCTCCCATAAGCATCAGAGTCAGTTTCATGGCTGAGTATTCTTTGTGTCCGGAGCCCCATACGCCGATGAGCAGGTACATCGGGATAAGCGCAACTTCGTAGAACATGAACATGGTGAACAGGTCTATGGATATGAAGAAACCGAACACGCCTAATGACAGGAATGTGAACCAAAGGAAAAATTCCTTGGTAAGTGGCTGTAACCGCCATGATGCGAATGTGCCCGTAAATACAATGATGGCTGAGAGCAACAGCATGGCTACCGATATGCCATCTACTCCAACGGAGTAGTGTATATTCAATGCCGGATACCATGCCATGTCTGCGCAGAAGAGCATTTCCTCCGTTGCGCCTCCCTGACGGGCTTTAAGGTACATTATGGTTAGGGTGACGGACAAAACCAATAAAGCTGACGCACCGGCTACCATAACTCCACGCACCTGATTGAGGTTGCGGCTTAACCACAGGCCCAGCAGCATCAACAGGGGGATAAGAACAAATAGACTAAGGAAGTTCATATGTTTTCTTATATTATTACATTAATAACAGAATAAGTATCAGGGCCAGTACGCCGAGCAAAAACACCAGTGCATATTGCTGTACGCGTCCGCTTTGCAGGGTCCGTATGGATTCTCCTCCTTCGTTGGCTCCCCAAGCCAGGAAGTTGAAGAAACCGTCGACAACGTGGCGGTCCCACCATGCTAATGGCGTGGAGATGCAACGGAATATAATCCGGTGGGTAACATATTGGTAAACCTCATCCAGATAGAAGCGATGGTAGGCGGCAGTCCATAGACCGCGGAACCGGCGTGCAAGGGCATCTGCCACCGGCTGTTTCTCTTTGACGTACATGTATGTAGCCAAGGCTATACCTATAATTGCAACAATGATACTTGTACCGGCAACCGCCATGTCTATATGGATGTCATATTCATGCCCGTTGGCACTGATAAAATGGCCGAACGGCAATATGAACTGCCATCCTCCCACAATCGTGACAAGTGCCAGGAACATGAGGGGGAAAGTCATTGAAAGTGGGCTTTCATGAGGTGTATGTGTCTTGTGGAGTTCTTTGTTTTCCTTACCCCAGAATATCCCGTAATATAAACGGAACATATAGAATGCTGTCATGCCGGCAATCACGGTCATAATCCATCCCATAATAGGACTGAACTGGAAGCATGCAGCCAGAATCTCATCTTTTGAGAAGAACCCTGAGAAGGGCGGTATGCCGGCAATGGCGAGGCAGGCTATCAGGAAAGTGATATGCGTTATAGGCATATATTTCCGCAGGCCGCCCATGGCCGACATCTCATTGCTGTGCACGGCGTGGATTATGCTTCCTGCACCGAGGAACAGCAGAGCCTTAAACATGGCATGTGTGAACAGATGGTACATACCGGCCATATAACCCAGCCCTCCCTCGTGAGGGTCGTTGGCAGTACACACTCCTAAAGCCACCATCATGAATCCTATCTGCGATATGGTGGAAAAAGCCAATACACGTTTTATATCACTCTGTACGCAGGCCACGCTTGCTGCATAGAAAGCCGTGAATGCGCCAACGTATGCCACAATATGGAGCACATCGGGAGCATAAGCTATGAAAAGCGGGAACATGCGTGCCACCAGGTAGACACCTGCAACAACCATGGTTGCGGCGTGTATTAGTGCGGAGACCGGTGTAGGACCTTCCATGGCATCGGGCAGCCAGATGTGTAATGGGAACATTGCACTCTTGCCGGCACCGCCTATGAACATCAGTCCCAATGCAAGTGGAATCATGGCTGCTCCGCCCTTTGCCAATAGCATGATATCCGGACTGAAAGTATATGTCCCGGCATAATAGCCATATATCAGAATGCCTATCAGAAAGCCAAGGTCGGCAAAACGCGTTACGATGAAAGCTTTTTTGGATGCAGCCACAGCGGCAGGTTTGGTATAGTAAAAGCCTATTAAAAGATAAGAGGATACACCCACCAGTTCCCAGAACAGATACATCTGGAAAATGTTTGTGGCGACCACCAAGCCCAGCATTGACATTGTGAAGAGAGACAGGAAAGCATAGTAACGTTGGAACCCGCGCTCGCCTTTCATGTATCCGAAAGAGTATATATGTACCATGAATGACACTGTGCTGATTACTATGAGCATCATCACAGATATAGGATCCAGCAGAATGCCCATGTCTATGCTAAGACGTTCCGTGAAAGGCAGCCATGTAAAATTCCATGGCATCAGTGTGGCAAATGTGCCATCGTCCAGGCGTGGTGAAGAGAAGTATAGTCCGGCCGTAATGTAAGACAGAACAGTAACTGCGCCCAAGACTACGGTGCCTATGAGTCCCGCCGTGCGGTGCGACATCCATTTTCCTCCTATCCCTAAGACGAGGAAAGAGAAAAGCGGAAGGAGTAGGATAAAAATCGTATATTCCATACTTGTTTATCTGTTTTTTTATGATTTCTATATGCTTATGACCGCATGTGTCACCACTTCAATTCTTCCAAACGGTTCGTTTGTATGCTGCGTATGTTGCGGTATATGTTTATCATGATTGCTATTGCTATTGCTGTCTCTGCCGCTGAGATAGCGATGGAAAACAGTGCGAAGAAGTGTCCTTCCAGGTTTTCGGGAAACAGGTAACGGTTGAATACAGCGAAGTTGATATCCGTGGCGTTAAGGATCAGCTCTATTGAAATGAGCATGGTCAGTGTATTGCGACGAGTAAAGAAGCCATATATGCCAGCAAACAGCATGATAGTCGAAACTATCAGATAATATTCCAAATGTACCATATCTGTGTTTATCTTTTACGTGCTATTAATAATCCTCCGATGATACAAGCCAGCAGCAGGATGCTGACAGCTTCAAACGGCAGTAAATATCCATATTTGTCACTGCTGAGCATGTGGTAGCCGATTTGTTTGAATCCGGTTTCAGCATATTCTATATCCGTTGGTGCCAGGAACTTGTGTTTCAATATGACAAACAATACAATTACACCGCCAGCGATGGCCGTTCCCAATCCTGCCACGAATCTGCTCCGTTTCAGCTTTTGAATTTTGTTCCCCTCTCCGCTGGTCAGTAATATGGAGAATACGTAGAGCACCACAATGCCGCCTGCATATACCATGATTTGCACGGCTCCTAAGAACGTGTATCCCAATAGGAAATAGAAGCCTGCCGTTCCAAACAAAACGAACAACAGATAAGTGGCCGCACGCATAATGCGGTTGGTGGTCACCGTCAAAATGGAAAATACGGCAATGAAAGCCGCAAGGAAGTAGAAAACTACAGTTTCGAGTGTTATTTCCATGTTATAAGTGCTTATAGCTAAAAACGTTAATCATTCTTTTTTCTTCTCTGCGACATGACTGCCCGGGTGGTTCAGTGTCAATATCAGTTTCGAACGGTCGAATACGGCATGTTCGAATACTTGGTCGAATGTGATGGCATTGTGTGGGCAGGTATTGACGCACAGCTGGCAGAAAATGCATGAGCCGAGGTTATATTCGTATTTTGCCAGTATCCTTTTCTTCTTGCCCTCTTCGGTAGTAATGTTTTCGCTGGTCACCTTGATGCTGCCGTTAGGGCATGACATCTGGCAGATTCCGCATGCTATGCATAAATGTTCATTGTTCTCATTATGCGGCATGGTCAGTGTCCCGCGGAATCGGTCAAACATCTTGAGCTCATTCCTGTTCTCTGGATATTGTTCTGTAATTTTTTTGGTGAAGAATTCCCGCATGGTCGTTTTCAGGCCAATGCAAAGGCTCCGTATTCCTGCAAAGAATCCTCCGAAATATGTATCTTTTTCTTCCATAATCACTATATATACTCTTAGGGGTTAAAAGTGCAATCCGAACGTAGCCACAAGTGCCATAAGTAGCAGGTTGACCATCGAAATCGGTAATAGGTATTTCCACTCAAGTTTCAAGATATGGTCGATACGCAAGCGTGGGAATGTCCATCGCATCCACATCATCAGGAATACCACAAAGAATGCTTTAGCAAAAAACCATATAAAGCCGGGGATATAATCCATTACCATGTTAAAGCCGTCCAGTCCTGGTATGTGCAGTGGCATCCAGCCTCCTAAAAATACAGTGGCGGCTATGGCTGAAGTAATAAACAGGTTCAGATATTCGGCCAGGTAGAAAAAGCCGAAATGCATTCCGCTATATTCGGTGTGATAGCCTGCGGTCAGTTCACTTTCGGCTTCGGGCAGGTCGAATGGTCCACGGTTACACTCGGCATTGCCGGCAATCAGGTAAATTACGAAAGCGATGATGGCAGGAATGTGTCCCTTGAATATAAGCCATCCGTTGGCCTGGCCGGCAACTATTTCAGAAATCTGCATTGTTCCTGTAAGTATTACCATCGTAAGTATGCTGAGGCCTACCGAAAGCTCATAGCTTATTATCTGCGCTCCGCTACGCATGGCACCTATCAGGGAAAATTTGCTGTTAGACCCCCATCCGGCCAAGAGTATTCCCACGACACCTATTCCGGATGCCGCCAATAAGAAAAACACCCCGATATTAAAGTCCAGAACTTCCAGCCCTTTGTTGGCAGGCAGGCATGCGAATGTCAGGAATGAAGCCAACAGAACCATGTATGGAGCCAGATTGTAGAGGATTTTATCGACTTTGTTGGGCGTGAAGATTTCTTTGGTCAGCATCTTCAGCACGTCACAAATCACCTGAATGCTTCCATAAGGTCCTACACGGTTAGGCCCCAGACGGCATTGGAAGAAACCGCATATCTTGCGTTCCATGTAAATCAATAAGATGGCAAGGATGGCATACATCAGCACGATGCATACTCCTACTACTACACATTCAATGAAGATAGCCAGGCCCTCAGGCATGACCGAGGTAAGCATTTGGTGTATCCAGTTTGTTGCAACACTAAAATCGAACATCTTTTTCTGTATTTAAAGTGCTAATGTACAAATTTCTATCTGTCAATATCAGGTACAATGTAGTCCAATGTACCGCCGATGGCTATCAGGTCGGCAATTTTCGCTCCGCGGCACAACGTGTCTATCGTGCCCACCAGTGGCAGACCGGTAGCGCGATAATGCAGGCGGTAGGGTGTTTTGTCTCCTTTGCTCTCCAGATATACTCCGAATTCACCACGGCTGCCTTCTACGGCTGCGTAATATGAGCCCTCCGGCACGCGTATTATCGGTTTCATTTTTTCCTGATACGGACCTTCCGGAATATTGTCTATAAGTTGCTCTATGATATGCAGACTTTCCATAATCTCGTCCATACGCACCATGACTCGTGCAAAACAGTCACCTTCCGTATAGACTATTTCCTTGAAGTCCACTTTGTCATACACTCCGTATGGAATGCGTTTACGCACATCGCACGCCCATCCGCTGGCTCGTCCTGTACCGCCGGTGGCTCCGAATGCTATGGCATCTTCGCGGCTTAGTATTCCCACACCTTTAAGACGGTTCTGGGTTACCACATTGTTTATGAACACATCAAAATATTCCTTGATATTCTTGCGCATATAAGGAATAAACTCTTTTACCCTGTGTACAAAGTTGGGATGCAGATCTTTCTGCACTCCGCCTATGGTGTTGTAGTGCAATATAAGGCGGCCTCCGCAGGTCTCTTCAAGTATATCCAGAATCTTTTCACGGTCACGGAATCCGTAAAGGAAAGCTGTGGTGGCGCCCATGTCCTGGCATAGACATGCAAAAAACAATATGTGTGAGTTGATGCGTTGCAGTTCGTCCATAATGGTACGGATGCATTTTACGCGTTCGCTCACCTCCACGCCCATTGCCTTTTCTATGCACATGCACAACGCATGGCGGCTTTGCATGGCTCCCAGATAATCCAGACGGTCGGTCAGAGCTAATGTTTGCGGATAAGTGAGGCTTTCGTTCATTTTTTCTATGCCTCTATGGATATACCCGCAATTAACGTCTATTTTCCTGATGATTTCGCCATCCAACGATACGCGGAAACGCAATACCCCATGCGTGGCCGGATGTTGTGGCCCGATGTTTATCACATATTCTTCATCATCGAAAATCTTTACCGTTTTTTCTTTTGTCTCTCCGTATTCCTTCTCTTCTGTATGTGTCACGTCGATTGTTTCTTCGTTGTCCATACGCAGAGGATTCTCTTTGGCCGGGTCGTTATCTTTGCGCAACGGAAATCCATTCCAGTCATTACGCAGGAAAAGGCGGCGCATGTCAGGATGACCGTCAAAGATTATTCCGAAGAAATCATAAACTTCACGTTCCGGCAGATTGGCTCCTTTCCAAATATCGATTACTGAAGGGAGTTTCGGATTTTCGCGTTCCAGAGTGGAGGTCTTTACAACTATGCGTTTGCCTGTGGAGGTCGATTCAAGGTGGTACACCACACCCAGTCCGCGCAATGTCCCCTCCTTATCCTTATCGTCCGGTATCCCCCAATCCATGCCTGTCAGGCTTTCAAGGAAGTCCATCTGATCTTCGTTTCGCAGGCGTAACATCTCTTTATGCAAATCCTGCGGCTTGATATATATAGTTTCTTCCATACTTTGTTATTCTTCTTCCGGTTTCTTTTCTTTTCGGTTTACGCCACCAAAATACTTTTCAACTTTGATTTTGCGTTGCAATTGCATCATTCCATACAGGAATGCTTCCGGACGCGGAGGGCATCCGGGGACATATACGTCGACAGGTATGATATTATCCACACCCTGTACTACATGGTACGACTTTCTGAACGGTCCTCCGCTTACAGCGCATCCTCCGATGGCGATTACATATTTGGGGTCTGCCATCTGGTCGTAAAGGCGCTTCAATACAGGAGCCATTTTGTTGGTTATTGTACCGCTTACCAGAATCACATCGGCCTGCCGCGGGCTGTTACGTGTCACTTCGAACCCGAAGCGTGCAATGTCGTAACGTGCTGCACATACGGCCATGAATTCTATGCCGCAACAGCTTGTGGCAAAGGTCAAAGGCCACAACGAGTTGCTTCGTCCCCAGTCGATAAGGTCATCCAGGGTGCTTAATATAACGTTTGTTCCACCAGAGTTTAATTCCTGAACCAGTTTTTCCAATGTTTCATTGTCCTGGAAGTCCTCGTAGGGTATGGACTTTATTTTAGGCTTTTTCGTTATTTCCATTCCAGAGCTCCTTTCTTCCAGGCGTATGCAAGACCCAGAATTAATATGAATAAGAAAAATAAGACGCTGCATAGTCCTCCCACACCCATTTCACGGGTTATTACGGCCCAAGGGAATAGGAATACAGTTTCTACCTCAAACATGAGGAACAGGATGGCAAAGAGATAATAACCTACTTTGAATTGCATCCAAGATTTGCCTCTCGTGGGGATACCGCATTCGTAGGGTTCCATCTTTTGCGTGTTGTATGAACGCGGGGCTATTGCGTTGGAAATGGCAATAACAATTCCCACAAAAATAATTGCCGTCACAACAACGGTCACCAAGAAGATAAAGTTCATAAACTCTAAGTACGTTTATTAATGTTTTAAACCTTTTTTTGCCACGTTTCGTTATGCGAGGCACAAAGATACAACAAGTATTCGGCCCATTTGCAATCTCTGCTTAACAAAAAGCATGTTTTTACACTTTTTAATTGTCTGAGGGATGCAACAGGTCGTTTGGTCGCTTCTTGTCTGTTGCGGAGAAGTGTACGATTTGTTGTCGGTTGCTCATTGATTGATGCAGCAGTCAGGTACTCTCCGGATGAGGTTCAATTGAAAAAGTTTTCAATCTTTTTTATCATCATGCTACGGCAGAATACCACCACATGGTCACCTGGTTTTATAAGGGTGTTGCCCATAACCACGATGCCTTCCCCGTTCCGTATCAGTCCTCCTATGGTTGTGCCCTTGGGCAGGCCGAGGTCTTTCACCTGATGGCGTGTTATGAGCGCTCCCTCCTTAACGATAAACTCGGCCACGTCGGCATCGGCAAATGTAAGGCATTTCACATTGCTGACGTCGGCATCGAGCATCATCTGGTAGATGTGGCTGGCGGCTATCATTTTCTTGTTTATCACAGTGCCGATGTCCAGGCTTTCGGCCATGCTTATATAGTCGATATTTTCTACTTCAGCCACAGTCTTGCCCACTCCCATACGTTTGGCCGCCACGCAGGCCAGTATGTTTGTCTCCGAGTTGCCGGTCAAAGCCACGAATGCTTCCGTGTTTTGCAGCCCTTCTTCCAGCAGCAGGTCCATGTCGCGTCCGTCCCCGTTGATTACCATGGTCTTGTCATCCAGTATTTCTGCCAGCCGGTTGCATCTGTTCAGGTTGTTGTCTATGATTTTAACCTGCATATAGTCGGGGACAAATTGTGCTGTACGGACGGCTATGCGGCTGCCTCCCATCACCATTACGTTGCGTACGTCTACATAATCCTCTTTTCCCGTGATTTTTCTGATATATGGCAGATACTTGCGGGTGGTGGTGAAATATACTATGTCGTACAGGTGGATGGCATCGTTCCCGCGTGGAATAAGCGTCTCTCCTCCACGCTTGATGGCTACTATGTGGTAAGGCAGTCCCGGACCTCCGAGCTGGTGTAACGGGATGTTCAGAATTTCTGCTTTCTCGCGCATCTTTGTCCCTATAAGGATGAGCGCCCCTCCGCAGAATTCCCACCATTGGCGTACCCAGCTCATGCGTATGGATGATACGATTTCCTTGGCTGCCAGCATTTCGGGGTAAATAAGCGAGTCTACACCCAGTTTCCTGAAGAACTCCTTGTTGCGTGGCAGCAGATATTCGTAGTTGTCTATACGTGCCACGGTTTTCTTGGCTCCCAGGTTGTTTGCCAGCATGCAGGTGGTCATATTCCTGCTCTCGTCCGGTGTCACGGCTATGAACAGGTCTGCATCTTTGGTTCCAACCCCTTCCAGTCCTTTTATTGATGTCGGGGATGCGGCTATGGTCATAAGGTCGAAGTTGGAGCCGAGAGTACTCAATTTTTCTTCATCGTCATCCATAAGGATGATATCGTGCTTTTCTCGCGACAGCAATTTGGCCAGATGTGTGCCTACGGAGCCGGCACCGGCTATGATAATTTTCATTACGGCTTTTCTGTTAGTACTTTGTAAATACTTTCCTCATCCATGCCGCACAGATGATGCAATTCGGCTAATGTCCCATGTTCCACGAAAATGTCGGGTATCCCGATGCGCCGTATTTGTGGTGTATATCCGTTGTCTGCCATGAACTCGAGTATTGCGCTGCCCATACCGCCTTTCAGTACGCCGTTTTCTATGGTGACGATATGCAGGAAGCGTTTTCCTGCTTCGTGCAGCAATTCTTCGTCTATGGGCTTGAGGAAACGCAGGTCGTAGTGTGCTATTGACAATCCCTGTTCGTTTTCGGCACGTGCTATGGCTTTTGCGGCAATGTTGCCTACCGGACCTATGGTGATTACAGCCATGTCATTCCCGTCTTTCAGTCTGCGCCCTTTTCCTACGGGGATTTCTTCCAGTGGGCATCGCCAGTCTGTCTGCACGCCACGTCCGCGCGGGTAGCGTATTACGAACGGACCTTTGCCCGGCAGTTGTGCCGTGTACATCAGCCTCCGCAGTTCGTGTTCGTTCATGGGTGAAGATATGGTAAGGTTCGGTATGGGACGGAAGCAGGCCAGGTCGAATGCCCCGTGGTGTGTAGGCCCGTCTTCTCCGACGAGTCCTGCCCTGTCGAGACACAGAACTACCGGCAGTTTCAGCAGGGCAATGTCGTGTATTACGTTGTCGTAAGCCCGCTGCACGAAGCTGGAGTATATGTTGCAGAACGGCAGTAACCCTTCCTTGGCCATGCCGCCCGAAAACGTCGCCGCATGCCCCTCTGCAATGCCAACGTCGAAAGTCCGTTCTGGCATGGCTTCCATCAGTTTGTTCATTGAACATCCGGTCGGCATGGCCGGGGTTACCCCTACTATCCGAGGGTTCATTCTGGCCAGTTCGACAAGAGTCTCGCCGAATACGTCCTGATACAGTGGCGGTAGTTTCGAAGTATCATGTAGGAAGCGTTCTCCTGTCGCGGGGTTGAATCTGCCCGGTGCGTGCCATATTTCCGGCATCTTTTCCGCCGGCTCAAACCCCTTGCCTTTCACTGTGTGCAGGTGCAGCAGCTTTGGCCCTTTCATATCCTTAATGTCGCGCAGCACACGTACCAGTCTCTTCACATCATGTCCGTCCACCGGGCCGAAGTAGCGTATGTTCATGCCATCGAAGATATTTTGTTGCTTTGCGGCCATTGATTTGAGACTGTTGCCAAAGCGTATCAGTGCCTTGCGCCGTTCCTCGTTAAGGATGCCAAGCTTGAAGAGCAATTGCGAGACTTTGAAGCGCAGCCGGTTGTAATGGCTTGTTGTGGTGAGGTTGAGGAGATACTTCTGCATGCCGCCTACACTGCGGTCTATGGACATGTCATTGTCATTCAGTATGATGAGCAGGTTGTTCGGAGTAGAAGACACATTGTTCAACCCTTCGAAGGCCAGTCCGCCGCTCATGCTCCCGTCGCCGATTACTGCCACTACATGGCGTTTTTTTTCGCCTTTGAGGGAAGCCGCCACCGCCATTCCCAAGGCTGCAGATATGGAGTTGGAAGCATGTCCGCAGGCAAACGTGTCATATTCGCTTTCTTCCGGCGACGGGAAAGGCCGTATCCCTTTGAATTTGCGGTTGGTGGAGAATGTCTCGCGTCGTCCGGTCAGAATCTTGTGTCCGTACGCCTGATGTCCCACGTCCCACACGATGCGGTCGTAGGGGGTGTTGAACACATAATGAAGCGCTACTGTCAGTTCTACCGTACCCAGATTTGCGGCAAAATGTCCCGGGTTAAGCGACACTTCATCTATTATATCCTGCCTCAGCTCCCGGCAGATTTCCGGCAACCGGTCTGTACTGAGACGCCGCAGGTCGGCCGGTCTGTCGATAGAATTAAGCAAACTGTATTTACCGGGTTCTGTATTCATTTGTCCTCATGGAATAACAGAATGCAAAAGTAGCAAAAGAAAACGGGATGCAGTCTGTTTTCCATAAAAATCCGAGTATAAAATGGAAATATATTAATAATAAACTTCTTATGAGCATTCCCGAAAGGCGGGTAATGGCTTGGTGGAAGTCGCAGATTATGCGAATGGCAGTACATTCCTGTCAGACTGCTCTTTGTAGAAACTGCGATATAATTATTTTTTATTGCCAAATTTCTTTTCGAAGAGTTCTTGATTCCTGTTCCCCCATTCAATCATTGCGTCTATAATAGGTATCAATGACTGTCCCAAAGCGGTAATCGCGTATTCAGAACGGGGAGGAAGTTCGGGGTATATGGTTTTGGATACCAGGCCGTCTTCCACCAATTCTTTCAGTTGCATGTCAAGCACACGAGGTGTAGCTTCGGGGAAAACCTTGTGAAGCTCGCTCGGGCGCAACGGCTTATGGCGCAATTCGTCCAAGATACATGACTTCCACTTCGAGTCTATCAGGCTCATGGTAAGTCGGAGCGGGCAATCCAAATCAACGGGTATTTTCCTTTCGTACATAGTCATTATACTTTATTATGTCGCGAATGTACATATAATTGTTTAAAGTGCTGGTATACCGAATAATTTTTCAGTATATGAATAATTTTTCGGTACTTGTGCAAATAACAGCTATCTTATAATTTTGTGTCTGGTAATAACACATAAATAATATTATTATGAGAGCTAATATCGAAGAGTACAAGGCTGTGGAAGAGGCCGCCATGAAATTTGTGAAGAGTGTAGCAGAGGGCAACAGCAGCTATGCCAAGGAGCTGTTCATTGACGAAGCCGTGCTGTTCGGTTACCTGGACGGGAAACTGGAACACGGGAGCATCGGGCAGTTTTATGACAATGTGGATACCGTGGGTGCAGACAAGGGCTTCAAGGCTCGTGTTGATGTCATTGACGTGGAAGAGACTCTCGCTGTAGTCCGTGTATTGGAAGAGAATTGGGGAGGTCGCATTGATTTTACAGACTACCTGTTGCTGATGAAGATGGACGGACAATGGCGTTGCGTGGCGAAGGCCTACAATCAGAATTCCAACACCATACAAAAATAAACGGGAGGAAAGAGCATGAAGATTACAGTGATTACGGGAAGTCCCCGCAAGAAAGGCAACAGTTTTGCCATGACGGAGGCGTTTGTCAAAGAGGCGGAGCAACTCGGCCATACCGTGCAGCGGTTTGATGCCGCATTCATGAAGATTGGCGGTTGCCATGCCTGCCAGACCTGCTTCAAGACGGGAAAGGCCTGCTCCTTCGATGATGATTTCAACGTGATTGCGCCTGCCATTCTGGATGCCGACGTCGTCGTGTATGTGACCCCTGTTTACTGGTATTCCATCCCGTCGCAGATAAAGGGAGTGATAGACCGGATTTATTCGTTCTGCGTGGCAGGCAAAGACATATCGGGCAAGAAATGCGGCCTGATAACCTGTTGTGAGGAACATGATCCGACTGTAATGGACGG